>DATIHO010000024.1:0-2421 GCA_035480615.1 Chlamydiales bacterium | reverse complement strand
GAATCGCTCGGCAAGCGCCCCAAGCTGTCTTTCCAAATCAGGCATGAATTCCACTTGAATTTGTGGATAGAAGCGGGAAGATAGTGCGTAATTTTTTTCCACATCCGTAATTAATGGGATATGCAGGATCTTGGCAATGGGCGCAATGTGATCCAGCGCATGGAATTCGGGTCCGGTGTTAAAAGCCGCTCCGCGTATTAGATTTTTTTCGCAACGCACTCGCATGGAAACTCTTATTATATAGTGATTTAAAATTAAATTGGCAGAATCTGCTGCGTCGGCTCTGCAGCATCTTTTTTGTCTTCGCACGCGCCTTGCCATTCGGCAATGGTCGCTCGCTCCAGAACAAAAAATCTGCGCAGCCTCCTTGCATATTTCTGCCAATTTAATTTTAAATCACTATACCATTCGTAAGCTTTGGGTATATACCCAAAATAATTCAAGAATCCCAAAAATCGACGCAGCCTGAATTGTTCACAATTTTTTTGTTTTAAAAAAGAATTAAATAAATGGATAAAAATATGTTTAAAAACAGTTGTTTAATTATAATAAGTTTGATAATATTTATTCGTAGCACAACGTTATTTAGGAGTAAATATGATGAAAATAGAGAATAATAATAGTCCACGGGTTGTTGAAGATAATGGGGTATTGAAAGAGGTATCGCAATATGAATCGATGCCTCTTCTAGGCAGTCGTCTTAGTATGGATGACAAAGATTTGCGAAAGGAGCGCTTTCAAACGATTGCAAAAGTGGCAAGCGCAGCATTTGCCGCATTAGCAGTAGCCGGGGGAATTGCAGCAGTGGTAACTGCCCTTCACTTTATGGCCGTACCTATAGCGGCCTCGGTGGCGATGGTCGGCGTCGGCATGCTGGGATGTGTCGTAGCGCTTGCGGTATATAGACACTTGCGGTATTTTGCAGACAAACAGTGATGCAGCACACGTGGGATTCTCTCCATATGGTGATTTAAAACCAGATTGAGAGAATCTGCCGCGTCGGCTTTGCGGCATCTTTTTTGTCTTCACTCGCGCCTTGCCTGCTCGGCAACGATCGCTCGCTCCAGATTCAAAACGCGAACAGCGGCCTGCTCATGCAAAGCATTGTAAGCCAAATATTCTGCTTCAAATGAAAATTTCTTTAAAAATTCTTGAAATGCCCTGTATTCATGATCACGGAATGTTGGGTAATTATAGAACTCATCAAATAAAATAACGGTTTCATGCACAATCATCGGCCCTAAAATATCGAGGGCTTGCGATGTAGATTCGTAAATGTCGCAGTCGACATGTAAAAATGCGATAGGTTCATCTTGAAGAGCGGCAAATGTTGGCAGCGTGTCGGAGAACCAGCCTATTTTAAGCGCGACGTTCAAAAGAAAGGGGGGCAGTGGTTCATTTTTGGGCCAAGCGAGGCAATCTGCAGGAAAGATAATGTCTCCCTGATCCCAATCTGCAGGCAATCCAAGGTATGAATCGAATGTGTAGATCATTTTATGGGGATTGAGCGCTGCAAGAAAATTCGTGGTTCTGCCTTTGTAGGTTCCAAGCTCGATAAATAATCCGTCTACCTTGACCTGATCGGAAGCAAAACGGAGAATGGCTGCGTCAGAATGCAAAGCGATTCCGGATTGCAAGGTTGTGTTTACAAATTCTGTTGCATCGGAGGACCCTTGGTACGGTTTGTTATCGGAGTGGGTATGTAAGACTTGATTGCCGTCAAGGCCAAAGGCTGAGCCACCAAAGAGGTTGAGCGGAAGGTTCATGCTCTTAAAAAGCCGGGATAACGGCTCCTTTATAGGTGTCCAGGATAAATTGGCGCATTTTTTCAGAGGTCATCGCCCTCTTTACAGCGTTTAAATCCGGCCGATTTTCTTCGCCGATTCGAATCGCGATTACGTTGGCATAGGGAGAGTCTTTCGGATTTTCCAAGGCCAATGCGTCTTTTTTCGGAGACAGGGTTGTCTCTAGGACATAATTCATGTTGATCGTTGCTGCGGCGACATCATCAAGGGATCGAGGAAGAATGGCAGCGTCGATTTCCCTGAATTGCAAGTTTTTAGGGTTGGATAGGATATCCAAAGGAGTGGCATTGAAATCGCTGGAATTTTTTAATTGGATCAGGCCATTGCTTTGCAAAAGCAAAAGGGCCCTTGCTTCGTTGGTAGGGTCGGACGGAATCGCAATTGTATCCCCATCTGCCAAATCGGCAAGCGAGTGGATTTTTTTCGAGTAAATTCCCATGGGCTCAATTTCTATGGCCGCAAAATTTTCGATTTTGTACCCAAACTCTTTGATTTGCTCATTCAAAAAAGGGATATGCTGAAAAAAATTGGCATCGACTTCAAATTCTGCAAGAGCGCGGTTGGGTATATTGTAATCGTTTGAGATCATGATTTGAAGACGGATCCCCTCCTTTTC
>DATIHO010000023.1:0-3881 GCA_035480615.1 Chlamydiales bacterium | reverse complement strand
TTCTGGGAACTTGAAGACACGATCAATCCCACATTGACTACGCTCGATTGATGCGGGCCAAGCGTTTCCCAACTATTTGGTATAGTCGTGGAGATCAAGCCATTTTTCACAGAATTTACAGTTAAATTCCAAGAACTGCTGACAGATGCATATGCACTATTTTGCAAGGTCATTTGCCAGGGCGCATTCACACTGGTTGTTCCTGAATTGCTAAAAAAGAGATTTATGACATTATAATAAGGCCCCCCTGGGCTTGATTGCCATGGAGTGCCCATTTGCACTGTTACCAAGACAGGAGTAGCGGGAATAATCGTTTCTGTATACTTAATATCCACAGTCGCAGTTTGCCCTTTTGTCACTGATACTGCTTGAGAAGGGGCAACGAATTTCTTATTCCCAATCACAATTTCAGGAGCGCTGACCGTATAATTGCCAACAGCTACTGATTGACAAACAGGAGTGTTGAAACTATTGATTGAAAACGTATAGTTGCCCACATTGATCGGCTTTAAGGAAGACGTTGTTAAGCCTGCTTGTGAATTGATTTCTAAACAGAGCTTCCCATATTCAGCAGGAGTTGGCTTGAAATACCAGGGATTTAATCCGACTCCCGTTAAATATCTCACCTTCACCCAATTGATTGTGCGCCAATCATCGGCTACGATTCCGCCGGTATCGCCACTATTTGCATTCCAATCCCAATAAAACCAGTTTTTAATCGCTTTATGTTGTCCATCTGCCGCAGATCCCGTGTTATTTAAATAGGAAGCGAGATCAGGCATCGTTTGCAGATCCCTTGCATCTGTAAAAGTAGATCCAAATTCTCCAAGAGCTACCGGGAAGACTTTGCAGGTGGTAGAGCCGGCTGGACAAAAACCTCCCTGAGTTAAATATCCAAATGATTCGCTCAAACGGGTCCAAAGGCTGGTCCCGCTAGCGCCTGTCGATGCGCCGGTAACAGAAGGAGGATAAACGTGCGGCGAAATCACAACCTGGTTGAGATAGGGTTTGTGCATCAACGCACTAAAAAATAGAGTTGGATCGCTCAGTCCATTTGCACTGATCAAAGCCGCATCAGTACAAAAACCGTCTCCCCAATTACATCCAATTCCTCCCTGTCCCGCCCCTTCAATGAAAAATAGGGCATCGGGATTGACCGGATAAACTGCATCCATCATAGCAAGGTATAAAGTGCGCAATCCTGGCAAAGATCCGGATGCCTCCCAACGCACTCCATAATTATCCGGTTCATTCAAAATGTCGATCATGAGCATCTTTTTAGACACAGGATCTTTTGAAATTGCTGTGACCAGGTTCACCCAATTTTTCACCCATGCGGCTGTGCCAGATTGCAAAACAGTTTGATCTTCGCGCAAATGGTTGTCGATCAACACGTAAAATCCATTTTTCGCAAAAAAATTCACCACAAACAAGAATCGATTGAGCGTTGTATCATTCGGCAAATAGGAATTGCTGACACCTGCATTCACAATCGTGGGTGGTGAGTTTTGAGCGGGAATCGTAGAGCCGGCAGGCACGCTGACCGATGGGTCGGTAACACTTGCCTGAATTTCGCTTTGCGTAGCTTGCGCTGCTGTTTGACTGTAGACTTTCGGAGAGAGCCCGTTCAAGTCTTTAAAACTAAAAGGGAGGCGGACAGCATTGAACCCAAGAAGCTGCATCCTGTAAACAACCGTTGCAAAATCCAGTGACAAGCCATCGGGTCCTGCCCAAAGGCCGTCGACCATCGTATCGCCATTATTAAAGCCAAACCAATTAATTCCTTTTAGCTCAACCACCTCGCCATTCGAGTTGATTATTTGATTGCCCTTCGTCGTCATTGCTTGTGATTGAAAAGCATAAACAACACAAAAAATGAAACAACACAATGTTCTAAATTTCATCAAATCCTCCATAGTTCGGATATAGCTGAATCCGTTTTCTAAAATTTAAACCATAGACTTTGCTAAGATTTAAAAAAAATAACTTTTTTGATTCGGCTGTGGCGCGGCCAAAAGAATCCCCAAAATCGACGAAGCTTGGGTTTTAAAACAGCTTTTAAAAGTTTTCTGGATTTGGTATTGGTTCCTCCCTATCATTTCCGAGATGTACCGAATCCTTTTTCTTCTCCTCTTGTATTTAAAAATCCAGGCATTGGAAATCATTGTGGATTTGCGAAACCCAACATATCAAAATGGGATCCTTTTCACAGATGAAGGAGGAGTCGTCAAATCAAAAGAGCTGCGCATTCAAGCTCAAATCATCGAATACACGCATACCAAAACAAACGGAAAAGAGATCCAACAAATCACAGCGCAAGGCGATCTACTGATTCAATACAAAGGTCTCGTATTCGTTGGGGAAAAATTAGAATATGATTTTGCAGCCAATACGGGCACCTTGTTCCATGGAAAGACATTGTCGAGCCTCTGGTTCATATCAGGAGAAAAAATTGCGTTGCACTCTGATGGGAGCTATGTTGTAGAAAACGCTTCGATCACAACATCAGAAAATAAAGATAGCGATTGGGATGTGTATGCGAAGAGCGTTATTGCTTTAAAACCCGACCTTTTTATTGCAAAAAACATTGCATTTCGATTATTTAAAATCCCCACTTTTTGGCTTCCTTCTCTCAAACTCAATTTAAAAAAAACCAATCAAGATCCCGTCCTTCGCTATTTTCTTGATTGGGACAGAGGGCAGGGAGCGCGAGCCGGCATGCGCTGCCAGCTTTACTCCTGGCGTGATTTTTCCTTATTCGGACGAATAGAATACCGCTGGAGTACAGGCTGGGGGGGGGCCATTGAAAGCGAATATTTTCCGCCTCATGGACAAACCACATTCATCACTCGAAGCTATGTGGGCACGGATCGACTCGAAACAGCCCCAAATAAACAGTTTCGCTTCCGCCTTGAAGGAGCGCATCATTGGAAAAGCCAAAATGGCAGGACAAATACAACGCTCAGTTGGGATAAATATAGCGATGTCAGAATGCCTAGCGATTTTAAAAGCGAAGATTTTGAAATCGCTCCAGCTAAACAAACTCTTTTTTGGGCCCACCACCAATCCCCTTTCCTCATCGCAAATTTCAAGGCACGGCCAAAAGTCAATGTCTTTGAATCGATCAAACAGGATTTGCCTACTTTCTATCTTCACACGCTGCCTGTGAATTTAGCCTCCAGCGGTATCATCTCCTCCTTTTTTTTTAAATCTTCTTACGTCGATTTTTCCTACTCTGATCAGTTAGCCAAAACTCCCACCCTTACGCCGCCAATGGATTATCGCTCCGGCCGTTTCGAAGCCAGGGAAAAGCTTCACCGTCCCTTTTTTCTGGGTCCTTTGACTGTCACTCCAAATTTTGGAGCGACCGGGATCTTGTATACGAATAGCTCATCTCATGATATTCAACCGCTGGGCTTCTTAAACTACGGAGCTGATGTAAGGGCGAGAGCTGCGAGAATCTTTGAAACACATAAACATGTGCTTGAGCCATATGCCGGATTTTTGTCTTTGACCCGGCCCACGATCCGCCCAGACGATCACTACATCTTTTCCATCGCGGATGGATATAACCAAATCAACCAGATTCAAGGGGGAATCCGTTCCTTTTTATATCACAAGGATAGCAGCGAAAAAGGGCCCTGGTTTACGGCCGATCTTTCTGCCAATGGTTTCGTGGCCGCGCCCGCAATTCATCAATGGATCCCCTATCTCTATTTTTGGCTGGAGTGGCGCCTCCCTTCTATCTATCTTTCATTGCAAAATGTTTGGAATTTTCGAAACAGCGTATGGGATCGCTCCAATGCAATTTGCAAATGGACCATCAATGAAAACATCGCTTTGAGTCTCGAAGCGCGCTATCGCTCTGAATTCGACTGGAG
>DATIHO010000022.1:0-17771 GCA_035480615.1 Chlamydiales bacterium | reverse complement strand
GGTGTATTGATACATTCGCGGGGGCAAAGCGGCGAAGTTATTCGCAGCACCAGGAAATTAAACCGAGGACATGATAGTCCTCGATCAAAAGCTGATCATTTGGTTATGTATGACCATATTTGATCATGTTTTGAAGAGCGGTCGTTTGAATGAAATATCTTCTATAAGAAGAATTTTTAATTTCTAAAAATTGGCGGCTTAAGGCTTGAAGATCATCTATCATGGATTGCACTCCACTATATCCTAGAAAATAAATGGAATGCAATACATATATTTAAGCCACTTAAAACAAGTAAGTTGCGGCAGGTTATAAACGCTCTCGCAGGCTATGGAGCTCATCCATTAGTTTTTGGGGCATTCTATCGCCAAATATTTGAAAATATTCAGCTAAAAGATCGCATTCTTTCATCCATGCGCTGCGATCCACTTCGAGAAGCTTTTGCAAAGGAATCGATTCAATCCCTTTCAAATCCAATGTTTTTGGAAGATATCCCAGAGGCGATTGAATCGCTTCCCCTTTTCCTGCAGTCCTTTCGAAAATCCATTTTAAAACGCGCGCATTTTCCCCGAACCCGGGCCAAAGAAATTGGCCTGTTTCATTTTTTTGAAACCAATTCACATAGTAAATGCGAGGCAATCCGGAAGGATCCCCGGCTTCTCCCATCTTCAACCAATGATTGAAATAATCTCCCATGTGATATCCGCAAAAAGGGAGCATTGCAAATGGATCATGTCGCAACTTGCCAGTCTCCCCTTGCGCCGCAGCTGTTGTTTCCGAAGAAACACTGGCTCCTAAAAACACCCCATGCGACCAATTAAATGCTTCAAAAACGAGCGGCACAGTGGAAGCGCGTCTTCCTCCGAAAAGAATTGCGGAAATGGGTACTCCATTAGGATTTTCCGCTTGCTTGTCATAAATTGGACACTGTTTTGCATCCACTGTAAACCTTGAATTGGGGTGAGCCGCTTTTGTTTTTAAGGAAGGATCCCATAAAGTCCCCATCCAAGAGGTTAGATGTTTCGGAGCCGGCCCATCCATCCCTTCCCACCACACATCTTTGTCTTCAGTGAGAGCTACGTTGGTAAAAAGGGCGTTTTTAGATAAGGCGCGCATCGCATTGGGATTGGTTTTCATTGAAGTCCCCGGAGCAACCCCAAAATATCCCGCTTCAGGGTTGATCGCATACAGCAGCCCATCCGATCCAAAATGCATCCATGCAATGTCATCTCCCACCGTTTCTACTTTCCATCCTGGAAGCGAGGGAGTGAGCATTGCCAAATTAGTTTTTCCGCAAGCGCTAGGGAAAGCAGCGGCCATGTATTTTTTCTCACCTTGAGGATTTGTGATTCCCAAAATCAGCATATGTTCGGCAAGCCAGCCCTCATCCCGCCCAATCGCAGAAGCAATCCTGAGCGCAAAACATTTCTTCCCAAGCAATGCATTCCCTCCATAGCCGCTGCCAAATGACCAAATCGATCGCTCTTCAGGAAAATGGACGATCCACCTGTTTTTTGGATTACAGGGCCAAGGCACATCTTTTTCATTGCTTTTCAATGGAGAGCCTATCGAATGCACCCCCGGAATAAAAGCCCCCTCCTGAAGATGTTCAAGCACATCTTTTCCCATACGAGTCATGAGCTTCATGTTGAGCACAACATAAGGAGAATCTGTAATTTCCACCCCGAAGCGGGCGTAGGGAGATCCGAGAGGCCCCATGCAGTAAGGGACCACATACATGGTTCTCCCCTGCATGCATCCATTGAACAGGGTTTTTAGGCGGCCATGCATCTCGCGCGGATCGCTCCAATTGTTTGTGGGTCCGGCGTCTTCTTTTTTTTCTGAACAGATAAAAGTGTTTTCTTCAACTCTGGCGACATCTTCCGGATCGGATCGACACCAAAAACTATGGGGTCTTTTTTGAGGATTTAGAGGCACCAACGCGCCGGCTGCAACCATTTCCGCAGCGATTTTATCAAACTCTCTTTCTGATCCATCGCAAAGATGGACGCGCTCCGGGCGGCAAAGCGCGGCCATCTCATCGATCCATCTCTTGATCACAAAGGTTTTTTCTTCTTGAATTTGTCGAGATAATCGAGCGCTTTTCCGGCACCCAGACAGACGGCTAGAAGAGGATTCGACGCAACAAAGACTGGCAGCCCTGTCTCTTTAATGAGAGCTTTATCCAACCCTTTCATGAGGGCCCCGCCGCCAGCGAGCACCATTCCCCGTTCCACAAGATCCGCCGCCAATTCAGGAGGGCATTTTTCCAAAGTGAGTTTTACGCTTTCAATAATCTGTTGAATCGGCTCAGCCAGACATTCCCGGATTTCTACCGAATTGATCCTTTTCGTAATTGGAAGCCCTGCGACCTGGTCGCGACCCCGCACTTCCATTTCCAGTTCGTTGTTCCCGAGCGGGTACGCGGAACCAATCGTAATCTTGATCTCCTCAGCAGTCCTGGGACCAATCATCAGGTTATACGTGCGGCGCATGTAATTCATGATGCAATCGTCGAATTCATCTCCTGCGATGCGAAGCGAACGGGACTCAACAATACCGCCAAGAGAGATAATGGCAATTTCGGTGGTTCCGCCACCAATGTCGATGATCATGTTCCCGGAAGGCTCATGCACCGGCAAATCGACGCCGATGGCGGCCGCCATCGGCTCTTCAATCAAAATGACTTCTTGCGCGCCTGCGTGAAGGGCGGAATCTTCCACCGCCCGTTTTTCTACGCCCGTAATTCCTGAAGGGACTGCGATCAAAATACGCGGGCGGAAAAAGCTGCGGGCGGGAGTGACCCGTTTAATCAGAGCTTTCAACATCCCTTCCGCTATCTCAAAATCGGCGATCACGCCATCTTTCATTGGGCGGACCGCGTGGATTTTCCGCGGCGTCTTTCCGAGCATCGCTTTCGCTCTATGGCCGACGGCCAGCACTTCATTTGTGAGTGAATCCACTGCGACGACTGATGGTTCAGCCAAGACAATTCCTTTGCCGCGCACATAGACAAGCGTGTTGGCGGTCCCTAAATCAATTCCAATATCGCTTGAAAAAATCCCCGAAAGCCGGTGGACCCGTTTCATTGTTTTGATTCGAAACATCTGCAAGGTTTGCAAGACGTTTTGCGCCGTCGATTTTTCCATTAAAATTCACTTAAGTCTGCAATAATTCAAGAACATCTTCCCAGGTGAGCTTCGCTATTGCCTCATCATCGCAACTTACGACTTTCTTGACCAATCCTTTTTTCCTTTTCTGCATTTCAACGACCTTTTCCTCAATGGTATGCAATGTGATCAATTTATAAGAGGAAACGGAATTTTTCTGTCCGATCCGGTGCACCCGATCCGTCGCTTGCGCTTCTACCGCTGGATTCCACCACATATCATAATGGATGACAGTATCCGCTCCGACTAAATTCAACCCTGTGCCGCCGGCTTTTAGAGACACTAAAAAAACAGGTATTTTTGGATTGTCGTTAAATTGCTTTACAATTTCGAGCCGGTTTTTTGTCGAACCGTCCAAATAACTAAAGGAAATACCCCTCTGCTCAAAATCTTCGCGCATGATTTGCAGCATCCGGGTATATTGGCTGAAAATCACGGTTTTATGGCCGCTTTCTACAAGCGTTTGTAAAAGCTCAAGCAGCAAGTCGTATTTTACCGAATCGCCCGCTTCCGCTTTTTCTTTAGCGAAAATGGCCGGATGGCAGCAAATTTGTTTGAGCCGCGTCAAAGTGGCGAGTACATGGATTTGCACTTTATCGAATCCGTCTCTCGCAACAAGTTTCGTGAGTTCATCCCGGGCGGAAGCGGCGTAGGATCTATACAACTCCTGTTGGATATCCGAAAGCTGGCAATGGTAGACAATCTCATCGACGGGAGGCAGATCCTGCAGCACATCGCTTTTCATACGGCGCAAAATGAACGGCCCCACTTTTTTACGTAAATATTCGATGTTTTGCGTTAACTGCACCCCAGTTGCGCGAGTGTATTTTTCGACAAACCGTTCAAAAGAGTTTAAAAATCCCGGCATCAGAAAGTCCATGAGACTCCAAAGCTCTTCTAAAGAATTTTCGATCGGCGTCCCCGTCAAGATCAGTCGGTGGGAGGCCTGGATCATCTTGACCGATTTTGCATTGCGGGTGCCCCGGTTTTTTATGTGCTGCGCTTCGTCAAGGATGGCGTAATGAAAAGAGATCTTGCAATAGGTGTCTATATCCTTTTGAAGCAATGTATAAGAAGTAATGGTCACATCGCATTCTTCGATTTTCTGCAGCAGTTTTTTTCTCTGGCTTGGAATTCCGTCTATGACCATCGCTTTCAATTCGGGATTGAACTTATGAATCTCTTCTTTCCAATTGTAAAGAAGAGAAGTAGGGCAAACAATCAAAGTGCGCGCCTCTTTCTCTGCCTGATGAAGCTGCGTAATCGCAGCGATCGCCTGAAGTGTTTTGCCAAGGCCCATATCGTCTGCCAAAATCCCGTTCAAAAACATCATCCGGAGCCGTTCGAGCCAATACACCCCTTCCGTCTGATAAGGCCTCAATTCAGCTTTTAAAACGGCCGGAATCGGAGAGGGCGA
The DNA here is from genome assembly GCA_035480615.1 of Chlamydiales bacterium. Taxonomy (GTDB): domain Bacteria; phylum Chlamydiota; class Chlamydiia; order Chlamydiales; family SM23-39; genus CAIPFQ01. Next base: position 13,186 of record DATIHO010000022.1, on the reverse strand, counting down.
AAGAGCGCTTTCCCCAAGCATTTGCCGGCGCATTTCAAGAAGTTTTTCAGACATCACAAAATGTACGGGGAGATTGTCGAAAATTTTTGGATCGATCGTCGTCAAATTCCAAAGCGGTTTTTGCTCTTTGCTATCCTCGAGCTTTTTGATTCCAAGTTCATCGAAGATGTGGACAATTTTTGACATGCGGTCCAAATCCAGGACAAGGATTTTGGAAATGCGCGAAGCATTTTCTTTCGTCCTTGCCCTACCCACATCGAGTTCTAAAAACGCCCTTTTCGAAGCGATGCATTCCCAAAGAAGATCCAATTTGACCCCTTTGAGCGCGCCATGGACTGCCAAATCGATATCATAATAGCCCATTGTTTCGCTGGCATCGAGTTTTAAATCAAAAGTGGTCTCATCGTAAATAAATTGATCCAGCAGATTTTGCGGACATTCAAATTGAACCCGGTCTTGATTGCGCGGGATGACCCCTGTCATAAACTCAACGATTTTCTTCTCGCTTTTCGCATGATATGTCAAGGTATGGGAATCGAATACAAAATCTTGAAACAGATCATCTGTAATCTGCCTTTCTTCCACTAAATTGCGAGCCAAAATGCCTTGCGGCTGGATAAACGACTTGATTTCATCGTAACTCAGTTTTTCAAGCCTCGCGGGAACCTCTTGCCCGTCATAGGAAAAAAAGAGGGAGGCTTCAAGCTCTCCGTCGAGATAGGAGAGGTGGCAGCGCGCCCCCAATCGACCTGCAAAAGGTAGCGTCACGAACCGATCGATGACCTCTTCATTCGCTACATCGGAAAACCGCTTTAATTCAGGCAAAGCATTTTCCACAAAAGAGCCGAAAAGCGCTTCCGGAATCGTCATGTCCCGAATGGCGTTGAGATTTAAAAGATGGGTCCGCCTGATATGCGAAGCAAAACGGTAATAGACATCCTGATAAAGCATTCCCGGGCTTGAACATTCAAAAAGGATCGCATCATCCGAATGAAGCGCTGTTTCTCTAATGACTAACATAGGCTTTAAAAGAATTTTTGCAGCCGGCGGCTCAATGTACTCCAGATTGAATCGAAGAGTGACAGGATGGAACGCATATTTAAGCGGCGTTTCCAAAGTCCCCAAATAAAGGCAAGGAAGCTGAGGGAAATCGTCATCCAAATCTTTAAATCCTCGAGGTCCTGCAAGCCGCATAGAAATTTCATGCGTTTTCGCAAGCATCAGTCCGAAATTTTCCAAATCCAGCTGCGCGATCTTTTGCGCCCGTTCTTCTTTCGCAATTTCATTAAAACGGGCCGAGCTGAGCAAAATCTGCAGCAAAGCGCTCCCAACCTCATCAAAACTTCTCAGGGAAAAAAATAATCTCCGTCCTGCAACGAACAAAGGCTCTTCATAACGCACTGCATCCAGGAAAGATCTGAGATGCGCAATCTGCAAAGGCTTGGAACGAGTGGGAAGCCTCAGCGCCAGCTGAAACTCTACCCGGCTCCTCTTTTCCCCCTGGTGCAGAGAATGGGGATTGAAAATGATCCCAAGCTCCGCAATAGCCAGTTCCGTCGCCTCCTGAGGTAAAAAAAAGGGGGAGTGGGATAACAGGTCGGCAGAGGAAACGTATTCTTGCAGAACCTGTTTTTGATAACGGGCGTCCTGCTTGACCACTTCTTTGGTTTCGGCCTCTTTAATGGCTTCGATCAACTCCTGTTTCTCTTCCGTCCCCAAATCTTCCGCGGCCCCGATATCCGATTCTTTCGAATAGGCCACTAACAGCGCATCGATTTTGTCTTCCAAAAAGAAGATCAGCGCGGCCAAATGCTGGCAATCAAAACGGCTCGGACAATCGCAATTTGTCAAAATCGTTTGAGATTCAAAGCGGTCCACTTCAATCTCGCTTTCGTAGGTGTTTTCGAAATTGCCTAGAATCCTGCTGCTGAAACGGATGACGTCATTGTCAAGTCGGATAATTTTCGCCGCTACAATTTTATTTTTTTCATAAAGTTGGCGCCCCTCTTTCAGGGTGGTTGAAGAAAAATCTTGCCTAAGCTTTCTGAAATTCAACATAAAAACGGCTATACTATAAATTCGTCCCGAGTTTTGGTTTTACATTTTTTTTAATCACACCTCAACAAAAAAATTTTTACACACCCATACTTGTGCCATTCGCAAACAGTCTTTACACAAACTTTCTGCCATGCTACCATCTTGGACAGTCTCCTATGGCGTGCGGGCGTAGCTCAGTGGTAGAGCATCACGTTGCCAACGTGAGGGTCGTGAGTTCGAACCTCATCGCCCGCTTGTGTAAAACCTTAAACGATCAGAATTTCGTGTCCAACACAGATCAAATAGCAGAACCTGTTGAATTCAAAGACGAGCAGATTCAAGCCGTTGTGTTACGTAAAAAAGCCTGTCTTGTGGAAATGAGAATCAAGGCAGCTCCCCCGCTCGTTCAATCGGCCCGCCGCGCGGCGGTAAAAGCGGTTGGCAAGGAGATCCTCCTTCCCGGATTCCGGAAGGGGCGCGCTCCGAGCGAAATGATCCTGAAAAAATACCCCAGCGAGGTGGAACAGGAAACTCATAATAAACTCGCCGATGCTGTTTTTGCCGCAACTCAAAAATTAGCGAACATCCCTCTTCTCAACCAGAGTGCCCGCGTTGTGTTTGATTTGCAAAAAATAGGAGAAGAAGGCGCGGAATTGCTCTTCCATTTCGAGACGGAGCCAAATGTCCCTTCCGTCGATCCCAAGCGCTTCCACCCCGATCCTGTCGAAAGAGCGACCGTCGGAGAACAGGAAATCAATGAAGCGATTCGTCAAATGCGCTTCTTTTTTGCGTCCTGGACTCCTGTGCTCGATCGTCCGATCCAGGAAAAAGATTACCTCATCATCGATCTGGATACGATCGAAGGCGATGCGCTAAGCCGGGTCTTCAACAAAGTCCGTTTTGAAGTTTCTAAAGAAAGGATGGCGGAATGGATGCAAAAACTGGTCATTGGAGCAAAAGTCGGGGATGTCGTTGAAGGGATCAGCGAGCCCGATGCAACCGCAACCGATGAAGACAAAAAGGAATTCCAGCCTAAAAAGGTCCGCATCGCGATTTTGAAGGTGGAAGAAGCCGTTTTGCCGGAATTGGATGACGAATTTGCGAAAAAAGTGGGCGCGACAGATGTGGCCCATATGCGCCAATCCATCTCCAGTACGTTAAACCGCCAGGCGGATGAAAAAATGCAAAACGCCCTTCGGGAACAAGTGAACGATTTTTTAATCCGGGAATATTCTTTCGAACTTCCTCAATCCCTCATTTTGGGGGAAAAACAACACCGTCTGGAGCAATTGAGGCAAGATTCCGATTTCAAAAAGAATTGGGAGACATTTTCACAAGAACAAAAAACCGATCTTGAAGCCAGGATTGTAGACGAATCGACACATGCCATAAAGCTTTTTTATCTTTCAAGACAAGTAGTACGGGATGCGAAGATTGGCATCACTTATCAAGAGGTGTACAACGACGCAATCGCGACTCTTAAATCGCACGGCATCGAGCAAAAAGTCGATCTGGAGCAAATTCCTAAAGAAGTTTATACGCTTAGCTTATCTAAAATCATTTTAGCAAGAGCCCAGGATTTTATCATACGAATGCAAAAAGCTTGACCCAAGCAACCCGTCTTGATTATATATCTCAATATCTCAAAAGCTGGCTTTTGGGCGGGATTGAAAGCTGCCGGCAATGAAACGCGGAGGCAATGAAACTATGTCTTTAACTCCCTATGTCGTCGAAGATACCGGGCGCGGCGAACGATCCATGGATATCTATTCGAGGCTTTTGAAAGACCGTATTATTTTTATCGGCACCGAAATCGGCGATCAGGTAGCGAATATTGTCGTCGCCCAGCTCCTTTTTTTAAAAATGGAAGACCCGAAGAAAGATATTAATCTCTACATCAATTCAGCGGGAGGGCTGATCACCTCGGGGCTTGCGATTCTCGATACAATGCAATTTTTAGGCTGTGACATCAATACCTACTGCATTGGCCAAGCCGTTTCGATGGCTGCTCTGCTTTTGGCTGCCGGAACAAAAGGAAAACGGTTTGCCCTTCCCCATAGCCGCGTCATGCTGCATCAGCCCTATGGAGGAGTGGGGGGCACTTCTGAAGATATCGCCTTGCAGGCAAAAGAGATCCTGGAACTCAAGAAAATCACCGCTTCCCTGATGTCCCGTTTGACAGGACAGACTATCGAAAAAGTGCATGAAGATTCGGAAAGGGATTTTTATATGAACCCGGAAGCCGCGCTGCGCTATGGCATTATTGACCAGATTGCAAAACCTTTCACAGCCTCCGCGGGCAGCGAAACACCATCCAATGCGAAGATCCCATGACTAAAAAAAACCAGCCTGAACTCACCGTCTGCTCTTTTTGCGGAAGAACCGAAGATCTCGTCGAAAAAATGATTTCCGGACCCAATGCGTATATTTGCGATAAATGCGTAGGACTCTGTCAAGAAATTGTCCAAAAAAAACCGATCTCTTACGAGATGAAGCTTTTAAAACCTAAAGAGATCAAGCTTCATCTGGATGAATATATCATCGGCCAGGAAACCGCCAAGAAAACGATATCGGTCGCCGTTTACAATCATTATAAAAGAATTCGTTCGATCTCCAGAAAAGCGGAAATCGAGTATAGCAAATCCAACGTTTTATTGATTGGCCCTACCGGCTCCGGAAAAACTCTCATTGCCCGCACGTTAGCGACCATTCTCGACGTCCCCTTTGCAATTTCCGACGCCACAACTTTAACGGAAGCCGGCTATGTTGGCGAAGATGTTGAAAATATCATCCTCCGCCTGTTGCAAGCCGCCGATTACGATGTCGCCAAAGCGGAGCATGGAATCATTTATGTCGATGAAATTGATAAAATTCGTAAAACCTCTGCCAACGTGTCCATTACTCGCGACGTATCGGGAGAGGGGGTCCAGCAAGCCCTTTTAAAAATTGTGGAAGGGACCGTTGCCAACGTGCCGCCCAAAGGGGGCCGCAAACATCCGAACCAGGAATACATCAAAATCAACACCCAAAACATTCTCTTCATCGTAGGGGGCGCTTTCGTCCATTTGGATAAAATCATTGCAAAACGCCTTGGGAAAAGCACGATCGGATTCGACATTGCTTCCAAAAGGAGCTTTGAAACCCACGAGACAAATTATCTCCTGTCGAAAGTGGAGCCCGAGGATTTGATCTCCTTTGGGATGATCCCCGAATTCGTCGGCCGTTTCAACAGCATTGCGAATTGCAATGAATTAACGGTCGATGATTTGGTAACGATTTTAACCCAGCCAAAAAATGCGATTATTAAGCAATATGTCGCCCTTTTCGCTGAAGAAAACGTGAAACTCTCATTCTCCGAAGACGCGCTGAAAGCGATGGCGCAAAGAGCGAAAGAGACGGGGACCGGAGCCCGTGCTCTCAGAATGATTACGGAAACTGTTTTACGAGATCTCATGTTTGAAGTTCCGTCAGATCCTTCCATTCAAGAAATCCACGTGGAAAAAGAGTGCATTCTGAACGGCAAGCAGCCGATCATCATCCGCGATAAATCGGCATAGATGACCTCTATATGACCTGCGGGATCATTGCTGGTTCTGATCAAACGCAAGAGTGGCTGCTGCCCTGGTGGTGGGAGCACTACATACAGCATAACACCCACCCAGTCACATTCATCGATTTTGGCCTGTCGCCTGAAAAGAAAACATGGTGCCGCGCGCGGGGCAGTGTGCGCGCTCTTCGCATACCGGATTTTGCCGCCGAGCGGCGCATCATCGCCCCTTCTCTCATGTTCGCATGGGAAAACCAGTTTGGAAAATCGTTTTGGCCCTCGCGCGGAGCGTGGTTTAAAAAGCCTCTGGCCTGCCTCCGGACGCCTTACAAACGGACGATCTGGATCGATCTTGATTGCGAAGTGAGGGGATCGATCGCCCCGCTATTTAATCTGGCCGACCACCCATCAGGCGTTGCAATGGCCAAAGATTCTAAATGGGTATATACCCAAAGGCCAACTTTTGAATCATTTTGGGTATACAATTCAGGAGTCGTTGTATTTCGAAAACAAAGCCCTCTCATTGAAGAATGGGCAAGAGAGTCTCATCGGCAAAATCATCTTTTCCGAGGCGATCAAGAGCTTCTTTCTCACCTCATCTTCCAAAAAAACATCGCCATCGCCGAAGTGCCTAAAATTTACAACTGGAGCCGATGCGAGGAAGATGCGCCCCATGCCATCATTTATCATTGGCATGGGGACATTGGAAGGCGTATCATCAAACACCAAATATGGGCCCGAGAGTGGTAGACCTCTTGCGCAACTAAGGGTTCGTCGATTTTCGGATTCTTTTGAGCCGATTTTCTTGTTTTTTTGAGGGGGTTAATATACGAAAGTTGATATGACTCCCTCAAAAAAACAAGAAAATCGGCTCAAAAGAATCCGAAAATCGACAGAACCCTTAGTTGCGCAAGAGGTCTGCTCTATCCCGCAATCATGACTTGACCTGCGAGGCGCAGATAATCGCTCAAGTGGCTCGACATTGAAGAAGTGTTTTGCATCTGTTCCACAAATTGCGCATTGTCATACTGCGCTTCGTTTTTTCTCCGGTTTGCGATCTGAGGCGCAATCATCTGGTATAGGACGTTTAAAACCATCTGAATTTTGGCAAGTTCTTCCATAGCGCCGCCTTCAGCAGTTTGTGTCTCATACATCCCATAATCGGAAACGGCACTCGTTCCCATGCTTAGCCCTTGCGCCCCTGCACTGACTTTCATCAACCCTTGGCTGGCACCCACGCCACTGAGTGCTCTGCTGAGTGTGCCGCCTGTTCCTGCAGCGCCCATCTGGACGACACTTGCCAGAAACTGCTGAATCACCTGGAGCGCTGTGATCCAATTTTCGAACTCGGAATCGCTGACTTTATGCACTTTATCCTGCATGAATTTTGCAAAATTCACAAGGATCTCGTTATTTGTTAAAGCGCCATAAAGACCCGCTAATTCCCCACGTGTGACCGCCTGAAAATTCATGTTTTCATGACTAGGAACATGCGCTGTCTTGGCGAGTTCTGGCGTTATATTCATTGCAGAAGCGGCGCCCTGATTCGCTGCATCATTGGCGACAACTATAAGAAGCTTCGCGGCATCATCGGAGAGAACCCCTGCGTCATTCACTGCGAATCGACCAAGCTCTTTAAGTACGTTCCCTGCCTCCCTGGCTGCGTCATCAAAAGCTGCCTGAGCGGCTTTCTGCATCATTGGCGTCATGATCTTTTCCAGAGCAAGGGAACCGCTTTTGCGAGTAGTCTGCATGAGCAAGTCCCATACCATTTTGGCTCCATTTTTGTTTCTCAGGCACATAAAAAATACCTTTTTCGCCGCCAGGTTCGCCGCGTTTTCTGCTGCCTCGGTAATAATTGGCTCAATTGTCTTTGCTGTCACCCCTATGCACTGATGCGCCAAAACATTGGCCGCTTCCTTCGCTGCAGTTGCAACAGCTTCTCTTACAAGATTCGCAGAGATCGTCGCCAGTATTTTCGTCATGACAGTTTTGAGTACGCAATCCAATGCAAGGCCTCCACCCATCGACACCACCATTTCCAGAGCGGTAACAAACCATTGCGCGCCGGTGTCTCCCATTAACGGAGTAAGAGCTGCTATTAACTTATCTGTCGCGCCAGACGCTTGCAGAGCGATCAGCGCCGCTCCCACAAGAAACGAACCCACGCCCGGAACGATAAGAGTCGTAACAGCCATGAGTGCATATTGGGCAATTTTCATGACTTTATTCATGATCGCTGCGTAATTCAAATCCTCCAAAAGCTTTGCTGATTGCGCTTGCGAATTGGCAATTCCCATCTGGGATGATGCTGTTGTCGCTTCCGACATCCGCGATTCATTCTTCGATTTATCCGCCGCCGCGTTCTGCTTGACGAGATCGAGCAATCCCATCACAATCACAAACAGGCTCAAGATCTGTGTAGACAAGGACATAGCCATCGTCTTTCTCTGATCGGGGGTGAGGTTCGGATCCATCAATTCGGAGATCCGTTTCAGAATCTGGTCGAGAATATTGGAAATCTGTGCAAAATCGGGGCTGATGGCCGCAAGTTCCGGTATAATGTCCTGATTGATCTCCCCGATCAATTGACTCATCTTTCCAACATTTGCCTTGATCTGATCATCGTTGGCCGCACGCTCGTTTCCGTCGCTAAACCACTTATCATACCAATGGATCCCGTTCTCATCGATATCGGCATTGTTGTATTGCGTATTGTAATCTTTCAAATCAGAAAATAATGAAGTTCGGAAACTATCTAATTGAGTAGCTTCGTTAGCAGAATCACTAATTAATTTTTGCACATCGCTTGAAGAGTCTAATCCATTATCTGTGTCGTATTGGATCATAGCCTTATCTTTCTCGACTTGAACCTTATCCTCAAGAGCTGTCGCAAGCTGCTGAATATACTGAGAAATATGGGTTAAATCATCGGAAAGCCGAACTTCGTTAGCCGCATCAGCCTCGCCGTCTCTTCGACTGTGGTTGGTTTCGCTCATGTCTATGTCATCAACAGCAGATTTCAGCGCTTTTGCCAACGCCCTATAAGAGCCTTCGCCCGCCTGGGCAAGTTGACTGGTCAGCTTGTCGATGTCCGCTTTTTTCGCATTGATATCATCTGTAAGGGCGTTTTGTGCTCCGTGATCGACAGTGACATAAGTAAAAATCCACCATCCATGATGGTGATAAACAGACGGTAATTTTGCAGCATCTGCATTTATAGCGTTCACGTCCGCTTCAATTTGATTGAGCCACGATTCGTAAGTTTGGTATTGCTGCTCGATCCCATCCATGATGCTTTGAGCATTTTGAGACGCGCTTTGAGTATTATTACTTGAAGACATAATTACCTTTTTATTGTTAAACCCATTTCACCTATAGCTATATTTTAACATGTATCAATTAAAATTTACATAAATTAATGTCCCATTAATATAAAATTTAAGTGCTTTATAATCAATAGATTAGACAGATAATCCTTTTCTTTTGTATAAGAAAAAAATGGACGATCCGGTCAAAACCCTCTCCCTTCCCGCTTCTCAGGACCCCGATATCCCCCCCCAACCCTCTTTTATAGGCCCCTATAAAATCGAAAGCCTCTTGAAAAGGGGGGGGATGAACCTTCTTTATTTGGCTTTGGACCCGAAAACATCCCATCTTGTCGTGATCAAAGTAGTGCTTCCCAAGTACTTGAAAACCAGGCAAATACTCTCCCACCTTTTAAAAGAAGCAAAGATCATGGGCCTCGCCTCCCATCCAAATATCGTAAAGCTTTATGAATTAGGGAAATCGGAATTTGGGCTTTATGTCGTAATGGAGTTTATTCAAGGAGTATCGCTTCGTCAGTTCTTAAGAAAGGAGTCGCTCCAACCGAGCCGCGCCATCCAGATCATTTTGCAAATCGGCTATGCCCTGGCCCATTTACACGGCCACGGGGTGATTCATGGCGATTTAAAACCCGACAATATTTTGGTGACCGAATCGGGCGACATCAAACTGATCGATTTTGGAATTTCCCAGTTTGTGGAAGAGGGAAAAGACCCGGAAAAAAGATTGAGAATGATGGGAACTCCCCATTACATGAGTCCCGAGCAAAAAGAGCGCCCCGATACGGTCTCTTATCCATCCGATATCTTTTCTCTGGGAATCATCGCCTATGAGCTGTATTTCGGCCGCCTGGCGCATGGCGTCATCCAAACCGGGAAGCTTCCAAGAGGGCTGCAAAAAATCCTTTCCAAAGCTCTAGAGCTCGATCCTGCGGATCGCTACCAGGATATCATCGATGTCATAGCCGACCTCTCCCATTTTCTGAAAAATATCGATGCCCAAGAAAAACCTTTTACGCCCGAAGAAATAGACAATATGCTCGAGGGGGCGAATGCGGCCCTTTTTCATAAAAATAAGCCAAATTGGCCAAATATCGAAATCGGGATCGCCTATAAAGAAGAAGAATATGGATCTTATTTAGATTTTTTCTCCCTTCTTCCCAACCGTTTCGCAATATTTTTCAGCCGTCCCGCAAAAAAAGGGCTCAGTACGTTATTTCTCTCTTCCATGCTCCAGGGAATGCTCCGCTTCGCCGCATCGCATATCCCCTCTTTCATCCTCCCCGATTTTTTAAACGCCCTCAATCAAACGCTTTGTAAAAATAAGCTGGAATCTCCTTTCGACTTTTCCCTTTTATTTTTAGATTTGGAATACGGCCTTCTCGCATTTGGCTCTTCCCAAACAAACGTTTTATGCAAATTCACGGAAGGGGCAGGGGCGAAACCCCGTTTCCTCAACGCGGACAACTCTCCACTTGGGAAAAACTCCGGATCCGCTTTTCTTGAAATCAAAGAGAACTGGAATCCCGGCGATCTCCTGCTACTTTCTTCTTTTCCGATGCGCGAAGTAAAAGTCGATCCGTTTTTAACTCCAAAGGTTTTGGCGGAAACGGCGCTCGCGAAACTAGCGACACCCGAAACGGGGGGAATCCTTCTCGCTATCAAAAGACTGTAAAAACAAGATGATAAGTCGAAGATCGACCTAGAAAGAGGCTGTTCAGTCACAATTCAGTCACAATTCAATATACCTAAACTTCAATGACTTATGGGCGTCTTTCCACGATTCGAAGAGATCCCAATCACAATAGATTCAAGCCCAGAAAGGCAGGTAGGAGGCTCCCTTACCAGAGCCGGTTCCTCCGTCAGGTTTAAGGAGGGATGCTCGGACGGCATCCCGAATAATACGAGAAACCATCGAGTAATTGGGTTGCGTGATCCCCATCCGCACACGCAGAGAAGCGTTTGACATTCTCTCGCCTAATATATGGCGGAGACAGGCATGCTGATAGGCGGCTCGAATACGCTCCTCGGAATCCATTTGGGCGAATTGCCGAGGGCCATACAGTAAAGCAATAGTACTTTGGGACGTAGTGCGAAAATCGGGAGCAGGGAGCTGAAAGATCTCTATTTCAGAAATCACCTTGTCTATGCCACTGCCTCTTTCTTCGCATAAATTTAATCGTCGCATGAATTTCGCCAAGGCTTCATTTCTAGACGTTGGAGGCTCGTCAATAAAGCGTAGCGTATCGATAAGGGGAAGGCCAGGATTCGATATTTCTATCCTATTCTCGAAAATTTCCACCATAGGACCTGCACCCCGCTTTGTAAAGTCCTGGTGAATCAAGGCGTTTGCAATAAGTTCTCGGACGGCAATGATAGGGTACATACGATTGGAACATTGCGGGACGACTTTCAGGGAATGGTTGCCGCATGAGATCGAAGTATGCAGAAACATTAAGAAAAGAAAGCACCTCAGATTCTAACACCTCACCCTTTGCTATTCCTCTCTCAAAAGGCACTCTATCAAATCTACGCCAAAGCTCTCGCTCTTTCTCAGGACAATCTCGTAATTTTTTCTTACAGCTTCCAATTCGGATATACTCCGTTCCCTTAAAACTAACTGGACGATGGATAGCAGGGGAAATTTCAAAAAGAACAACGTGCTTATCATCGACTATATCTTCATGGATGAGAAATTCCACTTGAGGATCTATTTGCATAAGAAGCCAGCTCTCGAGCTCTTGATTCCCTTCTTTTTTCTCTCTCGGGCGAAATGAAGTGCCGAGAATTTGACGACTTTTTTCCTCTATTCCCCAGAGGATGAAAGCCCTTTGTTTTCCGATCAATGCCGCTGAGTTAGACAGAGCAGAAATATATTCACCGATTTCTTGCGGCTCTGCTTTATTATATTTCCACTCAACCCATTCTGTTTCTGTAGACAGAGCCGCAAGTTGCCGCACTAGATTTTGAAAATGACTTTTGTCCATTTGGCGCCTGAAAAAAATGGGTTGTCTCGAAAAGCTTCAAGGGTACCCGTTCTGATTGTTCATTTTCAAGCATTTCCTCGAAAAGTCTATGCGGTTGATACCGAAACAACCTGAAGAATCGGTTTTTTGACGACGTCGGCTTGGCAGCATTTTTTTGGGTGTGCTCGCGCCTTGCCATAAGCAATGATCGCTCGCTCCAGACGCAAAAACTAAAGCCGCCTCCTTGTCAAATTCCCGATTCTTCAGGTTGTTTCGGTATACCCATTTTGTAAAGAACATCGGGGCATATGTCCGCTTCGTTTGGCCACATGATTGAAAACCCGTCACATTTAACTTTCTTGAAGTAACTCAACTCTTTAAGGGGACGGAAGATAGGCCTGTTTCCATGAGCAATTTCCGACAAATCTACAACCTTAACCTTCTTATCGCTAAATGTAAGTCTTAGCTTATAGTCATGTAGATATTCGACCTTTGTAACTCTCATGATTAAACCAGCGGTTTTAGTTTCTTAACTTTTTGATCTCTTATTCCAGTTCTCCTTGATGGGTTCCCGCCGATTCCAACCCATATTTTAAGAAATTAAAATTCTCAAATCGAGAATTTAAAATTCATTGTAAAGGGAGGTGTTTTCTGCAATCTGAGCAATCCAGGCTTCGAAATGTCAAGTTTAACAGCAAAAAAACTGTGATTCTTCCGACAAATGAGTACCTGTAACGGGTAAGGGCATTAAGTCCGCAGTTTTTATGAGCCTTAATTATCAGTATGTTGCAAAATGAACCACAGAGACAGACACCACAGAGAAAAATTATGAAATCTATGTTTCAGATAAACCTTCCTATTAAGAAAGAAGACGCTGATCCCCTCACAGGCAACATCATCGGCGCTGCAATCGAAGTTCACCGCTATCTCGGACCTGGATTGTTAGAATCTGCTTACCAAACCTGCCTGCTCTATGAACTACGTCTGAGACGACTCAAAGTGGAGTGCCAGAAACCTCTGCCTATTTTTTATAAAGATGTTATGCTCGATTGTGGATATCGTCTTGATTTGGTCGTAGAGAATCAAGTAGTGGTTGAAATCAAATCGGTAAGCGCTGTCGTAGGAGTGCATGAAGCGCAGCTATTATCTTACCTGAAATTAGGTGAATAGTGGGGCTCTTGATTAACTTTAACGTAAAGATTCTTAAGGATGGTATTCAGCGGATGCGTGCTTAAGTTCTTCTCTCTGTGGTATCTATCTCTGTGGTTCATTTTGCAACATGCTGATAATTAAGGCTCATAAAAACTGCG
>DATIHO010000021.1:0-18508 GCA_035480615.1 Chlamydiales bacterium | reverse complement strand
GGTTGTATTCTTCAATACTAGCCCCCTTTTCAAGAATCGATTTTCGGCGCTTTGAACCCGCCCAAAGGCCAACTTTTGCATCACTTCAGGTATACCTCAACTGTAAGCATTCAGGGGGAAGTTAATTCGTGCCCGTGCCCGATGGGGGCAGCAGGGGGCTTCCCCCGACTGCCTCTCCAGCGCGCGCCATTTTTGGTGTTTGTGAAAAGCAGTCGGGAGAAGCTCCCGCTGCCCCACCGGGCACGGGCACGCACACGGGCACGGGCACGGGCACGAACCCTGAATGCTTACCTTCCAAGAGGTCTATATTTTCCTTAGTTGAGATGGATTGCTCCCCTGTGATATGTTGTTCTCAGGGAGTTTTATGTCATTGCCGCCGCAGAAATTTCGCGAAATTGTATATCAAATTCTTTTTAGCACAGCTTTCGTGTCTGAAGAGCTGGAAATTACAGCGCTTGCGCTTATGAAAGAGCTCAAAGTGACGAAACGAACCGTCATGGAGGCATGCGAAAGAGTGCGGCAACTTCTATCGAAATTGGAGGCGATCGACGCCAAAATCCGCACGGCCTCCGACGAATATCAATTCGAAAGGATCTCTTCTGCTGAAAAATGCGCTTTACGCTTGGGAGTTTTCGAACTTTTTTTTGATGCCTCGCTACCCAAAAAAGTAGCCATCGCCGAATCGATCCGCTTAACGCGTAAATTCGGAACCAGGGAAAGCGCCGATTTTGTCAATGCAATTCTCGATGCGGTGTATCAGAATGAAATTAAACTGGCAGCGCAACCGGCGATTTAGCGAATTTTCCACGTTTGGAATTGGCGGCCCTATCTCTTTTTTCGCGGCGATTCACACTCCAGAAGAGATGGAGGAAGCATTTTCTTTTGCGAGGAAAGAACGGCTCCCTTTTTTTATTTTAGGAAAAGGGTCTAATTGCCTTTTTGCGGATCGAGGATTTGAAGGCGTTGTCCTTTTGAATCGGATTGATTTCATCGATTGGAAAGACAAGCGAGTGGTAGCCGGAGGCGGCGCGAGTTTTTCTCTATTGGGATTTAAAGCGGCAAGCCGAGGGTTCAAAGGACTCGAATTTGCGGCAGGCATTCCGGCAAGTGTAGGGGGGGCCGTGTTTATGAACGCGGGAGCGAGTGGCGCCGAAACACAGGAAACGCTGAAAAATGTTTTTTATTTACATGGCGATGGTGCTAAAAAAATCTTTAAAAAAGGGGAAATTGCTTTTGGATACAGGAGTTCTTCATTTCAAAATATGAAGGGGGCGATTCTTGCGGCGGAATTTGAGCTTGAGGTGGATCCGAAGGCACGAGAAAAACAGCTCGCGATCATTGAGGAGAGGAGGCAGCGCCAACCTCTAAAAGAACAAAGCGCAGGGTGTATTTTCCGCAATCCAATCTCGGCGAGCTCTGGAGCGTTGATTGATGGCTGCGGGCTGAAAGGGTTTTCTGTGGGAGGCGCTGCTGTATCGGAAATTCATGCGAATTTCTTTGTGAATCGAGGGAATGCAACAGCGCAAGATGTCCGGACTTTAATTGAAATTGTACAGGCAAAGGTATTTGAACAAACAAACATCCGCCTGGAGACAGAAATTCGGATGATTGGATGAAGCAGCTCGTAAAACTCGAGGATCATTTTCGCGCCGATTTGCATTGCCATTCCCATTGTTCGGATGGCTCCGACGAGCCGGCTATGTTGGTGAAAATGGCAAAAGAGCTCTCGCTTCAAGGGCTTTCAATTACGGATCATGACACGATCGCCGCTTATACTCCCGAACTGTTTGCTCTCGCTGAAAAAAGCCAGATCCTCCTTTTGCCAGGAGTGGAAATTTCCTCTGAATTGGAGGGCGTGCCTGTCCACATTTTAGGCTATGGTTATGATCTCAATTCTTTGGCCTTTGCCTCTTTTCTTCAACAAGTGCAGGGATTTCGACAGGAAAGAAATCGGCAGATTTTAAAAAAATTGGCTGAAAAAAAGATGTGGATCGAAGAAGAGGAGTTTTCGACTTTCGGAACAATCATCGGCCGTCCCCATATCGCTTTTTTGATGGTGAAAAAAGGCTATGTAAGCTCAATCAGAGAAGCATTTGCCCTGTTTTTACAAGATGATGCCCCTTGCTACGTTCGAGGGTTCAAATATGATCCTCAAGAAGTGATCCATCGAATTCATCAAAGCGGCGGGAAAGCAGTCCTGGCCCATCCCCATTTCTATAAACAGGGGGCTCATTTGAAAAAAATCCTCTCCTACGCGTTCGATGGGATCGAATGTTATTATGCTTCTTTGGCGAAAGAAATGGAAATGCCCTGGTTAAAACTCGCGCAAGAAAGAGGGCTCATCGCTACCGGCGGATCAGATTATCACGGCAGCTTTAAAAATAACCGCCTCGGCTCTTCGTGGTCTGGACTCAAAGAGATTCAAAAATTGGCCTTTAGGCGGGATTGAAAGCTGCCGAAAATCGATTCTTGAACAGGGGGCTCATTTCATCGTTTGCAGATCCAAAGCAGGCTGGGAGATTGAGGGCGGTTGGGTCGAAAATGATGGATTGTTTCCCACTTTTCTGTAGAAAGGGCTGCTTTGAATCGAAGCAGCTCTCTTTCTTCTTTCATCCCCTCCTCATGGCCGGGATAACAGGTAATGGACAGCGCCCCTTTGCCATCCAAAATGGAAAGGGCTGACTGGACGCTCGACAGAGTGGATTCCACACGTGTGTGGATGTTTTTATCACCCCCGGGTAAATAGCCCAAATTGTAGACGATCAAGTTTGGCGCTTTTGAAAGGGAGATTTTTTTTAAATCATCGTGAGATCTTTGACAAAGAGTCACTTTTTCGAACTCTTGCTCAGTTAAATTTTCTTTTAATAATGCCTCTGTCTTTTGGATGGCCGAGTGTTGGATATCTAAAGAAAAAAGGGAAGAGAGGCCAAGTTGGGCAAGAAAAAGGGTGTCGTGACCGTTTCCCGCGGTAGCATCGATGGCAACATCTCCTTGCCGAAGCTGCTTTTCCCAATACCATTTCGCCAACTTTAAATGAAAAGACCTCTGCATGGAATTTGCCGTGTCCGGAAGTATATCATTGTCGGCTATTTCTCGATCCAGTACTATATTCCTGTTTTGAATGGGGTGTTAGCTCAGTTGGTTAGAGCGCCACGTTGACATCGTGGAGGTCAGCTGTTCGAGTCAGCTACATCCCATCCTTTTACAAAGAGAAAATTTGAATTTATCTACTTTAAATCGTTCCGCGGCTGAAATTGCAGCCCTTGCTTTGTATGAAACTTTTCCCGGCATAGAGCTATTGGGCGGGAAAAGAACCTCTTTGGGGTTTTCCTTTGATGTTCGCGCATCCATAGAATTTCCTTCTGAAACTGAAATATTAATCGAAGAAAAAATGAGACAGATTGTTCGCGAGAATCGGGCTATGCGCATCCTGGAGATGGTGCCGTTTAGCGCCCGCGAGCTTTTGTTGAAGGAAGGACATTTGTTACAGGCCGATGCAATTGGTGAAGGGGAGGGATTGATTGAGATTGTCCAAATTGGCGCTTTTTATGCTTTAAGTTCCGGTCCCCATCTTGTTTCTACTTTTCAATTAGGTCCTTTTAAATTATGGCCCATTCAGAAAGTGGGGGGAGGAGTGCTCAGGCTCTCAGGATGTGCTTTTCCAAGCAGGGCAGAATTGAAGAATTTTTTAAAGCGGCTGCGCGAGTATCCGAATGCGAGCCACGAACGGATTGGAGTAAAAAAATCTTTATGGATTTTTCTCGATGGGCGCATCATCTGGCTCAAAAATGGTCTGAAAGAGTGTGGAAACGTCATTCAAATTTTGAGAGAGCACCTTTTTGAAGGAGCTGAAGAGGTGAGGCTGAGCGATCAGTCGATGAAAACCCGACTGGCAAAAGAAATGGGGCGAGACCGGATTGCTGAAATTGATTTTTCGCCTCCGTCGGTTTGGGATGCTGAAACAGGTCTTTTTGCAGGGATAGGCGGAGCTCAAGTTTCGGTCCATTTTTATGCCTCGCAAGACAATTGGCAGCAAATTGTAAATTCCTCCTTGCAATCGGTGATCAAAACACTTAATATTTTAGGCTTTCGGCATCGTCTCTTTTTGCATGGGGGCCGTAAAACCAAAGGATCTGTCCCACGGACAGTAAAGGGCATGCGGTCGCTACAACAAGCGATTGCAGCTCAAGGAATAAAACTTGAATTAGCGCCTGAAGAAGGAGAGGAGAGTGCCCGATTGGATTTTTTAGTGGAGGATGCGCTAGGACGTCCTTGGGCGGCTTTTTCCATTGAATTGGCTGCAACTGGCGTTTTTATAAAGGCGTCTGTTGAAAGATTAGTCGCTCTTTTGATAGAAATGGCAAAATGACATGGTGAATCACATTGAAAATTAATAAAGAAATCCGCGCGGATAAACTGAGAGTCATTTCAGAGAAAGGGGAACAGTTGGGCATTTTGTCTTTGAGGGAAGCTTTGCTGAAGGCAGAGAGCGAGGGACTCGATCTCGTTGAAATCGCCCCAACAGCAAAACCTCCTGTGGCAAAAATTATTGATTACGGAAAATTCCGTTATCACCAACAGAAGAAAGGGAAAGATAATAAAAAAGCGCAAGTACAGATCAGGGTTAAGCAGATCAAGCTCAAGCCGAATATCGATACGCATGATTTTCAAACGAAACTGAAACATGCGCGAGAATTTTTGTCCAAAGGCAATAAAGTGCAGATTTCCATCATGTTTCGTGGAAGAGAGATGCTTCACATTGATTTAGGAGAAAAAGTAGTCCGGCAATTTTGTCTGGATTTAAGCGATATTGCGACGGTGGAAGCCTCGCCGAAGATGATGGGGCGAACAATGACGACTGTACTGGCGCCTGGTGGAAAGAAAAGACCTCTTGCATAACTGAAGGAGAAAATATGCCTAAGATGAAAACCAGGAAAGCTGTAAAAGCCCGGTTTAAAGTGACAGGAACAGGCAAATTAAAACGGACCCGTCCGGGGCGTCGTCACATTTTGACGAAAAAAAGCGCGAATCGAAAGCGCCATTTGGCCAAATCGCGTCTTGTCGACGAAGGGCAGTTAAAAATGTATAAGATCATGATGGGAGTCTAAAGAAAAATGGTACGTGTTACAAATGCGGTAGCCGCTCGCGCCAGAAGTAAAAAATTGCTAAAGCGCTGTAAGGGATTTTATGGAGATAGAAAAAACCATCTTAAGCTGAGCAAAGATGCTCTGATGATGGCGCTTTCAAATCATTACAAACATCGGAAGCTGCGCAAAAGAGATTTTCGAAGTCTCTGGATTATGCGCATCGGAGTCGCGGCAAAAATTAATGGAATGTCTTATAACAAGATGATTCATGGATTGAAGCGGCAAGGTTGTGAAATCAATCGAAAATGGTTGTCTGAGATTGCAATTGCAGATCCGGTGACCTTTACCGCAATTGCGGCATCCGCTAAGCAGGGACTTGTTAAATAGATAGATAAAATGGTTTCTCTTCCGGATCAAATCGGCTTGCTCCGTACACATTTTATCCGTGAGTTGCAAGAGGCTGAATCTACAAAAGATTTAGAGGGCCTCAAAGTCAAGTATTTTGGGAAAAAAGGTTCCCTTCAGGCTTTAATGCTTGAGCTGAAGCATTGTTCCGCAAATGAGAGGCCTCATCTTGGCAAGCTGATCAATGATCTTAAAGAAGAACTGATCAGCCATTGCGAAAATAGCATGGCCCGGATCAAAACGGAAGAGATGCATTTGGCCTTTCAAAAAGAGTGGCTTGATGCGAGCTTGCCTGGCCGGACTCAATTTCTGGGCCGAATTCATCCTTTGACCCGCATGATGCAGCGGATGACCGATATTCTTGTAGGGATGGGTTTTTCGATTCAATACGGACCCGATGTCGATACCGATTATTATAATTTTGAAGGATTGAATTTTCCCCCTAATCATCCTGCCAGAGATATGCAAGACACCTTTTATTTGGGAAACGGACTGCTCCTCCGTACTCATACGAGCAATGTCCAGGTACATGCAATGGAGAAGTTTGCGCCTCCTTTGCGTATTGCGGCTCCGGGGCGCGCTTTTCGCAATGAAGATGTTTCAGCGCGTTCCCATGTCTTTTTTCATCAAGTGGAAGCATTTTATATTGATAAAGGGGTGACTTTTTCCGACCTTCTTGCCACAATCAATGAATTTGCGGGCAAGCTATTTGGGTTGGACGTGAAAACACGCTATCGTCCCAGTTATTTCCCTTTTGTAGAGCCGGGGATGGAAGTAGATGTAAGTTGCACGGCATGCAAAGGGCAGGGGTGCCGCATTTGCAAACATACAGGTTGGCTGGAGATTCTTGGAGCGGGGATGATCCATCCGAATGTTTTAAAAAAGGGCAATATCGATCCTGAAGTCTATTCAGGATTTGCGTGGGGGATGGGAGTGGAAAGGCTGGCAATGCTTTCTTTCGATATCCCTGATATTCGGTGTTTCACTGAGAACGATATGAGGTTTCTTGCGCAATTTCCTTGAACCTTTTACTGCAATAGTTTAAAATTCAGATTTTCTTTCTTTGGAAGAGTGGCAGAGTGGCCGATTGCGCCTGTCTTGAAAACAGGAAACCCGAAAGGGTTCGTGGGTTCGAATCCTACCTCTTCCGCCATTGTTAGTGTACCCAAGGTGAGTCAAAATGGCAGTTTCTGCAATAGCACCATCGGCAGTGAGTCAATGGATCACCCCGCAAGAGCAATTGCAGCGATTGCGTGACGAATTGCACGACTACATGGTTCCCCCTCTCAAGGAGGGGACATCGGAGTGTCTCTGCCCTTCATTAGAAGATATAGTCGTCGAATATGCAGGAGATCCAAATTTAATCAATTGGTACCGAGCCCTGGAACTTATAGACGCCCTTCCCGATAAAATTCCCCCCCTTCCGCGCGGTATTGTCCAAATCCTAAATAGCGGTTGTCCCATACGAAGCGGTGACAAAAAGTCAGACGAGACTACTTATAAACTCACTGATACCCACTCTCTCTATTTGATCCCACCGGACAGTCTCACCCAGTTTGAAGCGCGTATTCGAGCCTATGGAGCACGTATTTATCCATACAGGAAAAACCCTCTTCGATTCGAGCGTTTTTGGGATATGGCCCATCGCCGGTATGGGAATGTTCGACCTAATACTTATGAGTGGGTATTGATCTCAAACGACGTACTAGAAGGTAGCATAGGTGAATCTTTTGTAACGCAAGCTAAAATGGTGGCAGATTTAAGTCGGAAGGCTTTCGCGAGCTATGAAGTTCCTTCGCTAAGAGAGTTCGCGATGGCCATGTTCCTTCACAAAGTGGCAACAAAGGAGAGCCTTTTAGAATCAAAGGGATATAGCGCTATTTTCACCCGAGTTCAAGAAGCAGAGTATGGTCATCAACTGGTCATTTCGGGCCCTGGCTCGTCCGGCATGCACGTCAACGCCGAAGTCCTCCTTGACGAGGACGTGGGCATGGCGGTCTTGCGTAGGGTGGGGGCATAGGATTCCATGGCGGTTTCTGCAATATTGCCATCTGTAGATCTGATCATTCATGATTATACAAGACGAAGAGCATTAGAAATAACGTTCTCTCTAAAATAGACGAAGTCACACGGCTCAAGCCTTAACTTGAGAAGTTAATTTTTAAGGGAGTGGGTTGTTAAAATAGGAGCGTCTTGGTAGAGTAGTAGTCTTCTGGTTTATAAGAACTTATGTCTCATGATGTTAATATCCTGGCTGCCAAGATGTTAAATTCATAGAGGGAGAGAAGTTAAAATGGTGAACCCCGAATTCAAGCACTATGACCTGGAATTGAAGGAGCCTCCTTTTGGATCTTCCTTGACTGATCTGATCATAGACTTAAATCATCTACGCAAGAAACAGCTGGGTGGGACTACTCCTGCTAGAGTGTTTTTTCAGCTCAAGGGCATATTTCATATGCTGGAAAGCATCGGCTCTGCGCGTATTGAGGGTAATAACACGACTCTTCTCGAGTATATTGAAACCAAACTGGAAGAAAAATCTGATGTGTCTAGCGGTATCAAAGAAATCCAAAACATCGAAAATGCGATGGATTTCATTGAAAAGAACGTCAAAAATCAGCCCATTACGAGAGCTTTTATTTGCGAAATACACAAAATGATTGTTGATGGATTGCCGCTGCCACCAAAAGGAGAGGGGGACAAGAATCCTGGCAAATATAGGGAAGCCAATTTGCGTATCAATCATTCCAGTCATCTACCTCCCGACTTCTTGCAAGTGAAAGATTACATGGATGAGCTGTTCGATTTTGTCAATAAAAGCGATAGTCCGAAATACGACCTTTTGAAAATTGCTATCGCTCATCATCGATTTGTTTGGATACACCCATTTGGCAATGGTAATGGCCGCACTGTCCGCCTTTTTACCTACGCTCTGCTTATTAAACAGGGTTTTAATGTGAATGTTGGTCGGATTATTAATCCTACGGCTGTTTTTTGTAATAATCGTAATCTTTATTACGATTATCTCCAGAAGGCGGATAGCGGGAAGACCCAGGATGTTTTGGCGTGGTGCGAATATGTCTTACGTGGGTTGAAGGAAGAAATAGAAAAGATCGATAAGCTTTTAGATTACGAGTATCTTTCAAAAGAGATACTGTTGCCAACAATTAGTGTTTCCTTAGAAAGGAAATACATCACGGATGTTGAAGCAAAAATACTTCGTAGGGTGGTCGATAAACAGTCGATACAATCGACTGATTTGAAAGATATTTTCTCAGGGAAATATAGCTCTGAAATCTCCCGTCAAATCAGGAAGTTAATTGATAAAAAAATGCTCGAAAAAGAAACTCATCGACTTTACGGAATTAGTTTTGGAGATAACTATTTGTTGCGGGCGATTATAAAAGTACTCGGTGAAAAAGGATTTTTGCCCGATCTCGATAATTGATCGTCTCTAAGAGACTGTTAACGGATTCAGGCTTCGTCGATTTTCGAGGTTATTTTGGCCAATTTTCTTGTCTTTTTCGGGGGGTAATATACGAAAGTTGATATTACCCCCCGCAAAAAGAACCAAAAATCGGCTCAAAAGAACCTGAAAATCGACAGAAGCTGAGTTTTAGGACAGCTTCTAATGCAAATGGAACAATTTGGCAAAAAAATACACTAATGCACCGACAGATCCGGCTCCCGGCAAAGTGAAAATCCAGGCCAGTACCAGTCTTTGAGGGACGTGCCATTGGACCGCTGACCTGCTTTTCGCCGCGCCGACCCCTGTAATGCCTCCGGCAATGACATGCGTAGAGCTGACCGGCATTCCCAGAAAACTAGCGGCCAAGATTACGGCTGATGCGGATGTTTCGGCTGCGAAGCCTTGTATAGGGGTGATTTTTGTGATGGAAAATGCCATTGTCTTAATGATCCGAAATCCTCCGGACGCAGTGCCAAGTCCCATCACAATCGCGCAGGCGAAGATGACCCATAATGGAATTTTAGCCGTGAGAAGATGTCCGCTGGCAACAAGCCCAAGCGTAATGATCCCCATGCTTTTTTGGGCATCGTTTAATCCATGGGACAGGGCGACAAAGCAAGCAGAGCCTATTTGCAGATGTTTGAATATTTTTTTATCATGAATCATCGGATTTTTGATCGTCCAATAATAAAGAACTTTCATAATCACAAGGCCTGTTAAAAATCCAATCAAAGGAGACAGGATCATAGGCAATACCACTTTGCCTAAAATGCCGTTCCAAAGGATGGTTTTTATTCCAAGATGGGCCCAGGCCGATCCGATGAGTCCTCCTATCAACGCGTATGAAGAGCTACTGGGTATACCGTACATCCAGGTCAGCAAATTCCAAAAAATGGCCGCAATCACAGAGCAAAGGACGACGATTTGGGTCGTATCTTCAACATTTACCAACCCTGTGGAAATTGTTTGGGCTACTCCGCTAATTTGAGTGGCCCCTATGAAATTAAGGACCCCCGCCATGACGATAGCAGACATTGGCGCGAGTACTCGGGTGGCAATGACCGTTGATACCACATTAGCTGCATCATGAAATCCATTTGTATAATCGAAAATAAGCCCCAAGACGACGATGGCAATGATCATGAATTCCATTGATCACCGAACATCGCAAAATGAGATATTCAAGTCAATGTGTATATATTTTTTCTTGTATTGTCTTATTCTGTATGATAGCCTCTTAATACCACTTAATCAAGGGGGTTGTTATGAATCAATTTTTTCAACGGCTGGTCTTGCTGCTGGCTGCGTCTGTTCCATTTGCCATGATTAATTCCGAGGAAAGCATGTCCGTGAAATCGCATCCAATAGTCGTTTTAGAAACAAATTTAGGAAACATCGAAGTGACTTTGAAGCCTGAGGTCGCTCCAAAAGCTTGTGAAAATTTTATTGGCCTCGTCCAAAAACATTACTATGATGGAATTATTTTCCATCGCGTTATCAAGAACTTCATGATCCAAGGAGGAGATCCTACGGGAACGGGAGCCGGAGGAGAATCGATTTGGCAAAAACCTTTTGCTGATGAATGTATCGCGTCTGAAAAATTTGATAAACCGGGAGTTCTTGCAATGGCAAATCGAGGACCGGCAACCAATGGAAGTCAATTTTTTATTACCACTACTCAAACTCCTTGGCTGAATATGCGTCATACGATTTTTGGAGAAGTGACCGGCGGCTATGACATCGTCAAAAAAATGGAAACTATAAAAACAGACTCTCGGGATCGTCCTGTAGATGTGGTTAAAATTGTAAAAGCCTATCTAAAAGAGTGAACCTCAGGAGAGTAGATGCAATCCACGAATGGCAAGCGCTTTTTTTAAGCGCGAGCCATTAATAAAAATTTCGCTGTCTAAACCAGCGTTTCTGGCCCCTTCGACAAATTCCGGGACATCATCCGTATAAAAACAATATTTTGGATCGCAGTGAGCTCTTGATAGGGCATTAAAAAAAATTTCCTTGGATGGCTTTAACGCTCCGACTTGAAAAGACAGGACCAAATCGTCAAAAAGCTGTAAGATCGAGTAATCGGTAAACACGCGATTCCAATGGCATTCGGACGTATTTGACAGAAGAATCAGCCGGATGCCCTCTTTTTTCAATTGTTCGATCAGAGGAAAGAGAGCTGTGTTCGGGGTAAAAATATTGGATGCTGCGTCGAACAACGCATGCATTGGAAAAGATTTGGACGAGCGGGCTTGAACCAAGCGATACACAGTCAAGCTGTCCATTTTACCCGATTCGTACAGTTCATGAATTTTTTCATCAATGAGAATGGTGCGCAAATCTTCCTGGGAAAGACCGGTGCAATCAGCCATTTGTTCCAGCATTTTGGCGTGGCTGAAGAACACAAGGACGTTTCCCAAGTCAAAAAAAATAGTTTTTAACATGTAGATCTCTTGTAACTGAGGAGTGTATTTTGCAAAAGCATCGCGATGGTCATTGGACCCACGCCTCCTGGAACGGGGGTAATATGAGAGGCGATTTTCGATACCTCTTCGAAATCGACATCTCCTACAAGCTTTCCTTCTTCCAGCCGATTGATTCCAACGTCGATGATGGTCGCTTTGGGCCGTACCATCTCTTTTTTAATGAAATGGGGTCTCCCAAGACAGGCGACCAGGATGTCGGCGCTTCGAGTGATCTCGATCAGGTGCTCTGATTGGCTGTGAGCAATGGTTACTGTAGCATTGCAATGGTTTTTTTTTTGCATTAAAATGGCTGCAAGGGGTTTCCCTACGATATTGCTTCTTCCCACGATAACCACTCGCTTCCCTTCTACGGGGATTTGGTTTCTGTGAAGAAGCGCTTGAATCCCCTGCGGGGTGCAGGGGAGATAGCCGCTGTCATCTCCGAGGAGCATTTTTCCAACATTTAGAGGATGAAATCCGTCTACGTCTTTTTTCGGATCAATTGCAATCATGACGACCTTTTCATCGATTTGGGAGGGAAGGGGAAGCTGTACCAGGATGCCGTCGATCAGAGGATTTGCATTGAGGGCGGCGATGTTTTCAAGTAGCTCGTTTTGCAGAGCGTGTTTAGGAAGTGTAATCAAAGTGGAATCCATTCCGGTGGCAGCACACGCTTTTTTCTTTGCGTTGACGTATGTTTGCGAAGCCGGGTGAT
Organism: Chlamydiales bacterium; assembly: GCA_035480615.1. Classification (GTDB taxonomy): domain Bacteria; phylum Chlamydiota; class Chlamydiia; order Chlamydiales; family SM23-39; genus CAIPFQ01. Next base: position 6,367 of record DATIHO010000021.1, on the reverse strand, counting down.
CTCCAACAAGGAGGAAAGCCAAATGGGGTTTTCTGCCCGGTAAACGGCTCATTGATGTTTCCATTTCTTTGCAAAGAGAGCGCGCGAGCGCTTTTCCATCCAAAATCATATTAGACCTAGTTACGAAAGAGGTCTGTACGCCTATGAAGCACGGCCCCGATCTCTTGATGAATTTTGCCATTTGTAGCGAGGATGGTTTTTTTCGCATGAATAGAAAAAGGGGAACCGTCCCAATGGGTGACTGTTCCGCCGGCTTCCTGAATCAGCAGCGTCCCCGCGGCAGCATCCCACGCTTGCAAACCCGCTTCAAAGAACCCTTCAAAATACCCGGCGGCGGTATAGGCAAGATCCATTGCGGCGGAACCCAGACGGCGGATGGGAATGCCCAGTTTCATGACATCGATACAGTGGTCAATACAGTGAAAAGGATTGTCAATCGAATTATAGGGAAGTCCGATAGCAAGCATCGAATTCGCCAGGGATTCAACGCAAGAGACTCGAATGCGTTTGCCATTTAAAAACGCCCCTTTTCCTTTTTCTGCGACAAATAGTTCTTTTTGCAGCGGCTGATAGATCACTCCCGCAATCAGCTCTCCTTGTTTTTCAAGAGCAATGCTGACTGAAAAAATCGGGATGCGATGCGCGAAATTTACCGTGCCATCCAGCGGATCGATAATCCAAACGTATTCCTCCTTTTTGCCGGTAAGGCCGCTCTCTTCTGCAAGAAAACTGGAATGAGGCAGCGCTTTTTTCAAAGAATCGATGATGAGGCTTTCGGCTTTGCAGTCATACTCTGTCACCAGGTTGTGAATGCCTGTTTTGGAGGAGATTTTATAATTTGTGCCAAAACCTTTGCGAAGCAAATCTCCCGCTTCCAAAGCGGTATCAATTGCGGCTAGCGTGAAGCGAGAGTGCGTTTCCTTTTCAACCAAAACAATACCACATTGCGACGGATCTTAGCCCAAAGATAAAGGGGGACGGTGATTAAAAACCATGCATAAATCCCATCGAGCAATAACGCTCCCATCCAATCCGGGATGCTCCATTGTCCAGCAAAGAATCCTCTTCTGTCAAAGAGAAAAGGAAGAAACAGTTGAAACACTGAACTGAGTAAAGAAACGCACACTGAAAAAAGGATGATGTGTTGAGGCCGCTCATAATGAAAACGGTTACGGAATTGGAATAAAATCAGGGTAGCCAAGACGTAAGACACCGGATATGTCCCTAAGGGAGCATCGGATAAAAGATCGAGCAGCGCCCCGGTTGCCAGAGCAGAAAAAAGGACTTTGAAAAGAGCATGGGAACCAGAAAAGCGCAAAATGGAAAATGACACCCAGGCAATGTAGGGATTCAAAGAAAAATCAAACACACCGACTCCTTGTATAAACAGAGTACATGTGGCAAGAAAAAAGGTGACAATTAACATTTCAACCTGAGTTTTGGGTTCAGTTTATAGAGAATTGTCGCAGATTTCGAGGCAATTTTTGAAGATTTTGACGGGCCCAATAGCTGAAAGCACCTATGGGCTCGTCAAAATCTTCAAAAATTGTCCGAAAGATGTGGCAAGGCTCTATGAAATGAACCCAAAACTCAGGTTTTTACGATGCTTTTTACAAGCGATGCATTTTCAGCAAGCAGCTGATGCCATTTCCAGGCCGATTCAATTAAGGTGGAAAGATCGGAATGTTTTGGCGTCCATTCAAGCAATTTTAGCGCTTTTGCAGAATCAGCGGTCAAGTTTGATGGCTCGCCAGGGCGTGAGCGTTCCAAGCGGACGGGGATAGGCTTATTGCAAAATTTTTGGACCGCGTCGATGATTTCTAAAACGGAATAACCAATGCCTGTTCCAAGATTGATGTGGGCACTGATTCCGTGTTGAACAAGAGAATGCAAGGCTGCTATATGAGCGTCTGCAAGGTCTTGGATATGGATGTAATCGCGCACAGCGCTTCCATCGCGGGAAGGAAAATCGGTTCCATACACTACGACCTCTTTTTTCACTCCGAGCGCCGCTTGGATTACAGAGGGGATCAGATGAGTTTCAGGATCATGGTTTTCTCCAATTTCAGTTTGCAGATCAGCTCCCGCTACATTAAAATAACGGAGAATAATGGAACGAATCCCGTGAGCGGCCTCAAAATCCGCGATCATTTGTTCCACCATCCATTTTGATTTGCCGTAAGGATTGATCGGCCCAAGGGGATGCATCTCAGTGATTGGCACGAACTTTGGCTGGCCATACACTGCGCAAGTGCTGGAAAAAACAAGATAGGGGACTTGATTTGTCTGCATTGCTTCGAGAAGGCAAAGGGAGCCGCTTAAATTATTGCGGTAATATTTCCCCGGATCGGCCATTGATTCAACAACTAGAGCGGAAGCCGCGAAGTGAATGACTGCTTTAGGTTGGAATTTAACGAAGGTTTCATGCAGTTTATCCCGTTCGCAAAGATCCCCTTCAATAAAAGGACCCCATTTCACCGCATAAGAATGGCCTGTCGACAGATTGTCGTATGTAACAGGAAGAAATCCTGCTTTCGCTAATGTTTTGCAAACTTGCGAGCCAATGTAGCCTGCGCCGCCTGTAACGAGAATCGCATCCATGAATTCATCATAATATGCATGAATTCATTTTTTCAACAGGGAGGCGCGACCAAAGATTTTTCTCGAGCAAATCAACAATCAAAGGAGCTCCTTGCGGAAGTTCCCGTAGCAAATTGTTGATTAAAATTTTAAATCGCTCTAACTGCTCTTTTACCCCTTCTTTCCCATAAAAATGGGTTGCTGACGGCTTTTGCAGCGGTGCATCTTGCGACTCGGCGTCGAGCAGGTCATCAAGAAATTGAAAGGCGAGACCCATCTTGTTCCCTAAATTTTCTAAAAACAGAAACATGGGAGTGTTTGAACGGGCAATGACTGCCCCAAATTGTAAAGAGGCTACAAACAAGGCTCCTGTTTTTTTTTCGTGCATGGATAAAAGAGTTTCTTCAGAAATTTGATGGCCGGATACGGTGAGATCCAGAGCCTGGCCGCCGATCATTCCGGACAGTCCTGAAAAAAAAGAGAGAATCTGAATGAGCCGGAGCCGTTGCCCCGGGTCAAGAGTGGGAATGTGCGCAATCAGCTCAAAAGCAAATGTGAGAAAATAATCTCCCGTCAAAAGAGCCATCCCTTCCGGAACGATTTTATGCAAAGTAGGTTTCCCTCTTCGCACGTTATCGTTGTCCATGCAAGGGAGGTCATCATGAATGAGAGAATAAGTATGGATCATTTCGATGGCGCAGGCAGGATCGAGGCTTATATCAAGATCTGCTCCCAAGGTAATGGCGGTTGCAATCACAAGCGATGAACGGAGCCTTTTGCCTTCGGATAACAGGGAATAGCTAGCTGCGCTAAAAAGGGGAGAAGAGGGGTCCGGAAGAAGCTCAGCGAGCCTCTGGTTAATTTTTTTGCAATACATCGGGCGTTCCAATAGAGATATAATCAAAACCTAAATGATTCATTATTTTTGATTTGTATTGATTTCGTCCATCGAAAAGAGCCATTCTTTTCATTTCTTTTCCAATTTTAGAAAAATCGATCAATCGAAATTGTTTCCATTCTGTCACGAGAGCGATGGCGTCGGCTCCGCTTGCCGCATCACTTTCCGAGCTGCACCATGCGACGCGAGGGTGTTCTCCAATGAGTTTTTTTGCATTGTCCATGGCGATTGGATCGAAAAGGCGTAAGTTTGTCCCTCGGCTCAAGAGCTGCTGAATGATAGTAAGAGAGGGAGCTTCTCGCATGTCATCGGTATCGGGTTTGAAGGACAACCCCCAAATTGCGATGGTTTTTTCCCCGATCCCCCCCCGGTTGGAAAAGTAGGTTTCAATTTCATCCGCGAGGAGTTTTTTTTGCCGTTCGTTGACATGATCCGCCGCTTGAAGCAACGCAGGGTCTGAGCCCACGTCTTTAGCGATTGCGATGAGCGCGCGGATATCTTTCGGAAAACAGGAACCCCCGTAACCCACTCCGGGATAAAGAAAATTGGGTCCAATACGCGGATCTGTCCCGATGCCCCATCTCACTTCATCGATATTGGCTCCGAGTTTTTTACAAATATCAGCCATTTCATTCATAAACGAGATCCGGGTTGCAAGCATGGCGTTTGCAGCGTATTTTGTCATTTCGGCGGAACGGGTATCCATGACCAGCATTTTTTCCGAATCCGGCTTTGAAAAAAAAGGGGCATAAATTTCTTTTAACACTTGAATGGCAAAGGGGATGTCGGATCCGATGATGATCCGGTCGGGAAAAAGGCAATCCCGGATTGCGGCTCCTTCTTTCAAAAACTCCGGATTCGATACGACATCAAAGGAGATTTGCGTCCCTCTTTTTGCCAGGCAATCACTGACAATTTTTTTGACCGCGTCTGCAGTCCCTACAGGCACTGTGGATTTATTGACCAATACCAAATAACCGTTCATATGCTCGGCGATTTGGGAGGCTGCCGCTTCGATGTAGCAAAGATTACATGATCCGTCGGTGTTGGAGGGGGTTGGGACCGCGATAAAGCAGGCGGCAGCATCTGGAATTGCTACTTGATAATCGGAAGTGAATTTCAAGCGACCCCGTTTCATATTTCTCTTCACAATTTTATCCAGGCCAGGTTCATAAATAGGGATCCGGCCAGAACGTAAGTGTTCCACTTTTTTCACGTCAATGTCAATGCAGGAGACAGAATGTCCTCTTTCAGAGAAACAGGCGCCTGTGACGAGACCGACATAGCCGGTTCCAACAATTGCGATATCCATATTAATAACCTGATTTTTGGGTTCATTTCATAGAGCCTTGCCACATCTTTCGGGCACTTTTCGAAGATTTTGACGAGCCCATAGGTGCTTTCAGCTATTGGGCCCGTCAAAATCTTCAAAAATTGCCTCGAAATCTGCGACAATTCTCTATAAACTGAACCCAAAATTCAGGTTAATAGGCTCCTTTCGGGAAAATCATGCGGATCGCGGTTTGAAAAATAAGCGCCAAGTCAAAACAAAACGTTCTATGATCTACATAGAATTCTTCTAGTTTGATTCGCTCTGCAAGCGTAAAATGATTTCTCCCTTTTACAATCCAAAGACTTGTTAATCCCGGGCGGACTGAAAGGATTTTCGAAGCTTTTTCTTTCAAATAATGGAGCACTTCATCTTGCGTAAGGGGGCGAGGGCCGACCAGGCTCATATCTCCTTTGAATACATTGATAAATTGCGGCAATTCATCCAACGATGTTTTTCTGAGCCATTTTCCAAAGGAAGTAATCCGCGGGTCCGATTTCAATTTGTAATAGGTTCTCCATTCCTGCATAAGCTCTGGATTGTTAGCGAGCATGGCCTGCAATTTTACGTCAGCGTCTAAATGCATCGTCCTGAATTTTAAACAACCGAATTCTTTTCCCTCTTTTCCAATACGGCCATGGGCATAGAAAATAGGACCCGGAGAAGAAAGTTTTACCGCTGCGGCGCAAAGGATAAAAATGGGCAAGCCAAAAATCAAGACAAAGAAGCTGAAGAGGATGTCAAATATTCGTTTTACCATAAACTATCGAAGATAGCGGAAAAAAAAATATTCGCAAATAGACCTCTTGCGCAACTATCCAAATGGTCGCTCGCTCCAGACGCAAAAAACTAAAGCCGCCTCCTTGTCAAATTCCCGATTCTTCAGGTTATAAAGTTAATCAAGAGCCCCATCCGATATTCGCCTAATTTCAGGTAAGATAATAGCTGCGCTTCATGCACTCCTACGACAGCGCTTACCGATTTGATTTCAACCACTCTCTACGACCAAATGAAACATAGATTTCATAATTTTTCTGTGGTGTCTGTCTCTGTGGTTCATTTTGCAACATACTGATAATTAAGGCTCATAAAAACTGCGGACTTAATGCCCTTACCCGCTACAGGTACTCATTTGTCGGAAGAACCGTAATTAATAAGTTGACTATAAAATTAAGATGAGTATATAATATTTAATATCATTAACTAATTTTTGGTGTTCTTATGTCAATAAAAGTAAATTCTGTTATTTCTGAAAATTCTAAAAATATTTTAAACATTAATAATAATACCACATTCAATAGGTGGCCGCCGCAAGATGTAATTAATCATATTTTTTCCTATTTAGGCGACAATGACCTAAGATCCGTTGCATGTACGAATAAAAGTTTCACAACAAGTGTGTTGAACGCAGATCATGATAACTTTGGTTTAATCCGTACCGTTATCTCTAATTTCATAGATAAAATAAAATCAGAACAATTTCCTCGCGAAAGGGAATTTCTTGAACAAATTAAGACCACAAATATATCTATCAAAGATATTAAAAGCTTACCGCTAGT
>DATIHO010000020.1:0-2835 GCA_035480615.1 Chlamydiales bacterium | reverse complement strand
ACCTTAGGAAAAATCAAAGAAGGAGAAGGAATGAAGAAGCCGAAATTGCGACAAAGAAATATAGTCAGAAGAGGTTAAAATAGGCGAAAAGTGTTACCTATGTCACTTGACTAAGTGTTACCCATGTCTATTGCTCTACCTACCCTTCCGGCCAAGATAATTGATTTTTCTTGTTTCTTGTCTTGGTTTTTTCGACGACTGAGGAGTCTCAAAAAGGCCCTATTTTTGGGACTGAGGCGTTGCCGGTGCATTCCAGTATCCACTTACGATATCCCAAAAACTCAGAGAAGGTCTCTTAGAGACGATTGATCAAAATCTGAACCCCAATTGCAGTAACCGCTGTTAGAATCGAGGAAAACGTGAGCAGACTCGCCTTAAGTCGATTGGATCTCATTTCCGCACTGATCTTTTTTTGAAATTTCTCAGCGACAGGCTCCATGATATCTCTTTGTATAAAGAGCCCCCGCTCTGGAGAGACCGTTTCGCTAATCGCGAAGGAGGCGCACTTTAGATCGTGGTCTCTACGGGCCCCAAAAAAGACATCCTGTTCTTCTCTTGTTTTGATCTCTGCTTCTCTCATTCTGAGCTCTTCTTCATTGAGGAGGTTGCGCTCTTTTGCTCTCGATAACCAATCGCGCTCGTTAAAGCGGTCTCTAAATACGACGAGAGGGTCTGTGTCGTAGATGGCCAGTTTTTCACTATGAGGACCCGACTTGATGAAGGCAAAATTCCAACGATGCCCATCGGCGTAACCCGATCTCTCCATGAGAGTGTAGAGCTGAGACAACAGCCTTTCTCCCTCTTCTCGCTTCATGTTTTCCATAAAAATGGGATCTTTTGGATTTGTCAGATCGAGTTTCTCTGCCATAACGAGGTAATTCCCATCTTTCATATCATCAGGCGCGCCAGGAAAATGGGCGAGTTTTTTTTGAGGTACATACAAGCAATCGAGATGTTCCTTTTCGATAATTTCTCGAAGAGTATGGGCCATTGAAACTCTTTCGATTGTATTTACGAAGCACTGTTCCTCAGCTACTATTTTTCTACTATGCTGGCTCGGGTTTTTAATTTTGAGTACGAATCCAGGCAATTCTGAATGTTCAAAAACTATAGGCTCACGCTCACTGAGAATTGTAACTTCATCTGAATTCGGCTTTTCAAAAGGGAATTTGCCTTGGAATACAGCATTCACCTTTTGCTGTGTGGGGTCATTTTCAGTAAGAACAAAAATCTCTCTGGCTTTTGGGCTCAAGGGGTTGAGATACTCATAGCGAGGTCGAGACGGGGCAAGAGAGTCCGGCAAGGCCTTGGCCAGGTTTAAACCGGTCTCACCAGTTACCGAGTAGAGAAAGGAACCTGCTCCAGAAGCGGCCCATGACAAAACATTTTTTACAGCGCCAGACATGGTTATTACTCCTTAATTAATAGATCCGCAAATTATAACATAATTAACACTTTACATAAACACAAATATTTACACTAAAACAGAACATCCGACAATAAACTTTTTTTTAATCACCAAGCTTTTAAGAACCTGTTTAAAATCTCCTTAAAAGCAGAGATATAAAAGCATTGAGGATATTCTTTCGGCAACTGAGCGCCACGCGCTAGAAAATGGGCTTAGGTCTAAAACATCTCGGATTTTATCCCCAAAATCTTCCTTCTTGCGCAAGACTGTAAGTAGCTTAAAATGAGCTGCTTGTGTATGTTTGATGTGTTTTGTTAAAAATGAAATTAAATGTATGTTTTTCTTGTTTTTCCCCGGCGTCCTATTCGTCGCTTGGATCGCGTTCGCATCAACGTATGGTTCTAAAAGTTTCTTCCAACGCGGCGATGAGTTGAGGAAGATCTTCCGTAATAGTGCTCCAAACTATCTTGTAACTGATATCAAAGTAGCCATGCACCAGCTGGTTTCTCATGCCAATGATCATCTTCCAAGGAATCTCTGGAATATTTGCCCGAGTATGTGCGGATACCGCATTTGCAGCTTCGCCAATCACGAGCAGTTCTCGAATGATTCCACCGAGAAGAAGTCTATCATGCTCTAGGTCGGACGCTCGCTTATTCACAATATATTGACATATTGTCTTGGCCGAATCCAACATGTGGCTAAGTCGATTTAAATCCTTCTTGTCCATATAAAAGATACGATTGTTGAATCACTTCTTTTCGAAAAAATTTGCTAATGTCCAGAGGCGTCCTAAGGTCCACCTCCCTTCCAATGTTCTTTGAAAGCTCTTCCTTCATCTCAACTATGCCAAACAACCCCGGCGTATGTTGCGGCTCAAACTCCACTAAAATATCCACGTCGCTGGTCTCTGAAAAATGATCGGATAATACAGACCCAAATAAGGCCATCCTGATAATGTGGTGCGCCTTGCAAAATTTTTCAATCCAAGCCTTAGGAATCTTAATTTTAGGAACACCCAAATACATATACAACCCCGCCTGTAATCCATTCTATACCAAGCCTCCTCTTTTCGGAAGAATCATTTTGATTAAAAGGCCTTGAGGAGGTACACGGCAATTGAGGCATGCATGGATAAAGAAGTCGTCATCGTCACCGGAAGCGGCGGAAGAATCGGCGCTAGCTTGATTCGGAGGCTCGGCGATAGATATAAGATCATCGGTTTTGTCCTGCATAAGGCTGTTTATGCCGTTCCTAGCCAAGAACTTGTGCCAGTCGATCTCTATTCCGATGAGAGCGTGAGACAGGCGTTTGCCCACATCAAGGCCGTCTACGGGACGAAGATCGCGTCGGTGATCCACCTGGCCGCCTACTATAGCTTCGATCAAAAACACTCTCCACTGTATGAAAAAATTACAGTGCAGGGA
>DATIHO010000019.1:0-20052 GCA_035480615.1 Chlamydiales bacterium | reverse complement strand
CAGGAGATTCAAGTACCTTCCGAACAGATTTTTCCGTTTGGAGCCGAAGGCAAGGGCGGGCCGCCCCCCTTGCCGAGGCGAAAACGGGAAAAGATGGCGGAAGGTCTTGAATATCCGATGAATAAACCCATTATTCAGGTTTTTAATGTATTATCTTCTTCGGCGCTTTCGAAAGCGGTAGGCGCAATACCCCCCTGTGACTGCTAGAACGATCCCTCCAATCAGGAGGACCGTCACTTCGGTATCGTATTGGCCCGCTTGATTCTGCATCTCTCCCCCTACTATCTTTCCAATGGTATTATCAGAGATACGTCTACTTACACTACTCACTTCACTTTTTGCTGTAGAAATGCGACCCATTGAATGAAGGGCGTAAATGATCAGAATCACTCCAAAAAGTGATACAACTAGAGAGACAATCTGTTTAACATTCATGTTTCACCTACCTCTTTAAGTGCTTTTTGGCCGTTTTTGACTGTTTGCGATAAGTCTGTGAAAATACTTTTATAGGCTTGCCACGGAGTTTGAATCGTATAGGGAATGCCTGTTCGTTGACAAAAATCTTTGATGTAAGGAACCAATAACTTCAATTTATTCCTCGGGCATTGTCGATATAAGTGGTGTTCTATTTGGTAATTTAAACACAAATAAATAAAATCGGTGAAGATTCCGGGGCGCACATTGCGTGTTGTAATGATTTGGTGTTCTATGTTGGATATTTCGGTGTCTTTAGAAAGCTGAGGCATTCCTTTGTGGTTTGTGGCAAAGATATTGGCCATGTAAATGCCCGTTATAAATGAAGCAATTGGAATAAAGATAATCGCTTTTGTAGGTCCAAATAAAAGAAAAGGCATTACATACCACAAGAAAGTGCTTGCGCAACAGATCAACAAATCTAAGGGTTGGAATTTGTGTTTACATAACTGGATAATATTCTGCTCGAATTGCATGACATACATAAGGAAACCGCACATAGGCAAGTAAAGCCAAGCTTGATATCGGCGGAGCCATTTCATGTAGCCTGTTTGTGAGAGGTAACGTTCGGTTGTGAAGGAAAATGGCACTTCTAAATCTGAATCTGAATCTATGCGGTTGGGGTGATCGTGGTGCTCCGTATGTTTATCAATCCAATGTCGATAATTACCCCCTATGGTTGCAGCAAAAAGACCTGCAAACAAATGATTCATTTTTTGTGACTTGAACATCGCAAGATGAGCTGCATCGTGCATTAGACCTGCGATCTGCGTAGCGATAATGCCAAAAAAAATAGAGGGTAAAATAATGACAAGGTAATTATTGGTATTAGCAATAAAATATAACGTCATTAGATATGAAATATAAACAGAAATAATTAAAGTAGAATAGAATTTATAATCACGGTGTAAAATTTTGTTATTTAATACATAATCTTGTAAACGGGCTGTTTCTGTTTCTGCAATGGCGGGAGCTAATTTAGGGACATATGTTTTTTGTAAAATATCAGCCATATACAGAAGCGCATCAAAAGGACGTTTTCTCCTTTCTTATAAAATCTGGGAAATTTTTTACAATAAGACTGAACGAATTATACCGAAACAACCTGAAGAATCGGGAATTTGACAAGGAGGCGGCTTTAGTTTTTTGCGTCTGGAGCGAGCGACCATTGCCCATGGCAAGGCGCGAGCATACCCAAAAAAATGCTGCCAAGCCGACGTCGTCAAAAACCGATTCTTCAGGTTGTTATGGATTTTTCAATCATACGAGCAACTCGTTCCCCCGACTCGCAGGCCGCTTCCATTGTCCCTGGTACGTCCATTAAAATTGAAGCATGTTCACCAGCAAAATAAAGTGACTGGTCAATGGGAGTGAAAAGTGTTTTTACGATTTCTTCTCCTTCACTCTGGATCGCAGTCAATAAGGCTTCTTGTCCTGGAGCTATGTAAGAATAAGACCCCTTTACATACGGATCATTGGGCCAACTATAACCAACAGGCCCTTCATAAGAAACCAAAGATTCATCTCGAGCAACCATGGGCACTACCAAAGGAGGACACACATCTCCCAATCCATTTTCCAACATGGGTCGATTTTGTTGATAAGCTTCTAAAATAGAGTCTGAAGAAAATTTTCCTGCTTCACCCGTATAATAAAGAATTAAAATCTTGCGATCAGCATTAAAAAAACTAACAATCCGATCATTGATGAATGTTTTTCTCTTCAAAGGTGGTTTAGAAAAGGGAACCAACAATTTTGCATTTGTTCCGTATTGCACATTCTTAATGGATTTCAGCTTTTCTTCGGGAATGAGACCCTCTTCAAACACGATGTCGCTATATACGGAACATGGAATGGCGAGGACTAAAATATCGGCCTTTGTTTTTTGCCCGTTTTGAAAACTCAAATCGTACGATCCGTCAAGACTTTTTGATACTGCTACAAGGGGCATATCCAAATGCACCCTTTCACCAAGCGATCGAGCTAATTTTTCTGGCAAAAGTGCATTGCCCCCCTTGATACTCACGAGATCGACATAATTTTCTTCATTGTCACCACCTTGATGAACAGAACATAATCCTCCAAGAATCATGTAGTATAAAGTGTTCACATATAAAGGAGATAATTTCTCTACAGAAGCCCCTTCATAAGCAGCCAATCTGACAGATAAAGTTTTATAAAAAGGACTTTGTTCATCGAGAAGTTCGGTTAATACATCTCGCATGTTGTTGGATTTTTGAGCGATGTCATCCAATTGCGATTTAAGATTTTCATGATCAAACTCTTTTTTGTTCAAAAGGTGTCCAGGAGTTAGCGTCTCCCCATCGAAATAATAATGATTTAGGTTAACCCTGTTCTCTGTCAGTTCCAAGCAAAATTCATCAATAAAGCGATGTAGATTCTCAGCCTTTCCCCCATCGGTAATGTTCTGTCCGCCAAGTTCAGCAATATTACCCCCTACTTTGGCTGTAAAAATACGCCCGCCAACCCTATCTCGAGCCTCATAAACTTGAACCTCTACGCCTTTTTGATAAAGGCGATAAGCAGTCGTTAGTCCTGCAATGCCAGCCCCAACTACAACAACGGTTGGGCTTTTTTGATCAGCAAAGCCACCAGTAGTAATGAGAAGCATAGATGCCAGGTAAGAAATTTTCTTGAAGATCATCGAATCGTTGTTTTCACTCTGAATGCTCTCCACCTTATCTGAAAGTACTTGACGAAAGCAACTGGTATACCGAAACAACCTGAAGGATCGGTTTTTGACGACGTCGGCTTGGCAGCATTTTTTTTGTCTTCGCTCGCGCCTTGCCATAGGCAATGGTCGCTCGCTCCAGACGCAAAAAACTAAAGCCGCCTCCTTGTCAAATTCCCGATTCTTCAGGTTGTTTCGGTATACCCAAAGTAATTACTCGCCTAACACTGCCTCGCCTAAAGGAGTCAGATTGATTTTTGGTTGAGTATAGCTTGGGTCTTCAAGATACTGAATAAATTCTTGATATATGTGATCCTTGGTATATTTCAGTTCAGGATAAGCTGGGTTATGACCAGTAGAAACGCCCTTTTCAAAAGCTTCTTTCCTAAGAATCTTCCCCGCATCTGTGAGTCTGGTTTTTGGAACATAACAAAGATAACCAACCATTCTTACTCTGGGATTGTCGGTACGAGGTCTATCTTTATTCGGATGTTGATTCCAGTGAATGGTTCTCGAATCCCATAAAATCAATGAGCCACGAGGAGCTGTTATATGTTTGGCACAATAAGGATTTCCAGATTCATCCCTACGGTTGTCAAAAAACTCTTGTAAGAATTTGTGCCTAGCATTTCTTCTCTCATCCTTGGGAATTTCCATGGCATTAATGGTTTCTAGCTCAGGAGCGAATTCGATGAATCTCTGATGAGATTTGGGAATGCAGTAAAATCCCCCATCGCCATCAAAGGAATCTTCAAACAAGAATTGCCCTTGGATCGTATATGGTTGGGTCTTAAGTAGTGACTCGCTCACGAAACCAATAGGGGGATTGTTGCTGTGAGCAACAGTATCCTGTCGTCTTAAAATAGCTTGATCAACATGAGGCCAAGGCTCAAAATAACCGTCTCTTATCTCTGGGGGACACATGAAAGATAATCCATCCATACTTACGATAAGATCGTTTGTATTCCATACCCGAGCGAAAACGTTGACAATACGAGGATCTTGTCTTAAGTCCCACATCACTTGTGTTTGACCCGCAGGTCCTGAAAAAATCCCCATTTTATTATGCATCGGAAAAGCTTCTTTCCAATTACTTCTGTCGTCCATTCTGCAATTCGGCCACGCTTTCTCAATAAATTCATGCCAGACACGTTGGTACAAAGCTTCTGCTTCAGCAGTTGAAAGCACTTGGGGAATCACACAATATCCCAGTTTCTCAAGATCTCTTAAGTAGGAAGCGACGAGCGGAGACCGAATGTCTGTAGTAATGCTGGCCTCTCCTAATAAAGGCTGTGCATTTGTAAATGTAGGAACCAACGATAAAAAGACCAAAAAACACACTCGTTTCATAACCCACCCTCCTCATCATCTGAATTTTGGGTCCAGTTTATAGAGAATTGTCGCAAATGTCGAGGCAATTTTTGAACGATTCATTGGACAGCAGGTGGATTGATTTGTTTGCGTCCTAATTCGGCATTCGGTTTTTAGCTTGTTCTATGGCAATTTGGTTGCTTTACGTGTATCACCAAAACGAAAAATATTGATTTCGTGATGTGTTTTGGATATGATAAATTCATCACCAAAATACATGGTAAAAATATGTTGCATACGTTTGTGGGACGCAAAAGAGAGCTTCAGATGTTACAGGAGCTTTTTAAGAAAAAAGCTTCGAGCCTTGTTGTTATTCGGGGTAGGCGGCGTATCGGAAAGAGTCGTTTAGCTCAAGAATTTGCTAGTAAAATACCTCACTATGTATTTTCCGGGCTTCCTCCCACCAATAACATTTCAGCTGCCGATCAAAGAGAGGAATTTGCTCGACAATTACAACGTGAAATGAAAATCCCTCTTCCAAGAGCTGATGACTGGGGCGATTTATTTTGGCATCTAGCACAACATGCTCAAAAAGGAAAAATCGTTCTTGTTTTAGATGAAATCAGTTGGATGGGTTCAAAAGATCCTACGTTTTTAGGAAAACTTAAAACAGCTTGGGATCTCTATTTTAAGAATAATCCTCAGCTGATTCTCATATTGTGTGGATCAATTTCAAGTTGGATAGAAGAAAATATTCTTAGCAGCACAGGTTTTTTTGGAAGAATTTCTTTAGACATTCTTTTAGAAGAACTTCCGCTTTATGAATGTAACGAATTTTGGAATGCAGAAGAAAGAAGGGTATCCGCTTTTGATAAACTAAAGGTTCTTTCGGTCATTGGCGGAGTTCCTCGCTATCTTGAAGAAATCATACCCAATCAAAGCGCTGAAGATAATATTCAAAAACTGTGCTTTCGAAAAGAAGGATTTCTTTTTAGTGAGTTTGAGCGAATTTTTTCGGATTTGTTCTCAAATAGAAGTGCGATTTATAAAAAAATTGTCGAAAGACTAGCTGAAGGTCCGTGTGAGCTTAAAGATATCTACACAGCTTTAAACGTCGAAAAAAGTGGGGTGACTTCCAGGTATATGGAAGATCTAGTCACTGCAGGGTTTGTTTCTCAAGATTTTACATGGCATCTTAAAACAGGGGAAGATTCAAAGTTGAGTCATTATCGAATTAAAGACAATTATTTAAGGTTTTATTTGAAGTATATCGAGCCAAATAAAAAGAGAATCACAAGACAGGGATTAAAGCTGTTACCTCAATGGCAATCGGCAATGGGGTTGCAATTTGAAAATCTTGTACTCAGCAATCGCAAGACAATACAACATATTCTCAATATTGATCCCTCTGAGATTATCAATGACAATCCATTTTTCCAACGTAAAGCTAAAGGTCGGTCAGGTTGTCAAATTGATTACATGATTCAAACAAAATTCGGAACGTGTTATTTGTGTGAAATTAAATTTAGCGGCCAAGAGCTTACCAGAAGTGTTATTGATGAAGTAAGGCAGAAGATTCGAAGCATAACTCTTCCAAAAAACATCTCAATACGACCTGTTTTGATTCATGTAAATGGAATGAATGAAAACGTAGTAGAGAGTGATTTTTTTTCTTCGATCATTGATTTTAAACATCTGCTAGACAAGCCGTAACAGCTTAAGCAGCCACGCCTAAATATTTGTCATTTTGGCCTGCGCGAAAGCGCCGAATTTCGACGATCGCAACTGGCATAGTATTAATCAATACAATGCCAGTCGATCGTCGAAATTCGGCAGCTTTGGCGCGGCCAAAATGACAAATATTTAGGCGTGGCTGCTTAAAACCGGATTTGTCCTGAAAACGTGCCAGCCTGTTCAAAACCTGTCCTCCACTCCATATTCAATGCAATATCGGTTCCATTTGTGACTGTACAACCGAAAAATGGTCCAAGAGTGTGGCGGGATCGGAGCCACCCAATCCCAAATTCCGGTTTGCTTATTTTTATGCGGGATCGATTGGCAGCCATTCCAATATAAGGGATAAAAAGTCCGATTTTTTGAGACAGGGCAGAGCCAGCTTGCCAAAATCTCATTTCAGAATCAATGTGGGCAGAGAGCGGAATTCCATTGGCATCAGCATACCCTTGCATCCAATCCCACCCCCCTGCACATACGTCAGCCGCGAAAGAGGTGTCTTTGATTTCAAAAATAATGAACTTTGCGCTGCCGCTCCAAAGTAAACCGCCCTTTAGATGGCCGGAAATTGCAATGTTGTGATTTTGTTTCCATTTCCATTGAAATTGTCCCGATCCCAATTCGATCTGAAGATTGAGTCTTTCAGCAATATTCCAAGTAGCGTTGCCGAGTTCCGAGACTCCCCGAATGTCCGCACGACGCAAACCAAACGTTTGACTGGAAGTTCTCGCACAAAATCGTTGCTGCGCCAGCCAGTTTCCCGCAACGCCCCATTGGAAATTGGTCCAACTCGTATCGGGAATAAAAATTCCCTGTTCAAGAGTAGATGGCGCTGAAGGATTCCCAATAGGCGCTGCAAAAAGCGCTATAGGCAAATAAAAACTAAAACCGCAAATCACCGGAAATTGTAACCGCATCTTCATCTATCAGTCGTCCTTCGATATTCAACATAAAATACTTACAATTTGAAATGGAACAACCAATATAGATTCCGACCGGATTTTTATTTTCAAAATGATTGATTCCAAGTCCGCTGCTCGAAACAGGAACAGAAAAAATGCCAAGTTTTACAGTTTCGTTAGAATATTTGACTCCCAGATAAGGAGTAAATAAATCAATTTGATAGGAAAGGCTTAAATCAATCTGCCATTGCCTCCAAGTCACACGGGCTCCTTCTGTGCTTATCGGCACTGCATTCGTCGTGAGCCAGGAAGGTCTGTAATGGCAATAGGAGTAGCGCCCTCCAAACCCCAACCCCATCTTTTCCCATTCAAAAAGTAGGACTCGTCCTCCAATGCCCCACAAAAAATGATAAAGAGTTTCAATTTGAATGCGAGTAATCGCCTCTGATAAGTCATACCGCCAATCAGCGCAAACGCGAGAAGACCCCAAGATGCCGAATAGATCGACCCTGTCGAGGGCATTGAACGTGAAGGTAGCGGAATTGGTATATTGTTGAAAGGTGTCAACCCGGCCGGAGCCTTGTTCAATCTGCTCCATCCTTCCATCACCTACAAAATCCCCCTCATAGCCAATGCGCAAATCAACCCAGGAATCGCACGGAATCACAAATCCTTCCTGAATCAATGCGGGAGCCATTGTATTGCCCACAGGAGCCGCATACAAAATAAATGTCTTAGCCAAAAGGGAAAATAGAAAAATATTTTTCATCCAAACTGTCACTTTATAGACACCCTCTTAATGAGAGTCAATACATTTGCATTCTCCTTTCTTTGATAGATAAACTCGTCCACGGATTGTTTCATAATATGAATACCCAATCCACCAATCTGCCTTTTTTCCAAAGAAGCATTTAGATCGATAACAGATGGATTTCCCAGCGGATCGAAGGGAGGCGCCCAATCGCGAATAATAATCTCTAAACGATTTGGGCTCCATTTGATCCCAACTTCGATTTTTTCTTTTTTATTTTCAAAACCATGTTCGATGATATTGCTTAAAGCCTCCTCTACTGCCAATTCAATCTGATGGACTATCTTTTGTTTAAGCCCTTTCTTGGCAAGCTCATCGCGCAACCAACAGAGAATCGAGTGCAGTTCTTGAATGTCAGCATCCTGAAAAAGAACTTTTCTAATCATGACCTATACCCAAATTGATTCAAAAATCGGCCTTTGGATATATATACCGAAGTGATTCATCCAGCAAAAATCGCATCGATGATTTTTTTAGCTATCCAAACTCGCAAAGGACGCATCGCCGCCTCTTCCGCCGCCTCACCTGACTCCAATTGGCCTAAAGAAAAAGGGAGTACCACCTGATTCACTCCGTGTGGATCAACAAACACCAAATCCTGGATTGAATCCCCATCCACATAATCAAAATCCACACGAGCGTCAATCGTAAAAGGTCCTTTTAACAATTTTTCCGAATCCGCCTCATAAAGAGCCGCCTCTACACATAACGTTTTTCGCTTTTCCGAAGCTAAAAGGTTTTTTTTGCTCTCTCCGTTGATTTGCTGCCGATCTCGTCGATAACCGATCGTCTCTCCTTCCGCTTTGACAATTGTGACCTGAAGCCGATAATCGGCTCCCCATTGCCTTAGCTCTCCAACTCCGGAAATCACAAGGGAACGAATGAGCTCTTGCGTCAGGGAGCCGTCAGCATCCCCCGATACATAAGGGACTGCAATCGTCGGCCTAACATGGTTTGGAAAACATTTGGGCTGCCATTGATAACCGCACCCTTGCAACAAAGCGACCAGCGCTATCGCTCTTAGAGACTGTCTACGAACTTCGTTTCTGTCGATTTTTCGGTTCTTTTGAGCCGCTTTTCGATCCAAAAGCTGGGGGACAATATACTTTTGTCGATATTGCCCCCAGCTTTTGGATCGAAAAGCGGCCAAAATAATCCAAAAACTCGACGAAACCGAAGTTCGTAGACAGTCTCTTACCCCATTACTGGAGATTTTCCAGCTTTTCCTTCGCTTCACTTGCCGCTTTCGTAGTGGGATAATGGGAGAGAACTTTTGAATAATAGATGAGCGAGGCGGCCACTTTCTTCGTCTTTTGGAAAAAACGGCCCGTTTCCATGAGATTTTCGGCAAAAATTTCTTGCATTTCAGCGAAATCTTTCTCTGCCTCGCAAATGCGGCTCTCTCTTGGGAAAGCGATTTTGAATTTACGCAGGTTCACCTCAGCTAAGTCTAAAAGAGCCGGATCCAAGCATTTTTCCTGACATTGCTTAAGATACACACGACTTTTTTCGAGATACCCTTGCGCCGCCAATTCATGTTTTGGAAAGCGACGAATCAAAAGATCGAGCGTTTCCAGGCTGGGCTTAAAATCTTCGACACGGAGCTGGAGTTCCGCTTTTCCAAGCATTGCCCGGGCCGCGATTTCATCATGGGGAAGCCCCGTAATGACCTCGTCATAAATCGCAAGAGCATCGTCTTCCCCCGAGACTATTTTTGGCAATTTACGCGAGCCGAAAAGGGGCTTTTTCGCCCCGTTTCGAAATTGTTCCGCCACATTGAATTTATAATGGATCGTTTCTTCAAAATGCTTGGGAGAAGTTGAATGATTCAAATAGGAAGTAAACCGGGCATTTGCAAGCTCAAGCTGCCCAAGTTTGTAGTAAGCTTCCCCAATCAAAAAAGCCATGTCCCCGGCAAAAGGGCTTTGAGGAAATTGATCGGAAATGATCTCGGCGTAATCGATGACCGCCCACCAGTTTCCCTCTCGCATCGCTTCTTGCAAAGCATCATTGCATTCGATAACGGACCCTTCCTCCCAGATGAATCCCTCCTCTTCCAAAGAAAAAAGAGATAAAGCGAAGAATAAAGGATAAAAAACAATCTTGCGCATATCTAATTCAGGTAGCGTAAGAAATAACAAGATTGCTGTCAAGAAAAGCGATTCAAGAATACCTTTGAAAGGGATTGAAAGTTGCGGAAAATTGTTTCGAAAAAAC
The DNA here is from genome assembly GCA_035480615.1 of Chlamydiales bacterium. Taxonomy (GTDB): domain Bacteria; phylum Chlamydiota; class Chlamydiia; order Chlamydiales; family SM23-39; genus CAIPFQ01. Next base: position 9,911 of record DATIHO010000019.1, on the reverse strand, counting down.
CAGCACCCCTATTCCGCTGTATCCAGACAGCCCTTAAGCGATCTGACTCCAAGCTCTTTTCAATGGCCGATACCCGAGATTGATACTTTGCGCATTGCCTTCGAAGGGCAATGACCGCCCTTCTCGTTTCTTTGTATTTTTTCCCCGGATGATGGAGCAATAAATCCAGGCACATGTCCGAGAACGTTTCAACATGCTGCTCTATTTCGGAACATTTTGGAAGATCCTGCTGAAAAACGGAAATGGGATTTGATGCAAACCGGTCGATATAGTCTTCCGCATCACGCTCCAACCCTTTGCAAAGAGCGACCAACTGCAATTTTTTCGATTTCAGACCGCGCTCGTCATTGACGGGAGTCATTTTTTTACGTAATTTCACAAAAAATTGTTTCTCTTCCTCCAGATCAAGGGGCAATACAGAAAAGTCATTCAATCGATCAGCCATCAATTTGTATGCTTTTTGCTGAATATTCGCAGATTTTTTTTTGGACAAAAACCAGCCATCCAGCTTTCGATTGAGATCTGAAAATGTCACGGATGCCATAATTTTTCCTTTAGAAGCTGTCCTAAAACCCAGGCTTCGTCGATTTTGGGGATTATTTTGGCCGATTTTTGGTTCTTTTTGCGGGGGTGGTATACGAAGTTTGATACTACCCCCGCAAAAAGAACCAAAAGTCGGCTCAAAAGAACCCCAAAATCGACAGAAGCTAAAGTTTAGGACAGCTTCTTATACCGTCGGAAAAAGAAATATTTCGCAATTTCATTAGAGAGAAAAAACCAACCGATAATCCCCGCAAGCGCAGCGTAAAAGATCAGGGGAACCGGTTGAAAGCTAAAAAGCTTTCCTAAGGGGGTATAGGGGAGAAAGGGGGCGAAAATGGCTACGAATAGCACAGAAAAGAGCAAGAAGTTTCCCGGTTTAGATTGAAAAATAAGGCGGTGAGTGCGAAGCGCCAGGACAATCAGGGCGGCTGTAATGATATTTTCCATTGTCCAGGCGGTGCGGAATAGATTCATATCTGCTTTAAACCAATAAAGAAGCACAAAAAATGTAATATAATCTGTAATTGAATTAATTAACCCAAACACCGCCATAAATCTTCGAATCAATTTTAAATCCCATTTTAGCGGTTTTTCAACAGTTTCTCTATCTACATTGTCTGTAGCTAGAGCCATTTCTGGAAGATCGCTAAAAAAATTCGTCAATAAAATTTGTTTTGGGAGAATGGGCAGAAAGCTTAGAAAAAGCGATGACCCGGCCATGCTGATCATATTTCCAAAATTTGCGGAAGTCGCCATGTACACGTATTTCAAGGTATTGGTAAAAGTTATTCTGCCTTCTTCAATTCCATCTTTTAATACGGAAAGATCTTTTTTCATTAAGACGATATCTGACGCTTCTTTTGCCGCAGGAGAACCGTTATTTACGGAAATTCCAATATCCGCTGCGTGAAGAGCGATAGCATCATTGACTCCATCTCCCAAATACCCAACGACATTTCCAAGGGCGCGCAAAATTTTGATGATTTTTTCTTTTTGCCGCGGATCAATTTCTGCGAATACGATCTTCTCATTGACAGCTTTTTTTAGATCTTCTTCTCCTAAACGATCCAATTCTTCTCCTGTAATCAACCCTCCGCCTTCAATCCCTATCGCAGATGCGAAAAACCCGGCCGCTTCTTGACGGTCTCCAGTCAATATTCTCAAGGTCAGCCCCTTGCGTTTCATCTCTTGCAAAACTTCTTGAATTTTCGGCCTGATTGCATCTGAAAACATTAAAAATCCCAGAAAAATTAAATTCTCTTCACTCTCGTCCTCTCCATATGCAAGCCCTAAAATCCGTTTCCCCTGGGAGCTATGATCTTGAAAAATGGCTATGAGCTGCTCTTTTGTTTGGTCTCCAATTTCTTCCATTGACCCATCTTCCCATTCGATTCGATTGCATAGAGGCAATATCGAATAAAACGCGCCTTTAACAATGGAGATGTTCAGATCTTCATGCTGCAAAAATACCGCGATCCGCTTTCTTTCGAAATCGTAGGGAAGTTCCCCTTTTTTTTCCCAACCTGCCGTTTCATATTGCAGTTTTTCTAAAAGCGCTTTATCTAATGGATTTTCATACCCTTCTTGAAATTTTGCATTGAGAAAGGCGTAAAGTAAAACTTTTTGAGATTCATTTCCACTGGCTCCCACATTTGCGGAAGATTCAATTTTTCCTTCCGTCAAAGTCCCGGTTTTATCTGAGCAAAGGATATTCATTTGTCCAAAATTCTCAAGAGATGCCAGCCGCTTCACAATTACTTTTTTTTTCGCCATCCTTCTTGCTCCATGGGAAAGGTTCACTGAAATGATTGCAGGAAGAAGCTGCGGCGTCAATCCAACAGCAATCGCAAGAGAAAAAAGCAAAGAATCGATCACTGGTTTTTTTAAAAAAATGTTTAGCACAAAAAGAGTGACTGTAATTCCTACTGTTAATTCGAGCAAAAACGCGCTAAATGAGCGCACGCCAGTTTCAAAAGCGGTGTCGGGCGGATGAAATCTGGCGCTTTCCGTCATTTCTCCGTATTTTGTTTTTTTTCCTGTCCGCTCGACAACAGCAATTCCAAATCCGCTTACGATATTTGTTCCTAAAAAAATTGAGTCGGCAAAGGTTTTTTCAATGGGGAAGCTTTCTCCCGTCAGCGCCGATTCATTGACAAACAAATGATTTACTTTGCTCAATACAGCATCTGCTGGAATCACATCGCCTGCCCGAAGAACCAGGAGATCTCCCGGAACCACTTCTGACAGGGGAATTTTCATCTCTTTTCCCTCCCGGATGAGAGTGGCCTGGTCGACAACTAATGCCAATAATTTTTCTAAAGCTGTCGCAGCACCAAGCTCTTGAATAAATCCAAGAACGCCGCTTAAGCCTACAATCATCCAAATAACGGTCATATCAATATGATCGCCTAAAGCAAAGGAGAGAATGCCAGCTCCAATTAAAAGAAGGATCAGAGGGTTTGTAAACTGTGAAAAGAAAAGAAGAGTTTTTTTCCATTTTTTGACAGGATTTAACGTATTCGGGCCTGCCTCTTTTAACCGCTTGGAGGCTTCCGGCCCGGTCAATCCTTCGCACCGGCTTTGCAGCCGGGTATAGAGCTCTTCTACATCCATGATTATAGGTGTATAGAGAGAATGGCAAAACTAAGAAAGAGGAGATTCTAGAACCTTCTGGAAACAAGGTCTGATAATATATGTTATGTTAAGGTTGGGGGGTAGGGGGCGCTATTGAATTCAGAGCAGCGCGCCCCATTTGCACGCAAAAGGACTCACTTAATTATTTTGTGATGCTTGAAAGAAAGACTGAGCCCATTTTATCACTGATTGAAGATGAGCCTGTGGATTGGTGTTTTTTAGCCATTCCTTCGCGATATCGACATTGGTTGCCACAGAGGGAATCCAGGCATATGCGCCATATGCAGTTAGGCTGATGGCTGCAACAGTTGTCAATCCAACCACGAGTTTTTTTGTTAAAGAGGCCTTCGGTTGAACAACTGCAGCCTTCTCCGGCTCTGGGGCATTTATTGTTCGTGCTCCTTGAATAGCTTTTACAACCAATTCATTATTTATATTTTCCTGAATTGTGTTATTTATTATAAAAGGATCTTTTGCTGTTTTTATTGTTTTCACCCCGAAGATCCCTCTCTTTTTTTCCGTTATTTGGATCGGATCGAGAGCGACGTTTTCTTGTTGAAGTTTTTCCATTACGGCCTGTGTCTTTGCAGACGCTTCTAGAAACGCCTCAGTGTTTTTCCAATTCTCTTCTGTAAAAAATGCTAGATTGTCTTCGAAGCAGTTGGATGCAATGACCAGTTTCTTGGAAGAATCCAAACGGATGGCCGCATTTGCTCGGAAATCATTGTATGTTTTCCTATCAAAATTATTTAAACTTTTAATGCTTGATGTTGTCATATTATTTTCCCTTTAATTACAAATAAGATTTATTGAACAATATAAATTGTATCACAAATTACATATCTTTAAAAGACAAAATATCTTTTTAACATTGTTGAATCATTTAGAGAGTGTCTGCAAATTAAATTTCAGTCGATTTTTCGGTTCTTTTGAGCCGATTTTCGATTAAAAATTGGGGGGTAATATCAGCTTTCGTATATGACCCCCCAATTTTTAATCGAAAATCGGCCAAAATAATCCAAAAACTCGACGAAACGTTAATATGCAGACACTCTCTTACCCCAACATCCTTGCGAAAAAATGAATACCAAGACATATTTTTAATATACCGAAACAACCTGAAGAATCATGCCAAAAAGCTTCCAATTTTCCATTGCAAAAGAAACAGTATTAAAAAATCTTGAAACGCTTCAAATGAGTTTGGTTCAGTGTGTAGAGGAAGGGATGGTCGACGTAGGAAATAATTACTATAATGAAATTTTAGACCTTCTCGATGATGCGCATACTTTGCAGGGGTGGGATGCGCTCGAAGAGGCAATTGCTCGAGCTAAAACATTGGAAATGGGCATCGCTGTCTGGTTGGCTCGTCATGGGCGCACCACAGTATCTCTCACATGGCCGAAAACCATTTGACTCTAAAGCTCACTACTCCAAGGCATTGCCAGCGCTCCTCGCGAGACGGGAACAGCGGAGGCGATGGGAGATAAAATGCCCATGTATTCATAATCGGGAAGAAGATTGCGAAGCAAAGTGGTTTTTCCCGCTTGGCGGCTTCCCGTCACTAATATCGCGGGAAACGTGCGAAGCGCCTCTTTGAGGCCAGATTCGATTGTCCTATGTCTATAAATCATAGTACCCAGTCTACCTGATTTCGGTGAATTTTTAAAGTTTCACTTTAAATTTTCACCAAAAACGGACAAGTAATTGAATAAGAAGACACTATGATCTAATTATTTGTTGCGAATGGTATAAAATCCCATGAGTAGAGCAGCTGTTTGCGAGACATTCAACGAAGCGATCTTTCCTTGCATCGGAATAAAAATAGAGCGGTCGGCTTTTTTTCGGATCAGCGGCTGAATCCCCTCCCCTTCGGATCCAACGATCAAAAGCGTTTTTGGAGTAAATTGAAAACTGAATAGAGATTCGGCATGAGGATCGGCAATTGAGGCGACTGCTTCAAATCCATTGGCTTGAAATTGTCCAACCGCTTCAGCTAAATTGGAGATTCGGATTAACGGGAGCAGTTCGCTTGCGCCGGAACTCGATTTTGCCACAATTGGCGTGATGTCAACCCCTCGATTTTTCGACCAGACAATGGCATCGGCCCCTAAACATTCAGCGCTTCGAATCAACGATCCAAAATTTTGCGGATCAAAGATCTGGTCAGCCATTAAAACAAGCGAACGTTGCTTTTTCCCAATTTGCTGGAGGAATTGTTTTATATCGAGAAAATTGCGCCCCTTGACATGAGCGGCAACCATTTGATGGGAATCGGATCCTGTCATTTTAGCAAGGGTGTCTTCCGATGTTGGGATCACAGGGATTCCTTTGGCAGAGCATAACTCGAGAAGTTTTGATTTCCTTCCCTGTTTCTGCGGCTCATTCGCATAGACGCGGATGAGGCGATCGGGCGCATGAAGAAGAATTTCGCATACGGCGTGAAGCCCCATTACAAGCTGATCTCGAGGAGGCAGCCGCGAACCGGAGTGTTGGCCAGAGTGTGAATAAGAGTGTGGGTCATTCATTCTAAAACTGCCTGGAAAGCATGAACCAGCCAGATATGGAAGTCCAGCGAATTTTGAGTTTTTGTTCAAAAGTCATTGATAAAGGAGGGTTGGAAGGGGTAAGAAATATAGATTTTTCATGAAGTTTCGTGTTGAGAAGTTCTGTGGAGTAGTAATGGATTTGCGCTCCAAAGCCTGCTCGCCAATCTTTAGAAATCACATAATCAATTTGACCCCACCCTGTTTGTCCCAAGTTCCCACTCCCCTTTGTGTGAAAAGCAAATGCATCTTCCTCGCGACTGATTGGATTTGGATCGAAAAGAGAGATGTTTGTTTTATATCTCGATCTAAATCGAGCGTGGAGCCAATGATAGCTATATCCTCCACTCAAAATAAGCCTTCCTCCCGGTTCAACTTTAAAACCCGCCCCCAAAAAGATCCCATACCAGGTTAAATGGCAAGCTCCAGGCAAAGAAGCGCTCATCGTGTAAAAGTCGGCTCCTATCGCATCTGTTGACAATAGCGGGTCCGGATGCCCATCTTTTGCCCGAATATGTTCAACATGAGCTGAATATCCAAAGAGCGGAATCAAAATGACTTTATAGGTGCGATCGGCCGTTAAGTTCACTGCGTAACCAAAATAGCCCGATGTGTCAGCCGTCCATCCATTTGGGGTAAAGCGAAACTCGGGCTCGTTTGAGGCAAATGGAAGATTTGCATATCGATTAAAAACCGTCCCCCCTCCCCCGATCGCTCCGTAGCTTGCGCAAAGATAAAAAGCGAGATCGCGGTTGATTGTCTGGATATTCAATCCATTTTCCCAAAATTGCACATCGCGATAGATTGCACTTGTATTGAGAGCGCCGCTGCCTCCGGTTTGCAAATGCCAATGGAGAGAATCATTGCGGTATCCGCTGAAAATTTCCCATCGAAACGGTTCATTGACCGTAGCAAATGCGCTCAAAGCAAAAAAAAGATAAAAACATCTCATTCGTGGGAATAAAATTACACGAAAATCAGATTTTTTGGCACGGTGCGGCGAGATGACCAGTAATCAGCTCCATAGTCAAAGCAAATCTGGATGCCCTCTCGAATGTCTTCCTTTGCAACTAAAATAACATGATTGACCCAATTGAATGTGACTAGCATAGGGCAAAGATTCGGTCGGCTGCTATGATTGATAAACCGGGCGATTCCTCCCTGGTCTTGCGCATCGATGAGATAGGGCATTCGAATATTTGATGTAAGTGCATATTCAAAGCAATATGCATTTTTGGCATCTTTCCTTGTCCGTTTTCTCACTTTTCCACTATATTCAGCTACAAACTCCCCCTTTTTAAAAGCTTTGGCTGAAAAAACACCCCACCCAATTGCATCATCGATCCAGCGGATGGTAGTTTTTGGAAAAAAAAGGGTTTGGATTTCATTTTTATAATAGCTGCCGCGCCATAGCTGTTCGCGAGGCAGTTTGCCTTTAGCATGAACCTTGCGAATCTTGGCCGCGATCTTTTGAGCAAAAGACACGCTTTCAAAATCAAGCTCCGGAATAAAGGCGACTCCGGTCATCGCTTGAAATTCAGGGATGGCAAGAAGGCGAGGGATGCCTATTCTTTCTACAGCAATCAAGTGCAATAACCTCTCGCTTTGGATAAAGGCGATAGTAACCGTTATAACCAATGGCTCCTACAAGCAAACAATAGAGTGCTTGTCCAGAAGGTCCATAGTGCTCTCCGCTTGCCTTCCAACCCCACTTTGCAAGAGTTACGACAGGGCGGATTGCTTCGCAGATCCACTCTGCGATCTTATCCATTGTTTCAAGGGACGGGCAATAGGAGGGTTCGATCCCAATTTGGGAAGAGAATGATTGGCAAAAGTTTAAAATTGATTGCGTATTCATGGATGTGCTTTTTCCTTGTTTTGATGGCCCGTTGGCAGCGTCGTGTACCAAATGGCTCCTAACAGAATTAAAAATGCGGTAACTTTCACTTTTTCAACAATTTTTTGATCCAATTCTAGCGAACAATTGACTATATCTATCAAATTATTTTCTGTAACCGAGCAAGACAATGGACGTATGATAGGGTTTTTTTTCAAGCCCGTCTTGAAACAACCTATGATATCGTCCGCCCAAGGGCAATGGTATATAGCATCCAATGCTCCCGAAATATGCTCATAGGAAGGAGGAGTATCCAAAAAAGGTTCGGGGGTCCCCCTGTGTTGTGCCGCTTGGAATAAGCTGCGCATGCTCACAAAAACGGCCGTACTGATAACGGTCAGTGAAGCACAGACTCTGATAGGAGTGTTAAATAAAAGATAGAGATTAGAAGTCATTTTTCTCACTTTCTCTTTGAAAATGCACAATGATTACATGTTTTCTCTATGACTTTCAAGTCTATAAAATATTTCTATTGGTTTCATAAATTTGACAACGAATAGAATTTTTATGAAGTGCATAAAATTTTTCTGCAAAAGGATATTGGCAAAAAAAGCGATCCCAAACCAAAGGAAGGCAGTATAGACTAAATCCCAAGCTTTTTGACAAATCAAAAATAATCGGATCGATTTTTTTCATGACGCCTTTGATAAAATCAGTTTGTGTCTTGCTATTATACCCCTGATCTGTTTATTGCACAATAACATTCCTAATTTTAATGACTGATTTGAAACGACTCAAGAAACTTGCCAAACATGCTTTCATCCAATTCGGTTTTGCGTCCTTCCATTGCAATTAAAAACAGCTTGTTTTCGGACATAAGCGCTTGCCCTCTAAAATAATTGGAAACACTTTGCACGAGAAAAGTCATTGCCGGTTTCCCTTCATGAGTAACCAGTTCCGCAAAAATTAACTTGTTTTCAGGATTATGCCCGACAATTCCCTTCAAAAGTCCCTCTAATCCCGCTACCTCATGCCCTCCTGTCAATGGATGAGGATAGGTAGCTACGAGAAGCATGAAAATTCCTTTATTTTGAAATGGAGCTAAATAAATATCATAATGGAGGTGCTCTCCGCTGGCCACTTTCAATGATTGTTGAAAAAGGGTCGGTTGCTCTGGAAATGAAATCGAGCATTCCTTGTTTTTTGTGTGAAACTGGTTCCAATGATCAGCAGATGCATAAGATGCCGCAAAAACCAGGAATAAACAGAAAATTTTTTTCATCGTTGCACCTATCCTTAAAATGAATTAACAATTGTTTCCAGATCATCGACTTGTGCTATTTTGGTACAGCCAACAGTCCAATTTTTAAGCCACATTCGGCCCCCCACGTGAGAGGGAGGTGAAGAAACTAAAAAGCCGATTCCTATCCAAATCAAAGCAATCGCAGCACCCACTACAATCCAGGAAATCAAAATATTTATGATTGAACGGGCGATGGAAAATTGCTGCACTTCCGCAAGCGCATTAATATAAATCACTAAAGACCAGATAATCACAATTAATTTTGCAATCAAAATGAAAATGAGAAGTCCCATTCCGCCGCCCATTTGAGGAGTTTGAAAAAGGGAGCTATCAAATATAAATAACAGAAGCATCCAAAGGAAAATGTTGATTATTAAAGGGACGCAAGACCAGGCAAATGCGGCGCGTATAGAAGAAAAATTCCCTTGCCCTTTCAATATTTTTCCAATCCCCTGAACGACCCAGCTCCAAACAGAGAAAATCAGCATCCCCCAAAAAGGAGCAATGAGAATCGACAAAACAAGAATCAGAGCAAAATGCACATAATCTCCCAATAGAAGCGATTGGGAGCCGTTTAACAAAGATAAAAAACCATAAATCCAGGCTAAAATCCAAAGGTTTTGATTTGGATCCTTGCTAACAATTTTAGAAATTGTTTTGCGAGGTTCTGTCCAGATTTTGATCCAATGGGTTTTATCTAATTTCATATATAATTTCATATTAAATTAAAATGCAATTAATGAACAGCAATGCAGAAGTAAAATTATTATAGAATGTTTATATAGAATAATCTAAAAACAAAAAATAACAAAATAGAAACTATCCAAAAAATAAGCCACGCAAGAAATACGTTCAACAACGTTCGAGGCAAAGAAAACCCTTGAACTTCCCTAATTAATTGAATCAAAACAATAAACGACCAGATACGAAGAATGAAAAAAATCAAATTGACAAAAACGGAAGCGGACCCCGTTCCGCTTACAAAAACTGTATTGGATGCTGAGATCATCAAAGCAAGCCACATGAATAAAGAGATGATCGAGGGGATGGA
>DATIHO010000018.1:0-10398 GCA_035480615.1 Chlamydiales bacterium | reverse complement strand
GTCTCCGCCCTTTCCTTCAAGGCCCCTTTAGCCCTTGTGTTAAGCAATGAAGGGCAGGGCATCTCATTTTGGGCAAATACTTTAGGGACAAAAGTTCATATTCCCATGAAAAAGCAAGCCGAGTCTCTGAATGTCGCATCGGCGGGTGCAATTCTTTTATATGCGATGAGAGGGCCGCTTTGAAACATTGGGATGATGAAGAGCTATTTCATTCGCACGATCGAAAGCAATTTCGCAAAGAGCGGAAAATCGCTCAAAAAACAGACCGTTCAAAATTTAAAAAAACGGACCTCTTTAAAAATTCTGAAGACACGGCGCACCATTTACTGCGAGGAAGGGTCGTGTCCATTTCTGGAGAAGGAGCTTTTGTCGATTTTGAAGGCAGCCCTGTTCTTTGTTCTTTAAAAGGACTCATGAAAAAAGATACCTCCCAGGTAAAAAATCTGATTGCGGTCGGCGATTGGGTGCGATGCAGCGAGGAGAAGGTCATTGTTCAGGTAGAACCGCGTACTTCAGTGCTTGGCCGAACTGATATTAGCGGCAGAAAAGAACAGCTCATGGCAGTCAATGTCGATCAGGTAATTATCGCCGTTTCGATTGTAAACCCGCCGTTAAAACCTGCCCTTGTCGATCGATATCTCATTGCCGCTGAAAAAGGGAATATCCATCCGGTGATCGCGATCAACAAAATTGATCTCTTGCCAAAGGCATCTCAAGAAGAGCGCGATCGATATAAAGAGTTTCTGGCTGCTTATATCCCTTTGGGGCTCCCCATTTTTTCGGTAAGCGCCGCTTCGAAAGTAGGGTTAGAGGCTCTCCGATCTCTTTTGCACAATAAGACTTCGGTTTTTTCCGGCCAATCGGGCGTTGGAAAATCTTCCCTTTTGAATGCCTGTTTTGGATTTGATCTAAAAGTGGGTGATCTCGCAATAAAAACTGCAAAAGGATCTCATACAACGACAAGCGCCGAGCTGATTTTGCTTCCATGCGGGGGCTATTGTGTCGATACACCCGGAATTCGAAGTTTTGGCATCTGGGATTTAACAAAACCAGACGTAATCGCCCATTTTCATGATTTCTTCCCATTTGCTAAAAAATGCAAATATCCCGATTGCATGCATATCCAAGAACCCGGCTGCAAAGTTTTGCACGCGCTAGAAAAGGGTTCTATCGCCCCCTTGCGTTATGAATCCTATGTCAACTTGCTGGAAGAAATCTCCGGTGGGTCTCAATCTAAAACCTGGAGTGGATAATGTCCAAAATTGCATCTTGCCATGCCCTTGAAATTCTCGATTCCCGCGGGAATCCCACAATAGAGGTCGTCATCCGCACACAAGATGGCTTTGAAGCTAAAGCCGCAGTTCCCTCCGGAGCGTCTACAGGAAAAAACGAAGCGGTTGAATTACGGGACAATGATTCAAACCGTTATGGTGGAAAAGGGGTATTGCAAGCAGTTGCAAATGTGAACGGCCCATTACAGAATCTGTTAAAAGGAAGATCTGTTTTTGAGCAGGAGGCGAATGATCGGGCGATGATTGATTTAGACGGGACCCCAAATAAAAGTGGCCTTGGAGCCAATGCGCTTCTCGGCGCCTCTCTTGCGATGGCTAAATGCGCCGCCGCTGCTACACGAAAGCCTCTGTATTGCTACCTGAATCCAAATGCCCGTCTCCTTCCCCGCCCAATGTTAAATATTCTCAACGGGGGAGCGCATGCAGATAACGGATTGGATTTCCAGGAATTCATGATCCGCCCGATCGGCGCTTCTACCTTCCGGGAAGCGATCCGATGGAGCGCGGAAGTATTTCATAAACTCAAATCGATCCTAAAAACAAAAGGATTGAACACAAATGTGGGCGACGAGGGAGGATTTGCTCCATTGCTTACTTCGAATGAAGAGGCTCTCGATCTTATCCTTGAAAGCATCGAAAAGGCCGGCTACACACCCGGCAAAGATTTTACTCTTGCCATCGATTCGGCTGCATCAGAATTTTACATAAAACAACAATACATTGAAAAAAAGAAAAAAGAGGCGAGCCGACCTTACAAGGCAAACACATCAGAGGAACAAATTGATTATTTAACAAAATTAATACACCGCTATCCAATTGATACAATTGAAGACGGCCTTGATGAAAATGATTGGGATGGATGGGTTCTTCTGACCCAAAAACTGGGTGAAAAGATTCAACTCGTCGGCGATGATATTTTTGTGACAAATGTGCAATTTTTACAGAAAGCAATTGATTTATCCGTTGGTAATTCCATTCTTATCAAAGTGAATCAAATCGGGACGCTTACTGAAACTATCGAAACCATTCGTCTTGCGAAAAACAATCATTACGCTACTGTCATTTCCCATCGCTCCGGAGAAACCGAAGACACAACTATTGCCGATCTCGCCGTAGGCTTGCAAACAGGTCAAATTAAAACCGGTTCTCTTTCTCGATCTGAACGCGTAGCAAAATACAATCGGCTTTTGGAGATTGAAGAACAACTCGGAGAAACTGTAGGAATCTCATGATTCGTTTATGCATCCTGTTTTTCTTGTTTTTTAGCAGTTGTTCAAGGGAAAAACCATCCCAGCTGCAGATAGCCAGGTTGAATCTTTCGAGGGATCCCACTGTACTTGATCCGAGAAGGGCAAGGGATTTGGAAAGCATCACTTTGATTCGGATGCTTTTCGAAGGATTGACTCGAATGTCTCAAAACGGAGAGGCAGAATTGGCCATTGCAGATAAGGTGGAGATTGACAATGAGCGTCTCCGTTTTGTGTTTCATTTACGGAAATCCTATTGGTCGAATCATGATCCATTGACAGCTTTTGATTTTGCAACCAGCTGGAAAACAGTTCTCGATCCCTGTTTTGCATCGGATGTTGCTCACTATTTGTATCCAATTAAAAATGCAAGAAAAGCCAAGATGGGAGAAGTGGACCTGGAAGCTGTAGGCGTTCAGGCATTGGATGAATGTACGTTATTGGTTGAGCTGGAACAACCCACTCCTTATTTTTTAAAGCTTTTAACTCTTCCTGTATTTTTTCCTGTGCCTTCAACCATTGTTGCTAAAAACAGTCAATGGTGTACGGCTGCGGCAACTCTTGTATGCAATGGACCTTTTGTTTTAACAACCTGGGAGCATGCAAACCGGCTCGGGTTTTCTAAAAACGCTCTCTATTGGGAAGAAAATACAGTTCGGCTCTCTTCGATCGATTTTTTTATTACTACGCCCGATACTGCTTTGCAAATGTTTGAAAAGGGCAAGCTCGATTGGAGCGGCTCTCCGCTCTCTTCAATCCCTCCTGATGCAATGAAAAACTTAAAAAATAGCAAGCAGCTTGAAGTGAGCCCCTTTTTGGCGACTGCTTTTTATCGGATCAATACAGCGCCTCAGATCAAAGGGAAACCAAATCTTCTTGCCGATCCAAAAGTACGCCGCTCTTTAGCTTTTGCAATCGATCGTGAAAAAATCGTGAATCATGTTCTTCAAGGAGGAGAAGAAGCGGCAAGAAGTTTAGTGCCGCCTCAAATGGGTCTTCAGAAACAAGGGTATTTTCAAGATAGAAACATAGAGGTTTTAAATCCGCATTTTGAAGATCCGCTCACAATCAGCTACCTCAATTCCGAACGCAATGCATCAATCGCTCAAGCCATTCAAAACCAATGGGAAAGTACCCTTCGCATCAAAGTGCATTTAGAAGCGATTGAACCTAAGACTTTTTTTCAGCGCATATCTAATGGGGAATATCAGATCGCCGCAGGTTCCTGGACGGCTGATTTCGACGATCCGATTAATTTTCTTGAAGTATTTAAATATAAGGAGGGCGGAGCGAATAATACAGGTTGGGAAAATCAAAAATATATTGATCTTTTAAATCGCTCCTATATATGTGAGATAGAAAAAGAGAGAAGCGAATTGTTAAAAAAAGCGGAAGAGATTCTTATGGAAGAAATGCCCATTATCCCCATTTTTCATTTTTCTTTAAACTTCATTAAAAACCCCCAGTTCGCAGAAGTATCTCTTTCTCCCTTGGGACAGATTGATTTGCGCTCTGCCTATTTTACGAACATTTCTCAGCAGCGATGAAAAACTTATTTTTTGCTTTGATATTGCCAATATTTGCAAACGCCGGCACAAATGATGGATCGATTCTTCTTTGGAATGACTCGCCTTTTATTTTAACCGCCACAATTCAAGCGTCGGATGGTACTTTTCTTGGACAATTTTCCATTCAGCCGGGACAGCAAAAAAATTTTACCAGCAATCTCAACCCGACCAGTTATATTCATCCGGGAACTCCAAAGACTTCTTTAACTCCATATATTGTGATTTGGCAATGCCCTTCCGAGGGCTATTATTCCATGTGTTCGGCTGTTTCTCCTGGAGCGTTATGCAAAGCGACTGATTGTCCCGGGAGCCATTTTTGCGCCCCAAAGAAAAAATCAAATCAGGAAGCCCCCGCCTCTACATTAAAAAAGCATTAGCGCCTGCTATAAAATATGACAAGATTGATGTTTAGACAGTGCTGTATGAAGTTTGTTCCTGAGCTTGTCGCAGCAAAAACCTGCCGAAGTTGGATTGCCCTTTTCATCAAGATCATCAGGACCGATTACTCTGAAGCGCTCGTAACATAAATCCTCTATCTTCTTGGCAACAGACTCTGAAATATCAACAACAATTTTTTTGTTTGCCTGCGCTGTCTGTTGCAGAAGGTCTTCTAAAACTTGGTGCTCAATTAGGAAATTCTGCTCCTCTGGGTCTAAAATAATTCTCATTGTTGTCTCTCGTGAGGTGTTTTTGGTCCGCCATAATCAATAGAGGAGGAAAATCCGAAAGGCAATAAATTGCGAAAGTCGAGCCGTCTTTCCTCTATTATCCTGGCTTGCTTGGCTATTTTTCCCTGTCTTACCCGCGCCGATCTAGCTTGCTCCTCGGCAATTTCTGCTTCTGGTTTCTTTGGCTTCGTTAATTTTTCTATTTCTGTTCGTACATAGACATCTACCTTTTGCAGAAATTTCTCAAATCGACCTTGATGTATATGGTACAGAGTAATAATGTGATCGGCATCATTGACCTCATTTCTGCCCAACATGATCTCTGCATAGGGAGAACAGACTGTGCGATAGAAATTTCCCTTGGAATCGGCCTTGGGATCTGTCCATGCACTGGGGTGGCTAAGAGTGTTGAAAATTTCCTCATATCTCGTAAGACCTCTTTCTGCTATGCGCAAACTAGCATGAGAAGAGAAGGTGATCCGTTTTGTAATGGATTGTCCTATACCAGGATCGCATTCAATAGAAACTACACATTGATCATTGCTAAACTCACAATAAAATTTTTGTCCGCTCAAAACATCAAACATATTCTGTTGAATTTTCACATGTACTGCATGAGCAATATTTTTCAGATCATTTCTTATCAACGCTTGCGTATCTTTGATATCAATATCTTGAAAGAATGGGTGATGAGCCACTTGATTTAGTTTTGCTATATCATCATCGTTATACTCCTCCGGAAGTACAGAAATTACTGTTCCTATATCGTTACTTTTAATCTCATTTGGAATCCCAAAAATTGCTTTTGAAGAAACCTCATGGATTGTTGCAGAGTCTGAAAAATTGTCTTGAGTCAAGCTTGCTCCTCCTAAAAAAAGAGGTTCATTGCTCTCCCTCAAGCTGGAATTAAGAATATTGTTTACTGTCATACTCCACCAATTTAACAAGAATGTTTTACAATATTCCGTTCATTTATGTCAATCTTTTGAAATATACCGAAACAACCTGAAGAATCGGTTTTTGACGACGTCGGCTTGGCAGCATTTTTTTTGGTCTGCTCGCGCCTTGGCCCTTGGCAATGGTCGCTCACTCCAGACGCAAAAAACTGCGCCGCCTCCTTGTCAAATTCCCGATTCTTCAGGTTGTTTCGGTATAAAAGACTGTCTACGAACTTCGTTTCTGTCGATTTTTCGGTTCTTTTGAGCCGATTTTCGATCAAAAAGCGGCCAAAATATCTCGAAAATGATTCAAGAGTTGAATCTCATTTAATATTTTTTTATAAGCTGCTTAGAAGCTGTCTTAACACCCAGGCTTCGTCGATTTTTGGGATTCTTTCGGTCGATTGGCGATCAAAAAGTAGGGTCTCCATACCTTGCACTCGTCCTGAAGTACTGGGTTTTACGTCATTAAGGATAAATGAGGCGAATTTTATTTTTATTGGTCCTTAGCGGATGCGTCCGGATTCCAGAATCGCAGCAAGCTATTCCTGAATCTTCTTGCGGCGTTTCCTCGGCTGTTCAGGAAGCGATTCGCTCAGGCGGATTCGAAGCAGGAGAATGGGTACAGCAAAAATGGTGGGAGCAATTCGACGATGCGGTATTGAGCACATTGATCGATCGAGGCTTGCAGAGCAGTCCCAGTTTGTTGCTGGCACAAGAGCGGTTGAAGGCTGCGGCTCAAGTGGCTTTGCAAAAAAAAGCCGCTCTTTATCCCGAACTGGATCTTGATACGCTGGATGTGTGGACTCATTTGAGCCGAGAAGGTTTTTTGCGAGCGTTTGCCCCGACATTCCCTGCGACCATCAACGATTTTTATATTGGCTTATCCTTTTATTATGAATTTGATTTTTGGGGAAAAAACCGCGATCTGTTCCAATCGGCCTTGGGCGAGATTGCAGCGAGCTCGGCCGAAATGATGCAAGCTGAACTGATAATGGCCACTTCGATCGCTTATACCTATTTCGAATTGCAGTTCCTCTTACGGAAGAAGCAACTGCTCGAAGAGCGGAAAGAAACCCACGATTCTGTCATTCAAATCGCCGTGCAGAGGCAAGAGAGAGCAATAGACACGGCATTCGAGCCTCTTGCAGCCCGGGCAGACACTTTGGATATAGAGGCTGAACTCAAAGAACTGTGTAGCGATATCGACGGACATATCCACAAATTGAAGGCGCTAGCCGGTATGCAACAGGACGAACATTTGGACATTCGTCAAAGCGACCCCAAGCCTCTGCGACTCGCCCTGCCTGAAACGCTCGGGCTGGATTTGATTGGCAGAAGGCCCGATTTGATCGCATTAAGACGGAGGCTTGAAGCAGCAGCCAAACAGGTGGATGCCGCTAAGACCGATTTCTATCCGAACATCAATTTAAGAGCAGTCCTGGGAACGGAAAGCGTGTTGTTTTCAAAACTTTTCAAAAAAGAGAACTGGAACTTGGCTGCACTGCCTGCGATCCATTTGCCGATTTTCACGGCAGGTCGGATTCGGGCGCAACTTTATGAAAAACTCGCCGACTTCAATGGGGCGGTTTATTCATACAACCAATTGATCCTGGAAGCGGCACGGGAAGTCGCTGATAGCTTGACGAAAATCAATGCGCTCTTGCAAGAAATCGAAATCAGAAAACAATCGCTACGTGTAGCTCTTTCTCAAGAAACCATCGCTTTTCGCCGCTATGCCGGAGCCCTTGCCACGCGGTCCGATAGGTTATCAGCTCGAGATATAGTTTTGCAAAAACAACTGATCCTCGCGACGATCGAATATGGCACGCAGCTTGCCGAAATCGAACTGGTCCGGCAATTGGGGGGTGGCTTCAGTGACGGGGAATGATATGCAATCTGTAAAAAGCAATCATTATACGAAAATTTGGATCTGGGCGATTCTTTTTTTTCTGATCGTCGCCATTGGATGGCTCTTCTATTGGGTTGTATGGGGACAGTTTAAAGAAAAGACCAATGATGCCTACGTCAACGGGAACATGATTGTCATCAAGCCGTTCGAAAAAGGGATCGTCGTTTCGATTTTGGCGGATAATGCCCAGATGGTTGCAAAAGGACAACCTCTCGTTGAACTCAATCGGCATGATTTCGAGATCGCTTTAGGAAAAGCAAAGGCCGATTTGGCCCAGGCTGTTCGAGATGTTGTGCAGATGTTTTTGAAAACAGAAGAGCTCAGCTCTAAAATGAAAGTCTTTGAGGCAAAAGTAGCTAGAGCACGTGTGGATTATGAACATCGAGCGGATCTCGTTGAAGATGGGAGCGTGTCCCGCGAAGATTTTGAACATAGCGAATTGGATTTTGCGGCAGCGCTCGCCGCTTTGGCTGAAACGGAGAAAGAATGGGCCGAAGCCGTTGCTGAGATCCAAAATACGACCCCGTTCACCCATCCGAGAGTCGAGATGGCCAAAGCCGCTGTGAAAAAATCTTATTTGGCTCTGCACAGGTGTACGGTTTTAGCGCCGACATCGGGGATCATCACACAGCGGAACGTTCAAGTGGGTCAGTGGGTGGAAGCGGCAGAACCTTTAATGGCGCTCGTTCCTCTCGAAGAGATTTGGGTCGATGCCAACTTTCGCGAAGTGGAACTGAAAAATATCCGGATCGGCCAGCCGGTCAAACTCATTGCCGATATGTATGGCCAGGACACGATCTTTCGAGGGCGCATTGCAGGTCTGAATCCAGGAACTGGAAGCGTGTTCTCGATTCTCCCTCCGCAAAACGCCACTGGTAATTGGATCAAGATCATTCAACGGGTGCCGGTCAAAATCAACTTGAACGGAGAAGAGCTGAAAGAGCGCCCGCTCGTGCTTGGCCTATCCATGACAGTGACAATCGATACTCATGACAGATCGGGAGCAAGGCTTCCTGCAACGAAAATGAATCGTCCGATCTATCAAACCGACATTTACGCAAACGAACTCAAAGGAGTCGACGAGATGATCCAGGAGATTCTAACCCAAAATTGTTCTTGTAACCTGTCATGAACACCGCACCGCTCCCCTTTACATCTGTGCAACGCTGCCTTTTTTTATTCTTCGTCTCGCTTGTGACTTTTTTGATCGTCTTGGACTATTCGATCGCGAATATTGCAATCCCTTATATCGCGGGAGGATTATCCGTAAGCGTCGAGGAGGGAATCTATGTCATCACTTTCTTTTCGATCGGCAATGCGATCGGACTCGCACTGACAGGCTGGCTAGTTCGCCGAGTCGGCCAAGTGCGGCTCGTTCTTTTTTCTATCGCCTTATTTACATTTTTTTCCTGGATCTGCGGGCTAGCTCCTAACATTCTCATCCTTTCCAGCGCCCGGTTCATCCAAGGTCTTGTAGCAGGACCGATGCTTCCTTTAAGCCAAGCCCTTCTTATCAAAGAGGCCAAGCCAGAGCACCGGGCCAGAGATTTATCGATTTGGAGCATGACAGTCATTACGGGACCTGTCCTCGGCCCTCTGTTTGGAGGTTACATCGCCTATTGGTACCATTGGTCATGGATTTTCTATATCAATATTCCGATTGGGATCGGATGCTTCATCGTCCTTTGGTGGCTTTTACGCGATCGTGAAACGGAGATCGAAACAATCAAAAGCGACATCTTCGGAATTTTTCTTATCGTTATCGCTGTCACTTGCTTTCAGATCTTTCTCGATAAAGGGCAGCAGTGGGATTGGTGGAATTCAAGCTCAATCCGCGCTGCATTTCTCACCTGTATCGTCATGACGGTCTTCTTCATTATCCGAGAATTGGAAACACCCTATCCATTTTTTCAGATCAGGCTGCTCAAAATTTTTTCCTTCTCATTCGCAATCCTCCTTCTCTTCGTAACATACGGAATTTATTTCGGGTCGATTGTGATTATCCCTCTTTGGCTTCAAGAATTTATGGGTTACGACGCCATCAAAGCGGGAATTGCTGTCGCACCTTTAGGAATAGGGCCGATTCTGCTGACTTTAGCGACGCCGCTTCTCATCAAAAAAATCGGCAATCTTCTCACCCTTGCATTGAGTTTTCTGGCCTTTGCTCTTTCGGCCTTTTATACCTCGTCGTTCCTTACGTCAGTCGATATCGAACATATCGGATTTTCCCGGTTTCTCATGGGTCTCGGATTTATTTGCTATATCACCCCGCTTATCCAAATCAGTATTCAGCACATTTTACCGCAAGATCTTTCCAGTGCAGTGGGGATTTTTCATTTTTTTCGGGCTCTTTCGGGAGCGGTCGGCGCTTCGGTGTTTACGACGATGTGGGAGAGAAGGTCGATTTTTCACCATGAAAGAGTCGGTTCGGCCTTGACGCTATTCAACCCCTTCACCCCACAACCCCAAGATTCTGCTGTGCTGCAATCCCTCAATAAAGCTTTGGATCAGCAAGCTTCCATGCTTGCGATCAATGACATATTTTATCTTATGGGATGGCTTTACGTCGCTTCATTAGCGTTTCTCATGGGATATTTCATTTGGGGCAAGTTGCGAATAATATACCCAAAGTGATTCAAAAGTTGGCCTTTGGGTAAAACCCCTTGCCATAAAATTTTCTCTCAGGCAAGGGTGTAAGAGACTGTTAACGGATTTCGCTTCTGTCGATTTTGGGGTTCTTTTGAGCCGATTTTCGGTTTGTTTTTTGGGGGGT
>DATIHO010000017.1:0-21041 GCA_035480615.1 Chlamydiales bacterium | reverse complement strand
GGCGCCGGATAACAATCATCTCGTCTACAACACGGAAACAAGCGAAAGCTGCGAATTGTATCTGATCAACCTTTTACAACCAGATCCTATTCGAATTTCTAAAGGCTCCGGACAAAAACGTTTTCCTTACTGGGAAACGAGATAATGTACTCAAAATAGCTCTTTGAGTTAGATTAAGCGACAGACCTGAAGGAAGGTCTAAGAGACGTGCGAGGAAGGAATGTACAAACTTTTTGTTTCCATTGCAATCTTATCTGTGGGAGCAAGTTGCGCCCGCAATAGCAATCAAACATGGGAAGATCTAAAAACTGCCGGCCGCTACATGCATCGCGGAATGGATGCGATCTTCGGCAAAGAATATGAATCGAGGCTTTTGACCTCGGATGAGGAATTCTTAGGCCCTTATGATAATGAATTCATTCCTCTGCGAGATTCCGACCTGAAAAATCCCTATTTGGCGGATTCGGCCCTTCCCCAACCCAAAGGGATTCCGGGTCAAAAAGGAGTGCCTGTTTTAAGCGAATTTTATGCCGCTCCGGATCGGCTCCGGGCTTTTTTCAAGTCTGTCCATTTCGACACCGACCAGCACGTCTTAAAAGACACACATGAAGTAGAACTGATCTCTCAAATGGCCAGCTGCTTAAAGCAAAATCCAAACATCTATCTCGTGATCGCAGGCCATTGCGATGAAAGGGCATCGGCCAGTTATAATATGGCCCTTGGCTTGAGAAGAGCCAATTACATCCGCTCTTTTCTGGTAAAGCAAGGGGCGGATTTACATCGAATATATACTGTTTCGAGAGGAAAAGAACAACCGATGGCTTTGGGCCACACTCAAGATGACTGGAAAGTGAACCGACGCTGTGAATTTAAAATTTATGAAAAGTGATTGTTTCGGTATATATACCCAAAGTGATTCAAAAGTTGGCCTTTGGGCGGGTTCAAAGCGCCGAAAATCGATTCCTGAAAAGGGGGCTAGTATTGAAGAATACAACCCCCTTTTCAAGAATCGATTTTCGGCAGCTTTCAATCCCGCCCAAAAGCCAACTTTTGAATCACTTTGGGTATACCTGTTCTCGTGCTTGCTGATTCTTTTTGTGAATCCGAGTTTCGGAGCATTTTTTGAAAAAGAGGTGAAAATTTGCCTGGTGATGGCAACCAAAAATCAAGAGGCGTTTCTTTTCGATTGCTTAAAAAGCGTCGGTGGATTGATCGACGCCGCGTGCATCATTGATACCGGTAGCAGCGATTGCACGGAAACCATCGCAAGGGAATGGCTTGAACAAGAGGATATTCCTTACCTCCTGACATGCTATCAGGAATGTTCCGATCCTCCGCCCCTATTTGCTCTGAAAGCGGCCCGAAAGCTCTTACAGGAGTATCGATTTGCCCTCGAGAGAACCTATTTTCTTTGGCTGGAAGGAGATTGCATCCTTGATGTCATCGATCGATTCCAAAAAAATGACTTAAAAGAATGCTCTTATCTTGTTTTCGAAACCTCCCCCTCGCTGCAGTGTTCCACTTTTGAAAAGCGCCTGCTTTTGGCATCGGTTCCCTGGATGTGCTTTGAAGGCAGGCATCCCCAATGGTTTGGCTTAGAAACCGGCCTTGCGAAAAAACTCGATGGCATCTCCATCCACGGGGGCTATACAACGCTCCATGAAGAGATCCCAAGTTTGATCGAGAATTACGATCGGCAACCCTTCCACGGACGGACTCTTTTGCGGTTAGCTCAAGCCTATAAAGGGGCAAGAGAATTTGAAACAGCCATTGAATTGTATCAAAAAAGGATCGATTCAGGTGCCGGCAAGGAGGAGATTTGGTTTTCGAAATTTATGATCGGGGCCTGTTATCAGGAATTAAAACAATGGGACAAGGCGCTTCATTGGTATTTAGAAGCTCATCAATATTGTCCAAATCTTCCCGATCCCATTCAAAAAATCGCGACGTATTATCGCGAATCTGGAAAAAACGAACTGGCCTTTCTCTTTGCTGATTATGGACGCCGCATCCAAGCTCCTCTCGAACAAACCTATTTCGACTATCCCTCTTTTCAAAGATATCAATTTGATGAAGAAATTGGAATCACAGCCTATTATACCCGTTTTCTCAAAGAGGGGCTCGAAGCCTGCAATCGGCTGCTTGTGCAAAAAAATATCCCTTACTGGATTCGGGATCAAAATGGGCGGAATCTATTTTTTTATTCCCCTTATCTTGAGAACACAGATTTTCAATCGATCGAGCTCTCCTTGCCTCCTGTCACGGGCGATTCTCCCGAATCGTACCACCCAATGACCCTCTCTTTTGTAAAAACGGAAAATGGATATAAAATGCTTTGCAGCGCAATCAACTATACCCAACAGGGGCGTAAAATTTTTGCCACAAACGATCCGTCCGGGGTTTTTCGAACCAGAAATTTTTACTTGGAGCTCGACAAGAAATTTCAAGTCACTTTCCAACAAGAGATCGAAGAGAAGCTCATTCGCCAGCGATATCGACCCTTGAATGTGGAGGGGTTGGAGGATGTAAGGCTTTTTGAATATCAAGGGGAGGATTGGTGCCTTTCTACCACGGCTGACACGAACCCGAATGGAGTTTCCCAAGTCTCTTTATGCCGATTTTCGCAAGGGGAGATCACCCAATTGATTCCCCTTATTGGGCCTGATTCATATCGCGCTGAAAAAAACTGGCTCCCTTTCATCCATTGCGGCGCTCTGCATCTGATCTATTCCTACGACCCTTTTACCATCTATACGCCAGATCTAAAAACCGGAATCTGCCATTCCTTCCTCGAACAGGCCGTTGATTTGAATTTTTCAACACTGCGAGGCTCCGCCCCTCCGATTTCCTACAAGGAAGGCTACCTTCTTCTCGTCCATGAAATCGTCCATTATCCCGATTCCACAAGAGCTTATTTACACCGGTTTCTTTATTTAAACCAAGAGCTCAAAATCGAAAAATATTCGCATGCTTTCGCTTTTTTACATCAAGGAATTGAAAGATGCTATGGCCTCAATTTGGATCATAGCGGCAAGCGTCTCATCTTCACTGTAGTCAGAGAAGATAAAGAAGCGTATCTCGGCCTCCTCCCAATAGAGTGCATGCCGCCATTGCACCGGATTTAAAGTATGTGGATGTTTTTTCTTGTTTTTTACTCGGCGCTTCAAGGGGTAGAAATTCCGGTGCCGGCTCATTACTATGAACCGGATCGCAAAATGATCGGTCATCCCGGTTACGATCCATTCATCAGCCATTTAACATTTCGCAAGGTGGCAGACCATATCATCGATCAAAATACCGCATCATTCGATCCGAGCCTTGTCCAGTGCGGCGATCTCATTTACCTTAACGTTTGGTATTTGCACTGGTTTGTCAATCAAGTACACGACTTGATCGCCCATCCTTATATTCTCTGCTCATGCGACGTAGGCAGTTGGTTGCCTGATCCTGTATTACAAAAATTGTTATATGATCCAAAATGTGCGGCCTGGTTCTGTAGGAATATCATTTTCAGCTACCACCCGAAGTTATTTCAAATCCCCATGGGCCCGAACATCGCTTTGATGATAGCTGCGTGTGATCCGGAAGAATTCTTCGTAACTTTCCCGGAGCGTCCCTTTTTTAAAAAACATTTGCTCTACATGAATCATTATCCAAGAACATTTGGCCAGCGAGATTTAATTGTAAAACAATTCGAAGATGCCCCTTATTGCTTGAGTAAAAATAGAAGCGACCGCCCTTATCAAGGCATGTCCCGAGATCTTTTTTATCAAGATTTGGCGGCTTCCTACTTCACTTTTTCCCCTGTAGGTTTGGAAACAGATTGTCTGCGAACATGGGAAGCTTTGATGTTTCAATGCATTCCGATCGTAGAACATACTTTCTTAGATCCCCTTTATGAGGATTTGCCGATCGTCATCGTGCATGATTGGTCTGAAGTCACCCAGCCATTTTTAGAAAAAAAAATGAGCGACCTGGGAACTGCGAAATGGGATAAAGCCTATTTTACGTATTGGAAAGATCTCATACGGGAAACGCAAAGAAAAGTCAAAATGCACGACGTTGCGTTCTCTCAAGTAGAGGCGACTCGATTTACCGCCCAAGACCTCGAAGATCTCTCGGAGATCCTCTCTGAATACGACTATCTTGTTTATAAAGGATTTTTAGCGGCCGCCCGCCCTTTTCAATTAGCGGATAGCTGCCCCAATCTTTTGCGTATGTATCTATATGATCCCTGGCTATCTCGCGATACTTTTGAGTCTTTTGATCGATATATCACAGATCCCTTTCTGCAATATCAATTCGACAGCAACAAAGAAAAAATTGCGCTTTTGCATTTTGATATGACCTACGACCTCCTACACAAGAATTTTTACAGCATTCTTTACCAGATCCCCCGTTCCTACGCCGTATTTCTCGATTTAACCTATTACCGCAATTCGCTGCTCACGAACTTCCAACGAGATTTTCAAGAATTCCATCATTTGATGCAACGAAACCTCACATCTTTATATCGCGCGCTCCCTTTATTCACCTTGCTATGCGGCAATATGGGCCAAGATCCTTTTCTTACAGAAGTGCTGGAGCGGTTTTCTATAGAAAACGGCATAAAGATCGAGACAAAAGGCTCTTTTTGGAGCGTCATCAAAAATTTGCCTTCCAGCACGAGCGATTAATGAGGGGCATGGTTTCAAAGCGCTCGACAGGTTGATAGATTTGTCTGTCTTTCAGCTTGCACGGTTTTTTATTTTGCCCCTTGATTTGATAAAGGGGTAAGTTGATCGTCCACGTGATTTGCCAGATCGATTGATAATAATTGTCATAGGAATAGCGGGCATCAACAAAGATATAATCTTTATATTGCGGGCGAACGCGCACTTCACCACCCAAAATCGTGTCAAAACAACGCGATTTTCGACTGAGGGAATAAGGGCCTCCTGCGAAATAGAGGAGAAAATTTTTCGAAGCAATCGCAAGCCATCCAACTTCCGCATTGCAGGCGTATGTTGTAATTTCTGTCATTTCATGGGAAATAACATAGCCCCCCTCATATTGATTGAACACGCAAGTGAGCTTTGCTGTTTTTGCCCCCACCGGGATATACCCATTTGCGCGAATATCCCATCGCCTGCCTAAAATTTCAACGCCAACTCCGACTTGATTGTATTGATTTAAACATCCTTGACGCCAATCATAAAATACATTCACTCCAAACATTTGGCAAAAAGAATGGGCCTCCGGGATATATCTTCCGCCGATCCCGATATTTAAGGCATAGGTATCATTATCAAACCGGTGCGCTCGAAGATCAAGAAACGGATAGACAGAGCCTGGACTGTAATCTGAAGCGAAAAAAGCCCCGAGCGTGGTGTAGTCGCTTCCATACGGAACCCCAGCGGCATCCCCATAGCCTTTATTATGGCTGAGAAGTACCCTTCTTGGGAGAAAAGGGAAAGGTTTCTTGGGTTGTTTCGCTCGACGGTCCTGACCCTTTTTTTTCATCGATAGCGCTTTTGAAAAAGAGAGGTCTACAGACTTTTGATTGAAAATTTTTTTCCCTATATCTAAAAATATCGTGACCATAAAATCAAGGCTGACCAGCAGAATAAGCAGCGAAATGACAGTCCAAACAGCCTTTTTCGTAATAGCCACCCTTTTAAATGCCTTCTATCATCAACCTATTAATTTGTCTTGGATTAGAAACCGTTGTCGCATTCGACAACAGTTTCTTATTATGTGTTTATGCTTTCCTTGTTTACTTTTTTCGAAAGTTGAAATCTGTTTAAATATGATTGTAAAAGATGAGCAAGATGTCATCGAACGGTGCCTCTCCTCAGTAAACGAAGTGATTGATTATTGGGTCATCGTCGATACGGGTTCCAAGGATCGAACCCAACAGATCATCAGATCTTTTTTAGGGAACATTCCTGGAGAATTGCACCACAGGCCTTGGAAAAATTTCGAAATCAATCGCAATCAGGCGCTTGAACTTGCTCAAGGACACGGTGATTATATCCTGTTCATGGATGCGGATGATGTGTTGCGTTTCGAAGGAGAGCCTCATTTTGAGGAACTTACAGCTGACATGTACATGATGTGGCGAGGAACCGAAGAATTCAGCTATCTAAAACCGCAGCTTGTAAGGTCTGATGTTCCCTGGAAATGGGTGGGGGTGACGCATGAATATCTGGATGCTCCTCAGCCGGTTTCATCAGATGTCCTTTCTAACGTGAAATATGTTTCTTTAGAAGGGGGAGCCAGTCATAAAGATCCAAAGCAAAAATTTCTAAAAAATATCGCTCTTTTGACAAAGGCGTTGGAAGAAAATCCAACGAATGGCCGTTATGCTTTTTATCTTGCTGAAAGCTATCGGGATGCGGATGAGCCAGGCAAAGCGCTTCAGTGGTTTCAAAAGCGGATTGCGATGGGGGGCTGGGTAGAGGAGACATTTTGGGCAAAATTACAAAGCGCTTTGATGTTAAAAAAAATGGGTTTGTCAAATAATGTAGTGGTTGAGGCGTTATTAGACGCTCATCGATTTCGTCCTCACCGCTTGGAGCCGGTCTATTATTTGGCTGAAATTTGGAATCAAGAAGAAGAATACGTCAAATCTTATGAATTTATAAAGACAGCTTTTTCGCATAAAAAACCTGTGGAAAAAGATGCATTGTTTAATATGGATTGGATTGATCAGTATGGCCTTCTTTTTCAATTATCGATTTGCTCTTACTATGCGAATCATTATGAAGAGTCGCTACGCTATTGCAATCAACTGCTTAAACTCAAAACCTTGCCTGAATGGTGGCGCAAACAAACGATTCAAAATCGTGAATTTCCATTGCTCAAACTACAAACCTAAGAGGGTGTCTACAAAGTGAGGCTTCGTCGATTTTTGGGATTATTTTGGCCGATTTTCGATTCAAATTGTGGGGGTCATATACGAAAGTTGATATTATACCATTTATCAAAAATAATGTTCACTTTGGCTACGTCAGCTTTGCAACAAATTTTTGGTCTTCACTCGCGCCTTGCCGTTCGGCAATGGTCGCTCGCTCCAGACACAAAAATTTGTGCAGCTTCCTTGCCAAAGTGAACATTATTTTTGATAAATGGTATTACCCCCACAATTTGAATCGAAAATCGGCTCAAAAGAACTCAAAAATCGACAGAAGCTCACATTGTAGACACCCTCTAAAGTTATGGGTTCATTCGGAGAGGTTCAGGGCAGCCGCCCCAACATCAGGCCTAAAAGAGCCATGCGCACTAAAGTACCATGCGCCGCTTGTTGAAAATAGTACGCATACGGAGTCGCATCAATTTCCCGGTCGATTTCATCGACTCTTGGCATTGGGTGGAGGATGCGAAAATTGGGTTTGACCCTTTCCAGGTGCTCCTTTTGCAATCGCCAGGGAGTTGAGGTAAACACCTCTTCTGAAGAAAAACGTTCTTTTTGCATTCGGGTCATATAAAAAATATCGATTTTTGGCAGCACGTCTTTGAAATGGGAATGGTAAGAAAATTGGACCCCCTGTTTTTTGAGTTCGTCTGCCAGGGGTTCAGGGAGGGCAAGAGATTCAGGGGACACAAAATAGAGCCGCGCATTGAAATGCGCAAGCGCCTGGCATAACGAATGCACGGTACGGCCGAATTTCAAATCTCCGACGATCGCGATATGGAGCGAGTCAAGGCGGTTTTGGCATGTTTGAATCGAATAAAGATCGATAAGCGCTTGAGTGGGGTGTTGATTGGCCCCATCCCCCGCGTTGATGACAGGTTTTGAAGTCGCATTCGCAGCCTCTCGGGCAGCGCCTTCTTGAGGATGGCGGATCACGATTACGTCTGCATAAGAGCCGATCGTTCGGATCGTATCCGAAAGCGATTCCTCTTTTTTTATGGAAATGCCTTCAACGCCTGAAAATCCGATGGTAGAACCGCCTCCACGGATCATTGCCGTCTCAAAAGAGAGGCGGGTCCTGGTGGACGGCTCAAAAAAACAGTTTGCAAGAATCAGACCTTTGAAAAGGTCGCTGTGCGGCGCTACATTTAACTCGGCAGCTGTTTGGATGACAAGATGTAAATCCTCTTTTACAAGGTCTGCGATCGAAATGAGGTTCGACTTTAGACCTCTTGCGTCACCAAAGTTCTGTCGATTTTGAGGTTCTTTTGAGCCGATTTTCTTGTTTTTTTGAGGGGATTGTATCAACATTCGTATACTATCCCCTCAAAAAAACAAGAAAATCGGCCAAAATAATCCTCAAAATCGACGAACCTTTGGTGACGCAAGAGGTCTTTTTTGAAAGTGAGTGTGCTTAAAGTCATTGCAACATTTTTATAGCAGCGTCATAAACTTCACAAGTCCCAATTTGCAGTAGGCAAAAAGGGGAGCGGCATTTTCTCTTGAGACAAGGGGTGCAGGAATTTTTTTTTGCGATCGCAATGGCATTCGATGCTTTATAGGGTCCGCAAAGAAACGGGTCCGTTGCGGCAAAAATTCCAATCACCGGTGTTTTTACAGCCGCGGCGAGGTGGAAAGGGCCGGTGTCATTGCACACCAGAAGATCGATTTGCTTTAGGCGGGCTGCAAAACAGCGGAGAGGTAAATTTCGTTCCAGGATGGCGCCCGGGATGAGGGAGGCTGTTTTTTGCATGAGTTTTTCTTCCCCTGCGCCGCCGGTAATTAAGATGTTGCAGCCGAGATTTTTTTGCAACATCGCTCCCAGTTCGCCAAAATTTGTTTCCGGCCATCTTTTAAAAGAGTCTTTTGATCCCGGGTGAAGGGCTACCCAAAGATCCTTTTTTTTGAGCTGTTTTTCTTCTAGAAAAAAAGAGAGGGTTTCAGAGTGAATTTGACCGCCAATTGTTTGCACCATTTGCAGTCTGCGCGCAATTTCGTGTTGATAGAGATTGGGAAGCGGGTGAGTTAAGAGGGAATCGAGTCCTTTATTGATTCCCGCTGTGCCGACGATGGTCGAAGCTCCAATAGAGGCGCAAAGGGGCAGGGTGAGCCGCTGGGATGCGTGAAAGAGGAGCACCGTGTCAAATTTTTCTGCCACAAGAGCTTTTCTTAACGGCCACAACCTGGGCAAGAGAGGCTCTTTGAGCAAAAACAGCTGATCCAGATTTGGGTTGTTTCCGAGAATTTGCATGCCTATGGAAGAGGTAAGAGCGGCCAGGTGGCAATCGGGAAATGATTTGCGAAGCGATTCAATAGCAGGCGTTGCCCAAAGAGTATCTCCCATGGCGGTTGTCGCAACAACTAAAATTCTGGCAGGCGTTTTATCCATCCCGCATTTTGGGCTGAAGCGAAGGGCGGCTTTAATGAGTAAATTTTTCACTGAGAAACTTGAATTCATTCTTTCTGGATTCATTCTTTCTGGGTTAATTCTTTCCAAGAACGGACAGGAAGAAGAGAGAGATTGAGTTCGCATAAGCATCGCAACACAATCTGGGCGATCTCTGAATTGGTAATGAGCGGGATATGATGATCGATGGCGAAGCGCCGGATTTTAAAGCCCACGTTATTGTCATTTTTTGCATTAAGTTCCGGAAGGTTGAGAATCAAATCGATTTTTTGATTTGTGATAAGAGTTGCAATGTTGGGCTCATGGTTTTCACCTACTTTATACACTGGCGTAGAGCCGACTCCGTGGCTGGTCAAAAAGGCGTGCATGCCTTCTGTTGCAAAAATGTCCCATCCCTTCGCATCTAAAATTTTGAGGGAGGCAAGAAGTTTGAGGCGATATTTCTTAGAGCAGCTGATCAACAGCCGTTTTCCTTTGAGTGTTTGTTCGGTAGAAAGCCAGGAAAGAAAAAAAGTCTCCAGGTATCCGCTTCCGATATGAGCCACTTCTCCTGTTGATGCCATTTCAACGCTTGCGATAGGATCTGCCCCTTTCAGCCTGTTATAAGAAAATTGCGATGTTTTCACTCCCACGCAACTTAGGTCAAGAGCGGCCAATGCTCTTTTTTTGTACTTATTCAAGATGCATTCCGCAGCGATTTGAATAAAATGGGTCCGGGTTACCTTCGATACAAACGGAAAGGAGCGCGATGCGCGGACATTGCATTCGATCACTTTGATTTGATCGTCTTTTGCGATGAATTGGAGATTAAAGGGTCCGGAAATGTGTAATGCTTTTACGATCGCCGCGCAAATTGTTTTTCCTCTTCGGATGGTTTCCGCGTCAAGATGTTGCGGCGGTAAAACAAGGGTTGCATCGCCTGAATGCACTCCTGCATTTTCCACATGTTCGCTGATTGCGGAAACTGCAATGTCTCCATTTTGCGCCACTCCATCGATTTCGAATTCCTTTGCGTTTTCGATGAATTTCGATAGGACAACCGGATGGTTGGGAGAGACAATCGCAGCTTTGCTTAAGTATTGCTTCAATTCGCTTTTGCTCCACACAACGTTCATCGCAGCGCCTGATAGGACATAAGAAGGGCGGATGAGTAAGGGGTAGCCCGCTTTTTGAGCAAACTCTTCCGCTTTTTGCAGCGTTGTCGCTTGTTGCCAGGCAGGTTGATCGATGCCCAATTTGCAGAGTAGCGAAGAAAACGAATGTCGGTTTTCTGCGCGATCGATCATTGAGGCGGCCGTTCCCAGGATGGGATAATTTGCGCAATCAAGAGGATAGGCCAAATTATTTGCGATCTGTCCGCCGACAGAGACGATGATCCCTTTAGGGGCTTCAAAATCGGCGATATCACGCACTCTTTCCAGCGTCAGCTCTTCGAAATAGAGCCTGTCCGATTCATCGAAGTCGGTGGAGACCGTTTCGGGATTCGAGTTGATGAAAACCACTTTTTCTTTCATTTTTTTTCTTAAATGCCTGGCCATATTGACGGCGCACCAATCGAATTCCACTGAAGAACCGATACAATAAGGACCAGATCCGAGAATAAAAAGAGGGGGCGTCTTCGATCTTGCGATGTCATGTTCGATGGCTTGATAACTCATGTAGAGATAATTGGTCTCAGCGTCGAATTCGCCGGCCAACGTATCGATTTGCTTGACAAACGGGACGATCCCGTTTCTTAACCTAAAAGAGCGCACCTCTTCTTCAGTCATTTTCTTGATTTTTCCAATTGAGCGATCAGAGAATCCGAGCTGCTTTGCCTGTTTTACAAGCGAAGCGCTTAAGTTTTCTTTTTTTAATCTGTTTTCAAATTGAGCAAGATTTTGGATAGATGATAAAAACCAGGGATCGATTTGGGACATTGTTTGAGCGTCTTTTACGGTTCCTTGGCGCAAGAACTGATAGAGGGCAAAAATGCGCAGGTCGGTCGGTTTTTGGATTTCATCGAGAAGATCGTCCATGGGTTCAGGAGGGTCTTCAATGCCGAAAGAACCGATATTGAGCATCCGGATGCCTTTTTGCAATGCTTCGGCGAATGTTCGGCCGATTGCCATGACCTCGCCAACGCTTTTCATTTCAGTGCCAATGGTCCGATCGGCGCTTTTGAGTTTTTGAGTGTCCCAGCGAGGAATTTTTACAACGATGTAATCGAGCGCTGGTTCGAAAAAAGAGGTGGTTTTTTTTGTAATCGCATTGGGAATTTGATCGAGCCTGAAACCCAGAGCCAGTTTGGCGGCGACAAACGCCAATGGATAGCCCGTCGCTTTGGAGGCAAGAGCGCTGGATCTGGAGAGCCTCGCGTTCATTTCAATCACCCGGTATTCGCCTGTTTTGGGATTCAGGGCAAACTGGATATTGCATTCTCCCTGAATCTTGAAATGACGGGCGGCCCTGATGGCCACATTGCGCAGAAGCTGATGTTCGGAGTTGCTCAAAGTTTGCGTTGGAGCTACGACGATGCTCTCGCCCGTATGAATGCCCATGGGATCGAGATTTTCCATGCTGCAAATCGTAAGAGTTTGATCATGCAGGTCTCGCACGATTTCATACTCGAATTCTTTCCAACCATAAAGATACTCTTCGATGAGGAGTTGAGACGCTCCCATAAGCGCAGCGGCCGCTTTGTCCTTTAATTCTTCCGCGGAATTAATTTTTCCGGAGCCGAGCCCGCCCAGGGAAAATCCGGCACGCAGCATGATGGGATAGCCGATGCTGCGGGCCGCGGCAAGCGCTTCAGGGACGCTGTTCACAGCAATCGCTTGAGGCGTCAAAATCGAAATACGAGACAAGTTGGCTTTAAAAAGATCTCTATCCTCAGTTAAGCGGATCGTCTCCACCGAAGTACCCAACACATTCACATGATGTTTTTTTAAAATCCCGAGCTCTTCCAATTCAAGCCCCAAATTCAAAGCGGTTTGGCCGCCAAAACTTAAAAGGATCCCGTTTGGTTGTTCTTTTATGATGATTTTTTCTAAAGCTTGCGAAGTGAGAGGCTGAAAATAGACTTCGTCGGCCATTTCGGCATCGGTTTGAACAGTTGCGATATTTGGATTGATGAGGATGGTTCGAATGCCCTCTTCCTTCAAGGCTTTGATCGCTTGAGAACCGGAGTAATCGAATTCGCCTGCCTGGCCGATGCGAAGCCCTCCCGACCCTAGGATCAATACCTTATTCATAGCATCTCGTAAAATTGATCGAATAAATAGGTTCCATCCATTGGCCCCGGCGAGCTTTCAGGATGGAACTGAACTGCGAAAAAGGGGAGCGATGTGTGTGCGATTCCTTCCAGCGATCGATCGTTTAAGCTGATGAAAGTCGCGCGCCAATCATCGGGCAAACTCTTTTCATCGATTGCATATCCATGATTTTGCGATGTGAGCAGCGCTTTTGAGCGGGATAAATCAAGACAGGGGTGGTTTTGTCCGCGATGCCCGAATTTTAATTTATACGTTTTCGCTCCAATGGCCAAGGCTAAAAGTTGAGCGCCCAGGCAAATGCCGAAAGTGGGCTTTTCTCTTTTTAACGCTTTTTTTAAAATAGAGATCACAGCGGTGGCTCTTTTTGGATCGCCTGGACCATTTGAGAGAAAAAGGGCGTCGAAGGGTTCATCGGAGTAATCATAATTATAGGGGACTTGGACGATTTCCAAAGGATAGCGCAGCAAAGAGCGCATAATGTTCTCTTTCATCCCGCAATCGACTGCAATGACTCTTTTCGATCCCTTGCCAAAGACTTGAGTTTTTTTGGAACTGACTGTTGCAAGAAGGTTTTGGGTGTTGGGATTGGGAAAGAAAAGGGGATTTGAGGTCGCGCGGCAAATCGCCCCCAAAGAAGAGCCTTTTTTCCTTAAAAACTTGGTCAAAGCCCGTGTATCGACATCAGTAATGAGAGGGATTTTTTCCTTTTGGAGCCAGTGGAGAAATCCTATCTGGCGGTTCCAATGAAAAACGTCAGGAGCCAAAGAGGCGATCACTACGCCGCTTGCCTGAATTTTTCCCGATTCCCAATGAGCCCTATCAGGCGCTGCATAATTGCCAATCAACGGGTAAGTAAACACAAGGATTTGGCCTGCAAAAGAGGGATCGGTTAATGATTCCACATATCCGGTCATTCCGGTTGTAAAAACTACTTCTCCAAAACAGTCTTCTCGCTGCCAGCTTGGCGATAGTCCGGAAAATATTTCTCCCGATTTAAGGATAAGCCTGGATGGAATCATAAGCCTTGAAAAGGCTACACGATGAAAGAAAAATTTGCAAACAGGGAGTAGATCCCACCAGGTGACCGAGCATTAAAACGAATTTTTCCTTACTAATTTTACTACTAATACTTCAATCTATCTCCAACAGCTCGCTTAAACCAGTAAGGCAACTCCTCAGTTTTTGTTTCCAAAGCTTTTCCATCGGTAATTTCAGCAATCCAAATCGGTTGCTCACGAGAGTTATCGAAGATATAGGCGCGATTTGATGAGTGTATGGCCAGCATGAGCAGTTCTATGGATCGTTTGTAACGTTCGATCATTTTTTCTTTAGGCACTGAGTGCCCACCATGGTCTACTCGGAATTGAACACGAGAAATGTTAATCGTTGGATCTTCTGTAGCAATGAAGTAGAGATAAGTGCGATAGCCCAGTTGCTTGGCGAGATCAAAAGCTTCTGCTAAAGAAAGAGCAAGTGCAGGAGTGACTCTTGCCGTGCCACACCTGATCTTAAACAAAGTGTTCCTCGCAATCCCCAATCTGTCAGCAAGTTTTTGCAAATTCAGATTAAGCGGCTTAATGTAATCCTCATCAAGAATTTCTCCTGGATGAGTAGGCCTTCTCTTTTTTGCCATAAATCAATCCTATGCTAGTGATAATCTATTTCTAAGAACGGTAAAGAGAATGGCGGATCAGAGCCCCTGGCAGGGTTTCATGTTCGGCCATAAAACTGGATTCGTTCGCGAGATAAGTGCCATTGAGGAAATCGGGCCTTAGGTTATGGTGCGCGTTTTCATGGATGAATTGCAAGGGAGGGTTGAATACCAATACATGGATCTTTCCGATTTGCCTGATTTTTTCCCCAAGGCATAAGTTCGCGCTTCCGGAAAAATAGTGATCCTTCTCTACCCCTGTAATGACTAAATCGGGCCGATCTGTCCATTTTTGACAAAAATCAACGACATTTTGCTCGACATCTGAGGTCCATCCGCTCGCTTCTACGAAGAGGTAAAAGAGGCGGCCAAGGCCCCACAAATACTTTTTACTCACTTCCCAGCTTGAAATCGGACCGCGGTCCAGGCAAATATTTCTAGGAAGACATTTTGGGTCATTGACCTGTTTGAGAGCATTGGACATAAAGACAGTCCCCAGCGAGTGGGCGACAAGTTGATCGATTTCTCCGAATTCTTTTTGCATTAATTTTAAAGTGGCTAAAAGGATCCATCCTGCTTCATCCATATCGGCAGGTGTGTAATTAATATTATTTTGGCTGATAATAATGAAGCGTGCTGGAGGCAATTGGCTATCGTCTTCTTCTGCATTTAAATAAGCCGATAAATAGGGATGGATGCCTGTGATATTATTATAAATTGTCGAATAAAGCCCCGATACCTGGATAAAATTATAACACTTATCGCTCATGTTTTTCGTCTGCATAATTCTGCAGGTGATTTCCACTGTTTTGCCGTTTTTTAATTGGATGGGAAAGACTTTGTCTACGGGCGGGGCGAATTTTTCCCGGATTTTGGCCTGATCCTGACAATTGGGGTCCAATGGTTTTGCAGGATTCCAAAAATCGCGACTATAGGCTTCTTCGATTTCCATCTGGTTTTTCACCATTTCCCAACGTGCGATCCAGGAGCACTTTAAGGGGAATATGAATGCATCGCGAATGACGGCCCCAATGGAGCTTCTAAGGATATGAACAATAGTTATGAATGGGGCACAGGCAATGCCATACAGCCGGGCCCAAACCGTTTGTGTTTTCCGTGCTGAGGATTCTACCGCATCCTCCTTATCGATTTCGAAAAAAGCTTGATCAACACAAGATATAGATGAAATAGACATGCCGGAAAGTATAAAAGATTAAAGGTGTTTTGTAAAGAATTAAAAAAGTATTTGAAACTTCAGAAGTTGGCCTTTGGGCGGGTTCAAAGCGCCGAAAATCGATTTCTGAAAATTTTGCAAACTAAAAGATGATCATATAGGATATACCCAAAATGTTTAGGTTTTTTACTGTTTCTTTGTTCACTGGGATTTTGTTGTTTTTCGGAGCCGGCTGCAATTCAAAAGGGTTGTTTTCCGGCCCTCTTAAAATCGGAGTGGATCCTTATTGGTATCCTATCAATTTTGGAATGCAAAACTCTTATGTCAATGGGTTTGTTGAAGAATTCCTTCTCGATGTCGCACAGCAAAATAAATTGGAATTTGAACGGATTACGGCGAATTGGGACAATCTTTTGGAAGGATTGAAGCAGGGGCGTTATCAGGCAATCCTTTCCTCTCTGCCCCCACATGAATTTAATTTAAATCTCTATGATTTTTCGCACAATTTTCTCGATTTAGGCCCGGTTTTAATTGTTCCGGAAGGATCTGCTAAAAATAGTTTAGATAAGATGAGTAGCGAGCACATTGGGGTGATTGTTGGCGATCCTGCAGTCCTTCTTCTTCAAAAATATGAAGGTTTGATGGTTCGAAATTATCCAACCGCTCCCGATTTGCTCGAAGCGCTAAGCCAAGGCGAAATTGAAGGGGTGCTTCTCGATCGTGTTCTTGCGGGAAGCTATGTAACGGATCTTTTTTCTAAAAAATTAAAGATCGCCGGCCCTCCGTTAAGCGATGCCGGTCTGCATCTCATCGTTTTAAAAGGGAAGCAGTCTGTTCTTCTCGCGCAATTCAATAAGAGCATCAATATTTTAAAAAAGAAAAAAAGGATGAGCGTTCTCATTAAAAAATGGCGTCTTGGAGAAATTTAATGATTTACAATCCGGCAGCGATCATTTTCAAAATATTCTTGACGCACTTTTTGTAAAATCGCCGCATTGAGGGGACATGGCTCTATATTCCAGATCTCTTTGGCGTAATGTTGAATGGAAACATCTGATGAAAACGATCCCATCTTCGATATATTTTGGATCGCCGTTTCAGCCCAGGACATAGGTTGAAGAAACAATTCTTCTGCTTTTTTTTGTGTTTCATAATAGGAACGAAGATCTTTTAAAACACGGAATGGATCAGAAGAGATGAGATATTCAAAGAGTTTACCAAAAGATTTTTTTTCTCTTTGAGAATCTGCAAACGTCCCATGTTTTAATGTGTCCACAGCCTTTCGGATGGGCAGATCTTTTTGATAAATTTCCTTTGGGTTGTAAGGGCGCTGATTTTCTTCCATGCCAGAGCCAAATTGAAATGGCCACCATCGATCGGTGATTGCATGATGCATTTCAATGTTGGATCCATCTTCGCTTCCAATCGTTAAAGCTCCATTGATTGCGAGTTTCATGTTTCCCGTTCCTGAAGCTTCCCATCCGGCGGCAGAAATTTGTTCAGAAAGGTCTGCCGCAGGGATAATGAGTTCTGCTTTCGAAACATTGTAATTTTCAATGAATGCCACCGCCAAACGGGATTGGATGGTCTCGTTTTGAGAAAAGCTTCGGCCAAGAGCATAGACTAGGTCGAGAATCTGCTTGGCCATTTTGTAGCCAGGCGCGGCTTTTCCGCTGAAAATAGCAAAACGGGCGACTTTCCTGGATGATGGCTCTTGTAAAAGCTCTTGATAAACCATAATCAGGTGAAGCGCGTTGAGAAGTTGTCTTTTGTATTCGTGAAATCGTTTGATGTGCACATCAAAAAGGGCATCTGTACTTAAATTCGGAGAGTGGGAAATCACTTTTCCCAATCGGTCGCGCAGAGGGTTTTTTTGCGTGAGAAACTCGATGAGCTTTTCTTTATTTTTTTTCTTGATCTGGAGAAATTCCTCTTGCGATTTTGGATCTGAGGCGAATTTTTCCAGGTTTTTAATTTGCGCAAAATTGGTGATCCAACTTTTTCCGATCCTTTTCGAGATAAACGCCGCAAGGAGGGGATTTGCATTCAACAGCCAGCGGCGCTGAGCGATTCCATTGGTAATCGATGTGAATTTTTCTGGATAGAGATCAGCAAAATCCGGGAAGATTTTTTTCTTAAGGATTTGGGTATGCAATTTCGCAACTCCATTGATTTTGTGAGAGCCGAAAATCGCAAGATGAGCCATCCGGATTTGCCCGTTTTCAATAATCGAAATACGTTTGATCCGCTCTTCATCATTTGGAAAGCGGCTTCTGGCGGCATCGCAAAGTTCCTGATTGAGTTTTTGAATCACCCGAAATTGGCGTGGAAGCAGCTCCTCTACCCGCTTTTCTCTCCATTCTTCGAGAGATTCTTTGAGAATTGTATGATTTGTATAGCTGCAGCATGCCTGACAAGTGTCCCGCGCATCTTTCCATGAAAAGTCGTAATCTTTTATGAGGATGCGGATCAACTCCGCAATCATCAGGGCGGGATGAGTGTCATTGATTTGGATCCGGACTTTATCGGATAAAACACTGAGATTGCCGAAAATACGCAAAGTCCTTTGCAAAATATCTTGCAAAGAGGCGGAAACCAATAAAAATTCCTGTTTTAAACGGATTCTTTTTCCCATTTCGTTGTCATCATTGGGATAAAGGACGTCGGTTAGCGAGACGTTTTCCGCGGCCTGCTCAAAAAATCCGGCATTGAACCGTTGCAATTGAAAATTGCGCGGCGATTCTTTTGTAGACCAGAGCCTAAGAGAGATGACAGAGTAATCCGAGGATTCGTTATATCCAATAATCGGCATTTCAAAAGGGAGCGCACGGACTTCTTCATAATCTTCTAAAAGTTCGACCTCCTCTCCATTTTTATTGTTTACCAAAAAAGGGCGTCCCTTAAAATGGACGTTAAAGCAGTGGGTATCGCGCCTTTGTTCCCAAGGATTTGCATTCAACAGCCAGGGGTCGGGTTTTTCCACTTGCATCCCGTCCCATACTTCCTGTTCGAATATCCCGTATTGATAGCGAAGGCCATATCCGCGCGCGGGATAGCGGAGAGTTGCTAAAGAATCGAGAAAACAGGAGGAAAGACGTCCAAGCCCTCCATTCCCAAGGCCCGCTTCACTTTCACAGCAAAGAAGCTGATTGAGACTTCGGTGCAATTTGGTTAACACTCCTTGAACGAGCTTGTCCGCGCCCAGATTCGAAATGTTGTGGTTCAGCAATCTTCCTGGGAGGTATTCCATGGATAGCAAAAAGGCCATTCGGACTTTCCCATGCTCGAAAGTATGATTGGCGGCAGTCCAGTTGATCATTACCTCTTCGTGCAAAGCGGTGCAAAAAGCTTGATAAAATTCCTCAGTGGTTGCTTCATCGCAAGTCTTTCCTGAAGAAGTAATGATGAGATGGCGGATTTTTTGGGCTAAAATTTCTTCCGCTTCATTCGTGTCGTCCATTATTTTTATCAAACTGCTTTTCGATGCAATTTGCAATCTTTAAAGGAAGATCCAGGCGAGAAGATGGAACATCAAAATACTTAAAATGGCGCAAAGAGGGATAGTGACCAGCCAGGAAACACTGATCTCTTTCATCGTTTGAAGGTTGAGAGTTTGAAGTCCTGTGGCCATTCCGACACCGACAACCGCCCCGACGAGAGCGTGGGTTGTGGAAATGGGCAAACCTAATTTGGAAGCGGCAAGAATTGTGGCAGCCGCTCCAAATTCGGCGGCAAACCCTTTTGCAGGCGTGAGTTCTGTGATTTTCTGGCCAATCGTCTCCATGACGCGCCAGCCCCATGTCGCAAGGCCGATGATGACTCCGGATCCGCCAAGTGTCAAAAGCCAGGTAGGGATTGAGGTATATGTTGGGAGCGCATTGGTTTTGAACACGGAAAACACGGCCGCTACCGGGCCGATGGCATTGGCTACATCATTTGCTCCGTGAGCAAAAGCGACAAGGCATGCGCTGAGAATTTGCAAAAAAACAAACGTTTTTTCTACAGAAGAGTGTTGTGCGCCGATCCCTTGACGCGGGGCTTCTTTTTTCACCTCATCGCTTAAGTTTTGTACTTCTGCCAGAATGCGAGAGATCTTCGAGCTATGAGATTGGCTTCGGTTGGAAAGGTGAACGAATTGGATGTGGTGGAGTGCTTTTTCGAGATTGATTATCTGGGCGGAATGAAAACCTACAGGGATTAGATCATCGGCAGGCGATATCATTTTTCGGATAAGAAGATAACAGCAAAAGGCGAAAATTAGGCTGATCGCGCAGGAAATACAGATCGAAAAAATCAGGGAAAAATCGAGCTGTAGATTGGAAAGTCCATGATAAAAAAGGCTAAAAATCATGAGATTGCAACAAAGAAAGGTGAAAAAAGGGGCCGTTTTCAAAATGGCTTCGACAGGATGAATGGCACAGAGGATTTTTTTTTGAATGAAGAGAAAGGTCAGATAGGAAATGATCCCGCTTATCATAGGTGAAATGATCCAGCTCGCGGCAATCCATCCTATTTCTGTCCATTGGATAGCATGAAAACCGCCGATTGCAATGCCGAAGCCAGTGACCGCGCCCACAATGGAGTGGGTGGTGGAAATGGGAAGATAATAATACGAGGCCAATTGCAAAAGGATTCCGGTCGCGAGCATAGACCCCATCATTCCAAGGACAAACACCAGGGGCTGTGACTGGAAAATCGTCGGATCGATGATCCCTGTTTGAATCGTTTCGGACACATTGGATCCAACAAAAAAAGCGCCTGCAAATTCGAGAATAGCGGCAATGATCACCGCCCTTTTTAAAGAGAGAGCTTTAGATCCGACCGACGTGCCCATCGCATTGGCGACATCATTTGCCCCAATGGTCCAAGCCATGTAAAATCCAAGAAAAAGAGTGATCGTTTTTAAAGAGAGGCTAATATCCATTGAGATTTTGGTGTGCGTGAAGTGAGTGATCCACGTGGATTTGCAAAGGGGCAAAAGGAGATGTTCCAAATAGCCGCGCGGTGGTCAACATTGAGAAAAAGGATAAAGGATTAACGAGAAAAGAGCAACTGTCGATCTCTTTCGGAAAGCGTTCGAAACGCCCCTGTGGCCAAAGAGCCGAGAACGAGTCCGCCAATGCGGATCCGAGTGAGTTCCAAGACGTCAAGAGCGGCTTTTTCGGCGAGGATCCGGACTTCGTGTTTTTTGCCCTCTTTCACCAGGATCCGAACTGTCCCCCGGCGCACTTTGGAAACGGAGACGGGACGGACCCATCGATCATCGACTCTCGCTCCTTCAGATAAGGTTTCCAAGGAATCTACAGTAATTTCTTGGGCCGTTTTGACAATATACTCTTTGATAATTCGGTGGCGGGGATGGATGACTTGATTTGCAAATTGCCCATCATTGGTTACAAGGAGGAGGCCCTGGCTTTCCTTGTCGAGTCGACCAACAGTAAAAAGCCGTTTTTCCCGATTTGGAAAAAGATCCAGAACGATCGGCTTATTGCCTGGCCTGACGCTCGTGCAAATGAAGCCTTTTGGCTTATTGAGCATATAGTAAATTTTTTCTTCCTCACTGCAAATCTTTTGTCCGTCGACAAAAATATGGTCGGATTGCCAGTCTACTAGAGTTTGAGGGATTTTGACCGTTTCGCCATTGACTTGGACGCGGCCTT
>DATIHO010000016.1:0-12080 GCA_035480615.1 Chlamydiales bacterium | reverse complement strand
ATCGATTCTTGAAAAGGGGGCTAGTATTGAAGAATACAGCCCCCTTTTCAAGAATCGATTTTCGGCAGCTTTCAATCCCGCCCAAAGGCCAACTTTTGAATCACTTGGGGTATAAATGGATCTTTTGAATAATTTTAAATTAAAACTTTGTCTAGTTGAAGTGAAATTGAAGTATATTTTTGAGAATAAGGAACTCTTGATTCAGTCTTTCATTCATCGTTCTTTTGTGAACGAGATGAAAAATCTGGGAATCCAGCATAATGAACGGCTCGAATTTTTAGGTGATTCCGTATTGGGCTTGGTTGTCGCCGATTATTTGTACCATCGGCTTCCCTCGTTTCCTGAAGGCCAGCTTTCGCAACTTAGATCGCGGCTTGTCGATGCCAATTCCTGCGCTTATTATCTGCAAAAACTGGGCGTGACCGATTCTATTCTTTTAGGGAAAGGAGAACGGATGGGAGAGGGGCATGCAAAAGCGTCGATCCAGGCCGATGTATTTGAAGCTCT
This sequence comes from Chlamydiales bacterium, assembly GCA_035480615.1. Lineage (GTDB taxonomy): Bacteria > Chlamydiota > Chlamydiia > Chlamydiales > SM23-39 > CAIPFQ01. The sequence continues at coordinate 11,573 of DATIHO010000016.1, read as the reverse complement.
TATAGGCGCGGTGCATCTTGATGGAGGGGTTCAAAAAGTGACCTCTTTTCTCCTTTTGCATTTTGAAGAAGATTTTGAAAAGGTCATTGGCACTCCTCCTCGCAATTACAAGGCGGAATTGCAAGATTATGCGCAAAAAAAATTCCAACGAACCCCCGCGTATAAGGTGATCGAAGAGGCGGGGCCGGATCATGCAAAAACATTTCATGTATTGGTCACAGTGAATGAAAACGAACTGGGGAGCGGAATGGGTGCATCTAAAAAAGAAGCGGAGCAGCGGGCGGCTTTTGCCGCTCTTTCCAAATTGGATGTTTGACAGATGGGCAAAATGAAAATTCTTTGGGCTTGCCGGGAATGCGGGCATAATCAGCCGAAGTGGACTGGAAGCTGCCCCTCGTGTCAAAATTGGAATACCTTGGTTGAAGAAGCGGCTATCGAAGAAAAAAATGTCCGTTTTGAAACAAAAAAAACACAAAGCGCAAAACCCGTCCGCATTCGAGATGTCCAAACCAATGAATCAACAAGGCTCGCAACAAACATGGGAGAGCTGGACAGGCTTTTCGGAGGAGGAATTGTAGATGGTTCGCTCATTTTGGTCGGCGGGGAGCCAGGGGTTGGCAAGTCCACCTTGCTGCTTCAAATTGCGAATGCCCTCGCTTTGCAACAGCTGACTGTGCTTTATGTTTGCGGCGAAGAGTCGGCAGAGCAGACCTCTTTGCGTGCCCGCCGCCTTGGCATTGACCATCCCAACGTCTATCTGCTCAGCGAAACGTTATTCAGTGCGATCCGGATGCACATCGATCATCTCAAGCCCGATATTGCCATTGTCGATTCAGTCCAAATTGTCTACAAATCTGAAATCCCTTCCTCGCCCGGCTCCGTGGTCCAGGTGCGGGAAATCGCAACCGAATTCATGCACCTGGCGAAAGGGGAGGGGATCACGGTTTTTTTAATCGGTCATGTGACAAAATCGGGAGAGATCGCGGGTCCCCGTGTGTTGGAACACCTTGTAGATACGGTTTTGGATTTTGAAGGAGATAAACAGCATGGCTATCGTTTATTGCGAGCGATCAAAAACCGTTTTGGTCCCACCGATGAAATCGCGATTTTCCAAATGAAGGAATCGGGGCTTACCGAGGTCGCGAACCCCTCTCTCGCTTTTTTGGAAGGGAGGATGCGCGAAGTGGCAGGATCCGCCATTGTTCCCGGATTAGAAGGGGCGCGCGCTTTTTTAATGGAAATTCAGGCGCTTGTTACTGCTACCGCTTTTTCAACTCCTTCGAGAAAATCGGCGGGACTTGACCAAAACCGTCTTGCGCTTCTTCTTGCCGTCTTAGAAAAACGGGTGGGATACCAACTCCATCATTGCGATGTTTTCGTGGCTTTGGCAGGGGGGTTGAAAATTGTGGAACCCGCGATTGATTTGGGAATCGTGTTGGCGATCGCCTCTTCTTTTGCCAATCGGTTTTTACCCGCCGATCTCGTGGTTCTCGGAGAAGTGGGTTTAGGAGGGGAAGTACGTGCTGTCAGCCGGATCGAGACCCGTCTTAAAGAGGCGATTCATATGGGATTTAAAAAATGCATTTTGCCAAAGCGAAATTTAAAAGGATTGACTCCCGGCCTTGGCGAAAAAATCCAGCTCATCGGCATCGATCTGGTCGATACGGCCATCCAACATGTCTTGCATGAAAAAGACTCTTGAAACGCATCTCTTTCAAAGGTATAATGCACCCTTTTGGAGGTATGAATGATTATGCAAGAAAAACCCAATTACCAAATCCCGGATTTATCCTACGATTTTAACGCGCTCGAACCGGTGATTTCTGCAAAAATCATGGAGCTTCACTATACAAAACACCACAAAGGATATGTTGCGAATTTAAATACGGCCTTAGAGCAGTATCACGATGCAGAGACCCAAAATAACATAGCGTCCATGATCGCGCTCCAATCCGCGATCAAATTCAATGGAGGCGGCCATATCAATCACAGCATTTTCTGGACTCTCCTGGCGCCAAAGGGTGGTCCATTGGCTCCGCAAGGGCATTTGGCTGCAATGATTCACCGCGATTTCGGATCATTTGATTCCTTTAAAGAAAAAATGAATGCGGCAACGATTGCAATCCAGGGGGCTGGGTGGGGGTGGCTTGGATTTAGCAAGTCTCAAAAACGATTGGAGATTGCCACTTGCGCCAATCAAGATCCTCTGAGTGCCAGAGGACTTGTCCCGATTCTTGGGATTGATGTTTGGGAGCACGCCTATTATCTTCAGTATTTGAATGTACGAGCCGATTACGTAAAAGCGATTTGGCAAATATTTAATTGGAAAAATATTGAAGAACGGTTTGCGAAAGCAAGTTCTTATGATTAAGAATTTGGGTATATATTATCTTGCTGAGTATGGGCGTCTCATGGTATTCTGACCGCAGATTATGGGCCTTTTTTCCAGAAACAAGCCAAAAATCAAGATCCAGACGACCAAAAAGGATGGATTTAGCGGATGGGTCAAATGTACAGGATGTTGTGAATTGATTCATGGTAATGAATTGCTGCAAAACGTAAACTGTTGTCCCAAATGTAATTATCATTACCGCCTTTCTCTCAAACAAAGAATTGATCTTTTATCTGACCAAAAAACATTTATTGAATATTTTACTGATATCGATTCGGTAGATGCTATTGATTTTGTTGATACGGAAAGTTATAGGGATCGGTTGGTTCAGGCAAAGCAAAAGACGGGGCGAAAGGATGCCATTTGTACGGGACTCTGTCAGTTAAATGGCCTGTCCTTTGCTTTAGCCGTCCTCGATTTTTCTTTTATGGGCGGTTCAATGGGGTCCGTTGTAGGAGAAAAGCTCACGCTGCTTGCCGAGCTTGCTCTGGAAAAAAAACTGCCTCTGGTGGTTGTTTCGGCCTCCGGCGGCGCAAGGATGCAGGAATCGATCCTTTCCTTAATGCAAATGGCAAAAACTTCCGCGGCTCTGGCTAAACTTCATGAAAATGGGATGCCTTATATCTCGATTTTAACGAATCCCACAACAGGCGGAGTGACCGCTTCTTTTGCGACGCTTGGGGATCTTGTCATGGCTGAGCCCGATGCTCTGATTGCGTTTGCAGGCCCTCGAGTGGTTGAACAGACAATTGGACAAAAGCTGCCGCCTCGTGCTCAAAAATCGGAATTCTTGCTTGAAAAGGGGATGATTGATTGTATTGTGAAGCGATCGGAGCTAAGGGAAAAGCTTTCATTTTTTCTCGAATTTCTTACTGGGAATGAACGCACCTTCAATACGGCTTTGGAAACTGATTTGCTTGCAAAAAAAATGTCGCATCGTTTAAAGCAATTATTGGAAATTAATTATGCAACATAAAATTCCGATTCCCATTCAGGCGAAAGACCCTGAATTTCTTCCAGTTTATTCCACAAGTGCCGCATCGGGCGCGGACGTTAGGGCTGCAATCCAGGAACAGATCGTTATTCGGCCTGGCGCATCTGCAATCATTCCCACTGGGGTTCGGGTTGATTTGCCTGCCGGGTACGAGATTCAGGTTCGCCCCCGAAGTGGGTTTGCTGCAAAAAACCAGGTGACTGTTTTAAATGCGCCGGGAACCATTGATTCTGATTATCGGGGCGAAATTTGCGTCATTTTAATCAATCATGGCGAAGAGCCCTTTATTATCGGTCCGAAAATGAAAATAGCGCAATTAGTGCTAGCTCCTGTTGCTATCGCAGACTTTTACTTGCAGAATTATTTATCAACAACTCAGCGTGGAGAAGGTAAATTTGGCCATACCGGATCATATTAGTCCCTTGCGTTTAGATATTTTTAAACCGCTTAGAAAAAAACAACATCAGAAAATTTGCCAATCTTTGGATCCGAAGTTAATCGGTTTTCTCAATGCGCAAACACGTGATGAAGCGATTGGTTCCCTGATTGATCTTTTAGCGCAAACTGGCAAAGTACCGGACAAAGCTTCCTTTCGCGATGCCATTTTTCATAGGGAAAATTTATTATCCACAGCGATCGGAATGGGAGTTTCCATTCCTCATGCCAAAATGAAAAGTTTTTCAGAATTTTTGGTGGCAGTAGGCATTCAAAAGAAAAAAGGGGTGGATTGGCAGGCTTTGGATGAAATTCCCGTCCGCATTATTTTCATGATAGGGGGGCCGGAAGATAAGCAGTCCGAATATTTGCAGATCCTTTCTCAGATCACATCCGCTATTAAAAATGTGGAGCTTAGGAAAGCTTTATTGATTGCGCAATCGCCCGAACAGGTCGTCAATTTATTTTCCGACTTTTAATTTATTAATCAATTTGTTATTCCTGTAAAAATGGATTTGAAATTAAAAGATGTGGCGCAGCTTCTAGATGTTTCGGAAGAGACTGTACGCCGTTGGATTTCCAATAGCAAAATTCCTTATTACCGGCTCAATCAGCAATACCGATTTAGCAGAAGCGAAATCGAAAATTGGATGTTAAGCTGCAAGATGGGAGAAGCATTTTCCCCGTTTAAACATGAGGATGATTTTGAAACCCGTCTTGGAACTCATCAATTTGGCCTTTATCGCGCAATTCATAAGGGAGAAGTATATTCAGAAATTGAAGGGGATAACAAAGAAGAGGTGATTTGTGCCGCTGTTCAAAGAATTGCAAGCGATTTGCATCTGGATGCAGAAGTGATTACCGATCTTCTTTTAGATCGTGAAAAATTAATGCCGACAGCTTTGTCCAACGGCGTTGCTGTTCCCCATACGCGCGATTTTCTTCTTCAGGACTCATATGATGTTGTCTCTATCGTCTTTCCCAAAAAAACAATCGCGTACGGTGCTTTGGATGGAAAGCCAATTCACACTCTTTTCTTTCTTTTTGCTTGCGATGATAAGAGGCATCTTCATCTTTTAGCAAAATTGGCGCATTTGTCCAGTAAATTGGAAAATCTCACATTTTTACGCCGCCATCCTACAAAGATTCAGATTCTTGAAAAAATCAAGGAATGGGAATCTGGTTTAAAGGCGCGCGAAGCCGTTGCATCTTCTTCCTAATACCTTGAATAGGGTCTCTAAGTTTTTGCGGACTCCGCCGGAGCGACGTCACTCGAGGTTTGATCTAAAAACTGGACAGCGCCATCTTTTGCCGTAATAAGATACGTTTTCTCAAGGTTCGGCTGGTGCAGCAGTTTTTCCGCTAAAGGATCTTCGAGATATTGCTCGATCACGCGGCGCAGCGGCCTTGCTCCCATTTCGGGCATGTAGCCTTTCTCTACAAAAAATTCGCGAGCCGCATCGTCCAAATCGATCTGGATTCTTTTTTTTGCAAGCCGATTTTTGAGTTTGTTGACCTCGAGATCGACCACTTTTCGCAGAGCCTCTTTTGTCAATGTGCGGAAAATCACGAGCCCATCCAATCGATTGAGGAACTCGGGCTTAAAGTATTTCTTGACCGATCCTCCAATCTTTTCCTCCATCACTTTGTAATCCATCATGCTCTCTTTCGCGCCAAAGCCCACTTCGCTCGATTTGCGGATCAAATCGGCGCCGAGATTGGAGGTCATGATGATAATTGTATTGCGAAAATCGATTTTGCGGCCGATCGAATCGGTAAGGCGCCCCTCTTCTAAAATTTGAAGGAGCAGATTCATGATGTCGGGATGGGCTTTTTCCACCTCATCAAAAAGGACAACACAGTAAGGGCGTCTTCGCACCTGTTCGGTCAACTGGCCCCCCTCTTCATAGCCGACATATCCCGGAGGCGAGCCGGTCATCCGGCTGATCGCGAATTTTTCCATGTATTCAGACATATCGACTTGAATCAGCGCGTCTTCTCCGCCGAACATATGGAGGGCAAGAAGGCGGGCGAGATGGGTTTTTCCAACGCCTGTAGGTCCTAAAAACAGAAAAGCGCCGATGGGCCGATTTGGATCTTTGATATCAGAACGGCTTCGTCTGATTGCGCGGCAAACAGTATTCAATGCCTCATCTTGGCCAATGAGTTTGGATTTTAATACTTCTTCCATTTTTAATACTTTTTCGGTTTCTCCTTCTGTGAGCCGATTCACAGGGACTCCGGTATGTTTTGCGACGATATTTGCGATATCCTCTTCATCTACGATCGGCAGATGCTCATCTTTATGAGACTCCCAGTCTATTCTCATTTTTTCAAGTTGCTCGCGAAGCATTTTTTCCGTATCCCGGAGTTTAGCCGCTTTCTCATATTCCTGGCTGCCGATTGCCTCCTCTTTCGCTTGGCGCGCCTCTTCAATCTGCACTTCGAGATCTGAAAAATGAGACGGTTGATGCATCATGGAAATCCTTGCCTTCGCTCCCGCCTCGTCGATCAGATCAATCGCTTTGTCCGGCAAAAATCTTCCGGAAAGATACCGTTCGGAAAGGAGCACTGCGGCTTTGATGGCAGCGTCTGTGTACACACATTTATGATGCTCTTCATATTTAGGTTTTAAACCTAAAAGAATCGAATAACTCTCTTCTACATTTGGCGGATGGATAATAATTTTTTGAAATCGGCGCTCAAGAGCGGGATCTTTTTCAATGTGCTTCCGATATTCATCTAAAGTCGTTGCCCCGATGCATTGAATTTCTCCCCGAGACAGGGCAGGTTTTAAGATATTGGAGGCATCGATCGCTCCTTCCGCGGCACCTGCTCCGACAATGGTATGAATTTCATCGATGAAAAGAAGGATATTTCCATTTTTCTTGATTTCATCCATCACGGCTTTGATCCGCTCTTCAAATTGGCCGCGGTATTTTGTTCCTGCGATCATGAGGGTCAGATCCAGGGAAATGAGTTTTTTCTTTCTCAAATTATCGGGCACGTCGCCTCGGACAATTGCGTGTGCCAGCCCCTCTACGATGGCGGTTTTTCCCACCCCAGCCTCGCCGATCAAAACAGGATTGTTTTTGCGGCGGCGGCATAAAATGAGGATCAGCCGCTCCACTTCTCCCTGCCGGCCAATCACAGGATCCATTTTTCCTTCGCGGCAAGCTTCTGTTAAATCGTGTCCATAAGCCCGAAGCGCCGGCATTTTATCGGATGCGGAAGAATTTCTGTCCGATTGAGGCTTCGCGGTATTCATGGAGCCGATAGGCGCCGCGGCGCCCATTGGAGGCAATTGCAAATTAAATGTTTCCAGCTCCTTCAAAACCTCTTTGCGCACCTCTTTTAAATTGATGTTCAAATTTTCTAGAACCTGGGCCGCGACTCCATCCATTTGGCGCAAAAGGGCAAGCAGCAGATGTTCCGTTCCCACATAGTTATGGTTGAGATGGGAAGCCTCTTCATTTGCAAACTCAAATACTTTTTTTACTTTTCCGGTCAATGCAGGGTCTCCATAAACCTGAATTTCAGGGCCGAATCCCACGATTTTTTCAATTTCAGTCCGAATTGTCTCATAATCGAGGTTCATGTTCCTTAGAACATTTACAGCAATTCCCTGACCCAGTTTCATGAGCCCCAAAAGGACGTGCTCAGTGCCTAAGTAATTATGGTTGAGTCTCTGCGCCTCTTTTTTGGCGAGCTTGATGACCTGTTTGGCCCGATTCGTAAATTTATCAAACATGGATTACCCGCCCCTATTTTATACTGTTTGAGAATTTCCCTCGACGATCCTCTATCTCGAATAGTATTATGTAGTAAATTTTCTATACGGACTCTCAAAGCAATGCGCAAGGAAAAATTTTGGCTCTTCAAGTTTTAGATACAGGAGTGTCTGACGTTCAAAACAATATGGATGTGGATAGCCGGTTACTGGAACTCCTTGATCCTCAGGGAGATCCAATTCTTCATTTTTATGAATGGGATTCGCCGTCAGCCACTTTCGGATATTTTGCGGATCCGGCCTGTTTCATTGATTTAAATCAGGCGGCATTAAGCGGAGTGAAGTTGGGAAGGCGGCCGACGGGCGGGGGGATTACCTTTCATATTTGGGATTGCGCTTTTTCTTTTCTCATGCCGGGCAAGCATCCTGCGTTTTCCTTAAATGCGCTTGAAAACTACCGCTTTGTCAATGAAACAGTTATCAACGTTGTGGCTGAAATATTCCATATGCCTCGCCCTGGCCTTGCGGATAGCAAGTTTGCTGGATTGGACCCTGCTTGCCAAAATTTTTGCATGGCAAAACCCACCCGCTACGATGTTGTTTATCAAGAAAAAAAAATTGCGGGAGCGGCGCAAAGGAGAAAAAAGCAGGGTTATTTGCATCAAGGGACCATCTCGCTTGCGGCTCCGGACATGGGGCTTTTGCAAGCGCTTCTTCCGAACCAATCTGTTTTAGATGCCATGGCGCAGTTCACCTTTTCTCCGCTTGGGAGTTTCCCAAGCCGTGATCTTTTGCATGAAACAAAAGGGGAGATTCGGCGACAGCTTGTACAAAAATTCATGGAAAAGGTCTAGAGGTCTAATGTCAAAGCCAAAAAAAAACGCGATTACGCCCACTCGCCAGGAGAATTATCCTGAATGGTACCAAGCCGTTCTTAAAGCCGCCGATCTTGCCGAGCATTCGGAAGTGAGGGGATGCATGGTCATCAAACCCTGGGGGTATGCCATTTGGGAAAACATGCAAAGAGTTTTGAATGCCAAATTCAAAGAGACAGGGCACAAAAATGCTTATTTTCCCCTTTTCATTCCGTTGAGTTATTTCGAAAAAGAGGCTGAGCATGTCCAGGGTTTTGCGAGAGAATGCGCTGTCGTCACTCACCATCGTTTGGAAAAAAATCGAGAAGGAAAACTCGTTCCATCGGGAGAGTTGGAAGAGCCCCTCATTGTCAGGCCGACATCGGAAATGATTATCGGCCATACGTTTGCTAAATGGATCGAATCCTATCGGGACTTGCCCCTTTTAATCAATCAGTGGTGCAATGTGGTGCGCTGGGAGATGCGGACACGAATGTTTTTGCGCACGACCGAATTTCTTTGGCAGGAGGGGCATACGGTTCATGCAACGAGAGAAGAGGCGGAGGTGGAAGCGAAACAGATGCTCCGAGTGTATACGGATTTCGCCCATCAAACGCTAGCCATGCCGGTCATTCATGGAGAAAAAACCGAATCGGAAAGATTTCCGGGCGCGTTGATCACATACACGATCGAGGCGATGATGCAAGACCGAAAAGCGATCCAGGGAGGCACCTCCCATTTTCTCGGTCAAAATTTTTCGAAAGCATGCGGCATTCAATTTCAGGCGGTCAATGGAGAGAGGCAATTTGGATGGACGACCTCTTGGGGTTTGACTACGCGGATGATTGGAGGGCTCATTATGACCCACAGCGATGACGATGGCCTTGTTTTGCCTCCAAGAGTTGCTGCCTCCCATCTTGTGATCATCCCCATTATCCATAATGACGAAATCAAGGGATCAATCATTGAATACTGCAAGCAGTTGGCCAAATCTTTGCGGGAAAGTATTTATGAAGGAATGCCAGTTCAGGTAGATGTCGATAGCCGCGATTTGCGCGGAGGGGAAAAATCCTGGGATTGGATTAAAAAAGGGATTCCTTTGCGACTCGAAATTGGACCGAGAGAGATGGAGTCGGGGGAGTTCAGACTGGCCCGGCGCGATAAACCTCATAAAGAATCCATATCTATCCCACGTTCCCATCTATCTGGACGAATCGCTGAGATTTTGGATGAAATGCAAAACAATCTTTATCGCAAGGCAATCGCTTTCCGGGATCAAAATACTGTGCTCATTGATAACAAAAGCGATTTTCACGATTTTTTCGCCGACCGGGACACTGAGATCAGTGGCGGCTTTGCCCTTTGCCATTGGAATGGAGATCCTGCGATTGAGGCAAAAATCAAAGAAGAGCTCAATGTGACTATCCGCTGTATTCCTCTCGATAGGGAAGCTGAGCCTGGCCAATGTCTTTTTACGGGAGAAAAAAGCGCTTGCCGCGTCCTTTTCGCCAAAGCTTATTAATAACCTGAATAATGGGTTTATTCATTCGAGAATTGCTATCTAAATGACTGTTTATAAGCTAGTTATGAGTACTGTGCAATTTTTGGCTGCACAGTATTGCACAGTAAATTGCACAGCTATGCTATCATAACCGCATATGATTGAGCAGCTACTAGCCGAAAACGAAGGCAAAACAATTGAGTTCAAAGAGACGGCCCGCTCTTTAGGTGGGATTATGAAGACGGTGGTCGCGTTTGCAAATAGCGCTGGAGGTGTCATTGTCATCGGAGTAAAAGATAAAACTAAAGAACTGGTAGGGCTCTCCCAAATCCTGTCTGAAGAAGAACGGCTTGCAAACGCGATTTCAGATAGCATTCTTCCCCTCCTTACTCCCGATATTGAAATTCAGTCTATTCGAGATAAGGAATTACTGATTATCCGAGTTTCTCACAGCATAGGTCCCCATTATTTGAAATCTGAAGGACCTGAGAGGGGTGTCTATGTGCGGTTTGGATCTACAAATCGCTCAGTTGATGCTGAGATGCTTGATTCGTTGCGTCTTTTAGCCAAGAAGGTCTCTTATGATGAGCTTCCTCACCCGAAAGGAAAGCTGGACGCGGAGATTATGAAAGATGTTTTTGAATGGGTCGGGAAACGGCCAACAGCACAAGCGCTGGAAAACTTGGGAGTAGAAACGGTTAGCAGTGGGAAAAAGTATCCAAGTAATGGCGGAGTGCTTTTATTTGGAATCAATCGGATGCAACTGTTCCCCGATTCACTAGTGCGATGCGCCCGTTTTGCTGGCTCCAATCGAGAGAAGATCTTGGATCAGGTCGATATCAATGCACCTCTTCCCTTAGCAGCAGATCTTATCATAGCTTTCATTGAGCGAAATATTTCAAAAAAAAGTCAAATTGGGCGTATGCAGCGCGAAGATATTCCTCAATATCCTACCATAGCGATTCGGGAAGCTGTGATGAACGCTTTGCTTCATTCAGATTATGCTATGATTGGATGTCATATTCAAATTGCCATTTTTGATGATCGCATAGAGTTTACAAATCCTGGAGGGCTTCCGTTTGGACAAACGATTGAAAAGGCCTTGGCTGGGTCTTCAAGAATTAGAAATCGTGTTATTGCTCGTGTTTTTCGGGAGCTGCATCTCATAGAACAGTGGGGATCTGGGCTTCGACGTATTGTGGAAGTTTGCAGAGGGCGGGGACTTAAGCCTCCTCTTATGGAAGAGCTAAACAATCAATTCAGGCTAGTTCTTTATTCTGAACAAATCAAAGAAATGATCGTATTCCCATGGACACAAAAACTCCTCGAATACCTAAAAACAGAAAGCGCGATCAGCGCAAAAATGGCTATGAAACTATGGAAGGTCTCTTCTCGAACGGCTAGAAGTCGTTTAAGACAGCTTCAGGAACAAGGAATTATTGTGCGTATTGGTACATCTGAAAACGATCCGGGCGCTTCTTATATAGCAGCAAAACGATCTAGATAAGAGAAAATAAATGGATCACTTCGGGTATACCCGAAGTGATCCAAAAGTTGGCCTTTGGGCGGGTTCAAAGCGCCGAAAATCGATTTTTGAAAAGGGGGCTAGCATTGAAGAATACAACCCCCTTTTCAAGAATCGATTTACTGCCGGCTTCAATAGATCG
>DATIHO010000015.1:0-7258 GCA_035480615.1 Chlamydiales bacterium | reverse complement strand
GGGGTGCCGGGAGTAGTGTTGGTGGCGGCGGCGGCGGCGGCTTTGGTGGCGGCGGCGGAGCTGGCGGTAATTTCTATGGCGGCGGTGGCGGCGGTTTTGGAGGTGGAGGAGGAGGAAACCCGATAGGTGGTTCTGCAGGTGGTGGAGGAAATGGTGGTTTTGGCGGGGGTGGCGGAGGTGGAGCCATCAATGGAGAAGGCGTTGGTGGATTTGGTGGTGGAAACGGCATCATTAGCATTAGTGGTGGTTCAGGGGGAGGAGGGCTAGGGGCTGGCGGTGCTATTTTTGTTCATACTGGTGGCACATTAAATATCGAAAGTGCGACTTTCAGTAGTAGCTCTGTTAGTGGAGGTACTGGAGCGAATTCGGGACAAGCGTACGGAAAGGATATCTTTTTAGTCTCGGGGGGAAATCTCAATTTTAATTTGGTTAGTGATTTAACTTGCTACGCAATCGGCGGAAATTACAGTCAAGGAGGATTCACAGCCACAGATTCAAGCGGTGTTACAGTCCATTGCGATTCAGGCGTAACGCTGACGATTTTAGCTGGTAGCCAATCTTCTTATGTAGGGCTATTTGATGGTGTGTTGAATATTAACAGCGGCACTCTATCTGTCGATTCAGATTATTGCTTGGGATATTCGACAGTGGAGCCTACTTTGAATGGAGGAGCTTTGGCTACAGCCAATACGATCACAACGGCACGCAATTTCTCCATAGGTGGTCTCGGCGGTAGTTTTCAGCCAGCCGCGCTGACTACCTTTACGGTTTCTGGAACGGTTACCGGATCGAATGGGGGCACATTAACACTGGGTGGCGAAGGAGATGTTGCACTTTCTGACATAGCTGTTGGATCTGGCGATTCATTTACAGTTGCAGGAGCATTTAGCGGAAATGGATCTCTGACAAAGAGCGGCGGAGGAGCTCTTGTGATTGCGGGAGATAACTCTTCATTTACCGGACCTACGACTATTGCAGCAGGGCAATTGAAAGTAAATGGCTCTTTGGCGAACAGTTCTTTGCTTACAGTGTCTGCAAATACAACATTGAGTGGAACAGGTTCTGTCGGTCCAATTACATGCTACGGAACCCTATCTCCAGGAAATTCGGTGGGTACATTATCCTCAGGAAGCGTTGTGTTGGAAAGCAGTTCTGTTTTTTTTGTTGAATTCGATCCAACCGGAGCGTCCCTTTTGAATGTTACAGGAACTGCGGCATTGAATGGAACGCTTGAGGTGGTGCAAGATGCGGGCCTGTATCCGAGCCATGGCCAATATCCCATCATTCAGACAACCGGAGGATTTAGCGGCGCCTTTACATCGACCCAAATCCACAATCGCTTAGGGTTTCAGATCAGCATAGAACCGACAGATACGGCACTTCTGCTTTCCTATAACTTAACAACGCCTCTTTCGGGGAATGCTCTCAAAGTCGCAAACTATCTCAACCAATACGCTCCCATTTCCACGATAGATCTCCTGAACAATCTAACCGGCAGCGCCCTCTCTGACGCTTTGAATAGCGTCTCTCCTGCGCGAAATGCTTTCATTGGGTTTGCGAATAATCAAAACGTATTCTCTCTCTTTCGCCTTATGAGTTCCCATCTCGACGCCCTTCGCTCAATCGACAAGATCGCGCCCCAAAATGAATTTCTTTCGGCGCTTATGGCCGATTCTTGCGGGAAAATCCAAAAACTTCCCGAGAAGAAGTCCCCTTATTCTACTTGGGTTTCTGGATTTGCTGATTTCTCTTGCGTCGCCGCCTCCGAACAGAATCCTTCTTTTAACTTTACTTCCCAAGCGCTTCTTGTCGGATTCGATTACCGCACTGCCTTCTCGAATCTCATCGGCTTTTCTCTCGGGTATCTCCACACTCACCTCGCAGATGATAATGATGCCGGTCACTCGACCATGCAGTCGGGATTCTTCTCCCTCTACGCCAATCTATCGGCCCACTCTTTTTATTTTGAACCGGCCCTTCTGGGTGTCTACAATGCCAATAGCAATATCCGGAAGATCTCGTTTCCTGGATTTTCTGCAAACGCTCATGCCGATCTCTCCTCTTGGCAGTTCGCGCCCCATCTGGAAATAGGTTATGATATCTCTCGAAAGTGGGGAGACCTCCTCCCATTTGCCTCTTTTGACTACGCATGGAACTGGCAGTGTGGCTACACCGAAACGAACGCCGCTCCCTTCAATGCGACCCAAAAATCCAAAATGAGTTCCCTCTTGCGCGCTGAGACGGGGCTTAAGTTGATTGAATCATTCGCCTTCTCTTCTTGGACTCTCTTTGTCAAAGAAAAGGCCAGCTACATCTACGAAGAGCCCTTCGGAGACCAAGTGAGCACTTTTCTCACTGGCATCCCGACAACGTTTGCCGTTACTGCCCTCAACCAAAACCTTAACCTCGGCTCTCTCGGTCTTGAGCTTTTCGCCGAAATCGGCACCTCTTCGCCCTATGGTCTTACCCTTTCCTACGATGGAGAATTCGGTTCTGACTATCTCTCTAATGAAGTTGCTTGCACCCTCTCAAAATCTTTCTAGCGGAATCAGATCGATTTATAGGCACAAAGGGCTTCTTTTGCTGCCTTTTCATGATCGGTCATCGGAGCTGGATATTTTTTGCATCCAGCACGGTGCTTTTCCTCATCCCAAGCATGAATAGCTTTAGGTGAGAAATCGCGAAGTTCAGGAATCCATTTTTTAATATAAATACATTCAGGATCGAATTTTTTCTGCTGGTTCCAAGGATTGAAAATGCGAAAATAGGGTTGGGCATCGCTTCCTGTGCTAGCCACCCATTGCCAATTCCCGTTATTCACAGCAGGGTCGTAATCAACCAAGCTTTGTGCAAAATACTTTTCCCCCCATCTCCAATTAATATGTAAGTCTTTGATGAGAAATGAGGCTGCAATCATTCGCACGCGATTATGCATAAAGCCAGTTTCATTCATCTCTCTCATTCCTGCATCCACTATCGGAAAACCGGTAGAACCTTCACACCATCGCTGATAAGCTTTTTTATTATAAGACCATTTGAGCTTATCAAATTTGGGATGGAAAGCACCCTGAAAGACGTGAGGAAAGAAAAATGCAATCGATGTAAAAAAGTCTCTCCAGTAGAGAGCTCGGATCAGCTCGTGATGAGGACTTAAATTACGGCAGATGGCCGCGTAAACTTCGCGAGGGGAGCAGACGGTGAATTTCAGATAAGGGGAGAGATGTGTAGAGCACTCTTCTGCTGGAAAATCTCTCAGCCTTCCATATTTACCAAAAGAACGTAATTTTTTGAGAACTTTGAGAGCCTCCGACCTTCCCCCAATCAATCCATTCTCTACACTTGGCTTGGGAAAGGACGACTTATCTTCCGCAAAGGGGATCGAACCGCGGAAGTAGTTGGTCCCTTTGGTTTGCGCGGGAGGCAATACTTTCTGTTTTGAACATTCTCGAAAATAAGGTGTGAAAATCGTGTAAGGCTTTCCATCTTTTTTCAGACTCTCTTCGGGAGGATGGAGGAGAGCATCATCGAAAGAATGAAATGGAATCTGGCCTGTTTTGCAGATTTTTTCGAGCTTTTTGTCTCTTTGAAGGCTGTAGGGAGTATAGTCCCGATTTACGATCAAAGCCTCGATATTGAGTTCGCGGATACATTTGCTTATAACTTCTTCGGGCTTGCCCTTAAAAAAGAAGAGCTTGCCCCCTTTTTCCTTCAGCTGATTTTCGAGATCTTTGAGAGATTCAATCATAAATTTCAGGCAATGATCGCTTCTAAAAGGATTTCTCTCGATTTGTTCTGAGGTAAAGATGAAGGCAGGAATGACAACTTCCGAAGACTTCAATGCAAAAATAAGCCCTGTATTATCCTCAAGTCGCAAATCGCGCCTGAATAAAAAGAGGGATTTTCGAAATTTCTTCTCCATTTTTATCCCTTTGCTATGTGCTTAGCCAATTGGCTAAAAATAAGAGCATGAAACGGGTAAAGACTATACCAATAAAACCTACCCCAGACTCCATTGGGACGAAATGATGCTGTTTGTTTCAGAGCTCCCCCTGTTTCATGAGGGATGATCTCAAATTCCAGCCATGCTTCACCTGGCAATTTCATTTCGGCATAGAGAAGTAAGCGTCGATTTTTTTCATCCGCTAACAAAACGCGCCAGAAATCGAGGGCGTCTCCTACTTTTAGCCGCGTCGGATGAGTCCTGCCACGGCGAAGACCAATGCCCCCTATCAATTTATCCAGAAAGCCTCTGAATTTCCAAGCCCAATTCATGGCAAGCCAACCTCGATCTCCTCCTAGAGACCAAATCCGTTTTTGCACTTGTTCTAGAGGACAAGAAAAAGCAATGGTCCGTTTATCGCTCAAGATGCCAAATCGAGGAACTTGGACGTAAATGGAAAGGTCTGGGTTTAACGTTGAGCCACTTAGAGTATCTTTCCAGCTTGAAGGCACCCAATCTTCTTCGATACGAGTGAAAGCGAGTTTAACAGCCTCTTCGTAACTGAGAAGTTTTCTTGGAAACAGCGTTGTGATGCGATTTTCTTTACATACGACGTTATTCATGAGACTTTCGACAAGGAAACGGGCTAGTGAAAAGCTCGTGCTTGTTACAAAAAATAGCCAATAGGAAGAGAGGCGCGGGGTAAGGACTGGGACTGTGAAGATTTTTCGCTTTAATCCTCTGATTTGCGCGAATTTCAATAAAAGCCCCTTGTAACTCATGACATCGGGTCCTCCAATTTCAAAAGATTGGTTAAAACAGGTTGGATTGCCAAGGATCAGAGTCAAATAAGTTAAAACATCCCGTACAGCAATAGGCTGGGTTAAGTTGTTCAGCCATCTGGGAGCAATCATAACGGGCAGTTTTTCAACCAAATCTCGGATGATTTCAAAGGAAGCGCTTCCGGAACCAATGATAATGCCCGCCATCAGGATAGTCACAGGAACTTTTCCCATCTTGAGGATTTCTCCTACTTTTTTTCTCGAGGTTAAATGGCGGGAAAGATGCTCTTCATTGGAGAGACCGCTCAAATAGATGATTTGTTTTGCTTGCGTGTTTTTCAAGCGGCTTACAAAATTTTTTGCAGATGTTGCTTCCAATTCGGAAAATTTTTGCGAATAACTCATTGAATGGACTAGATAGTAAGCAGCGTCGATATCCGCTGGAATTTTCAGCAAAGAGGAAGGGTCAAGCAAATCAGCTTCAATGACATGAAGTTGGGATTGAAATTTCTGGGGAGTTTCAATCCGGTAGCGGCTTCTGACTAGAGCATAGAC
This sequence comes from Chlamydiales bacterium, assembly GCA_035480615.1. Taxonomy (GTDB): domain Bacteria; phylum Chlamydiota; class Chlamydiia; order Chlamydiales; family SM23-39; genus CAIPFQ01. Next base: position 1,981 of record DATIHO010000015.1, on the reverse strand, counting down.
CACATGTCCCTCTTCTATCAAACGAGGAAGAAGGCGCGTTCCAATATACCCATTAGCCCCAGTAAGTAAGATTTTCATAGTCCTCTCTTTAATCTATAAGCTAATAGTCCACAAGTAATCTATGAAAATTGCCGGAGTATCTCTCCAATAAGACGGGACTTGTGCCAATCGAAAAAATCGGATAAAGTTTCCCGCAACCCGCTGATGTGTTTCATTTAAATCTAATATAGAGTTGAAATGGGTATCTCACCGAAAAGAGTTTCATTGTGGATAAAATATTTTCTCGTTCTGATCTTATTAGCTTTTTTAGTTAAATCATTGCTTTGGTTTTTTTTTGCACAGGCGACAGCGCTGACTGCATACTCTGTCAATCCATTTGCAGTCGATTTCCCCGCAAAGGTTGAGCTCACACATGACGATTATGTGAAATTGCAGAGTAAGCTCAGGGAAATTGATCTAAATCCATTGTTATCATCCTACCATCGGGATTTACGGAGACAAGGACACCAGAGCTACCCCTATAGACAATTCTATGCTAGATGTGCAAATTTCTTGCACCAAGATTTTATTAATCAATCGCACAGGTTATTGCCGTGCAAGCGGCTTATTAAAATAAACAATGGTGGTAGTAACTGTGTTGTTTGTTATGTGACATATACAAAACAATACCCAGATCTTCAAGAATCCCAAATTGTCCAACTAGAAAAAACGGGATTCAATGGTTATTACTTATCTTTTGTGGGGGGATACCCAAATCCAACAGGCAAAGAGGTTGCTTATGCTGGCGTCCCCTATGCTTTTAAGATCTTTAGTATGATCGAAGCGCATAAACTAGGGTTCGATAACGTTTTATGGCTCGATGCTGCACTCTTTCCTAAAAGGGATATCACACCCATTTTTGACGAGATTGAAAAAACAGGATTTACTGCTCATCATAAAGCTGTTGATATGGAAGAAATACACCAGCTTCCCCCTAAAACTAGAGCGTTGCTTCAAGAACTTACGTCTGTTGATGTACTGGATTCCCAAAGGGGGCACCGCATTTTTGGCGGAGTGATCGGATTGAAAATGAGCGATCCTCTAACAAAGCTCTTTATCAAACAATACTATGAGTTTGTCGAAATGGGTACTCCGTTTATTTCAGGGCTGCCTGAAGAATTCGTTTTTTCAGCAATCCTTGGGCAGCCACAGTATGCTGAATGGATGCGTTCCTCTTATACTTTCGAAAATCATTTTCCGGCCCGTTTTTTTTCATCTCCTCCTGGCGACACTTTAGGATGTGGTTATTTCTTTGACTGGCGAAAACACGCATGGGCAGATCTCGTCAATTGCAAGAGAGTCAAGTAAGAAAGTATTATTTCCATGTAGAAGGATGTGTGAATTTTCGAATAGGATCCCATTCAAAAAAGAAACTTTGATCTTTTGATGTTACTTTGCCGATAATAAGCAAATAAGGATCGTGAAATCCACGGTCGTCTAAATGAAATTGGCGTAATAAAATACTTAATGGGATCTGTTCTGGTAAAAAGCTAAAATACCCCTTTTTCTTTGTAACCTCACTTTCATGCCAAGTTTTTAAAAATTCAACGGCAACGGGGTGGTGAAAATTGAGCCCAAATATTCCTGCGGCCATATGTTTGCACGACTTCACTTCGTCAAAAGTGAAATTAAATGCGTCAAGTACATTTTGATTAATAAATTTTTCTGAAAAGTAAGCATCGTATCTATACATGGCAGTGTTTTTCTCAATCGCATCAAATAAAGGCGTAAGATCCCTTACGGGATTTAATAAAGCGTCTAACCATAATACTTTTTTGTATCCTAGATCGTAGGCTTCCTGGAATGCGCAAGCTTTAAATCCATAAGGGCAATCACTATGCGCTAAGCATCCATTTTCCATATTTGGCCAGCCACCAATTCTATATAAGACGTGGCCTTTGAATGTATGTTTTAAACGTCCGAGCAAGAACTTCAGTAGCAG
>DATIHO010000014.1:0-30844 GCA_035480615.1 Chlamydiales bacterium | reverse complement strand
AACCTGAATAATGGGTTTATTCATCGGATATTCAATGCCTTCCGCCATCTTTTCCCGTTTTCGCCTCGGCAAGGGGGGCGTTCCGCCCTTGCCTTCGGCTCCAAACGGAAAAATCTGCTCGGAAGGCATTTGAATCTCCTGCTGAATAAACCCATTATTCAGGTTAAGAGACTGTTGTCGCATTAACTTTCTGTCTCTTATTCAAGTTGACAGTTCGTAGCAACCATCGCGGTAGCCTGGCGATGCGGCTTGCGCTCCAGGGATTTGAGGTCAAAATCTTGCATGTAAAACCGCTTTACAAGCTCTTCTCGCAGCTGGGAAATCCGATGTTCCAAGAGTCCTCCATGATAGTTGAGCCGACAAAGAAAATCATCATGAGAGCGGTCTTTTCTATAAGCGGGACGTTTATCGGGCAAAAGGAGCATATCCATGTTTTGTGGTTTATAATCCCAAAGAAACGAGGTGTGATGCATCCATCGGTCTTTTCGCATATATTGGGCGTTGCCTCCACATTTTTTATCGCCGATGCAATAGTCATTTTCTCTTAGCTGAAAATCTTGGATGTTCCAGGCAGAAGCATAGAGGCCGGCCGACCATCTCAAAATCGGCTCCGGAAAGGGAGGCACATCAAGATGGTTTTTTGCCATGATGAAAGTCACAAACAAGGTATTTTCATCGACTATCACCGTGCCTCCTCCACTAAATCGTTTGATGACGGGGACTCTGTTTTGGGCCACTTGAGCCAAATCGAGAAGACGTTCCGCTCTTCCCGAGATGCCCATGACGATGGCCCTTGGCGAGCCGGAATTGACAATGCAAAAATTCCTCTCGTCCGTGCGCAGGAGCGCTTCTTCAAGCTGTAATTGCTCAAAGATGGGAACCTTGTTTAAGAATATGAAATGAAGTTTAGAATGAATACGCCACTCCCCCTTTTTATTGATGCAATGAAATGATCAGGTTTTGCACTGTTTTTAACGCTTTGGAAGCACTGTCGATCATTTTGTTAAAATCATCTTCCGTCGCTTCCAAGGGCGAAACAACAATCGAAACGGTAAGATGAATAGGGCCGGCATCGGTTTGAAAAGCGGTTTGCAAAATGGCTGTCCTGATTCGCTCAGCTAAAACACGTCCATTCACAGGAGTAGAGTCTTTTAAAAGGACAATGGTCCGTCCAGGTTCGGAGGGGATGAGAAGGTCTGATTTGGCAAGAAACTGTTGAATGAGGTGGGCAAACGGAATCAAAATCTGTTCTGATACCAAATATCCAATCTGGCTTTGCAATTCATTAAAATGATCAATCCGGATGATTAAAGCGGCTATGCTCGCTTTTTCTTTTTTTGCCTCTTCAAGCAATTGAATCACTTGATTGTGAAGAAGGATTCGATTTTTTAGATAATTTTTTGAAATGTCTTCCTTTTTTTGTATCAGGGCATTGGAGGCTTCCTGGGTTTTTTCACGTAAATATTGATTTTGTCGAATTGTGGCAATGCGAGTGTGCAGTTCTTCCGGATCGAGCCGATGATTCAAAAAATCATTGACTCCTGCATCCAGGGCTAAATCGAGAAAGCTTCGTTTCAATGACCCGGTAATGAGAAGGATAGGAACGAGCATCCGGAGCATTTGGTGCAATTCGCGGCAAAGTTCAAGCGCATCGCAATCCTCAAAACTGGAATCGATGATAATAAAATCCAGCATAGCATTTTGAGCTGCGGAAAGAGCGTCTTTCTTTTTTGCTGCGTCGATAATGAAAAATTCCTCATCCAAATGCTTTTTAATCCAAAAACGGATGGCAGGATTGTTGGTGACAGCTAAAAGAGTAGGCAGTTTGAGTGGACCCATATTTTTAAGAATATTTCCCCTGTCTTTGGAGAGCAATCATCAAAATCGAAATATCTGCCGGAGACAACCCGGAAATGCGAGACGCTTGCCCTAAATTCTCGGGAGTAAATCGGCTTAATTTTTGTTTGGCTTCCGTTCGAAGGGAAGGGATGTTTTGATACTCAAAATGCTTTGGAATTTTGATATCGTCAAGATATTCGAATCTTGCCACCTCCCGTTTTTGCCTTTCGATATAACCTGCGTATTTAAGCTCCGTTTCAATCAGATCGTTCAATTCTTTGCCAAAATCCTCCACTTGTCCGGGATAGGTTTCGAGAAGTTTGGCATATGTCCAATCCGGGCGGCACATTAATTGGGCGAGGCTGACGCTTTTGTCGTCGATCGATTTATAAATTTTTTGCAATCTGGCTGCCTCTTTTGCCATCGTCTCGATCTTGTGGACTGCCCGATCGTATTGGCTGGCCGAGATCATCCCGTATGAATAAGCTATTGGGCGAAGCCGGATATCCGCATTGTCCTGTCTCAAAAGAAGTCTATATTCGGCGCGACTGGTAAACATCCGATAGGGCTCGGCAAGATCGAAACGGATTAAGTCGTCAATCATCACTCCAAGATAAGAATCGCTTCGCTTCAAAATCAGAGGAGGCTTGCCCGACACTTTTGCAGCTGCGTTGATTCCAGCCAAAATCCCTTGTCCCGCCGCCTCTTCGTATCCTGTTGTACCATTGACCTGTCCTGCTAAAAAAAGCCCTTCTATCCGCTTCGTTTCCAAGGTGGGATAAATCTGATCGCTTTTCACAAAATCGTATTCGATGGCATAAGCGGGCCGCATGATTTCCGCTTTTTCTAATCCGATTACGCTTTGAATCATTGCAAGCTGAACGTCAAATGGAAGAGAAGAAGAGATCCCATTGACATATATTTCATTCGTATTTAACCCTTCAGGTTCCAGAAAAATTTGATGCCGCTCCTTGCCGGAAAACCGGACCACCTTATCTTCGATCGATGGGCAATAGCGGGGTCCGACTCCTTGAATCACTCCTCCGTAAAGGGGCGAACGATGAAGGTTGTTTTGGATAATCGCGTGGGTGTCCTTTGTGGTATATGTGATAAAACAGGAAATTTGCTCCATCCGCTTTTCGGGCTCGTCATAAGAAAAACAAACTCCCAAATCCCCTGGCTGCTTTTCACATTTTGTAAAATCGATACTTCTGCGATTGATGCGGGGGGGCGTACCTGTTTTGAGCCTGCCTAATTGAAATCCGAGGTTTTCCAGACAGGGCGAGAGTCCCGTTGCCGCTTTATCTCCTCCGCGACCGCCAGAAAAATGGGTTTGGCCAATGTGCAGCAACCCCCGCATAAATGTGCCTGATGAAAGAATCACCGTTTGCGCCCGGTATTCAATCCCCTCTTGAGTCAGGACACCGGTAATTTTTCCATTTTCAACAAGCAGCGATTCAGAGGTCCCTTGCTGGATTTCTAAATTGCCAGTTCTTTCGAGCCTATGCTTCATTTCTAAAGCATAAGCGGCTTTGTCTGCTTGAGACCGGGGAGATCGGACAGCCGGTCCTTTCGAAAGGTTCAACATCCGAAACTGAATGCTGCAACGATCGGCGATTTTTCCCATCAAACCACCCAAAGCGTCAATTTCACGGACGATATGCCCTTTTGCGGTTCCGCCAACCGAAGGATTGCAGCTCATTTTGCCGATAGTATCGAGATTCATTGTGAGCAGCAGCGTTTGCGCTCCCATTTGAGCAGCAGCGTGCGCGGCTTCACAGCCCGCATGACCTGCTCCAATGACTAATACATCAAAAATTTTTGGGTACTTCCACATAAAAAAAACCCCTACTGCAAACTTAGAGACTGTTAAACTCTGCAGATTGCGGCGTTTTACGAAAGGGGTCTACTTTTTCTTGTGTCGATCGCGGCGCCTGCGCTTCTTCCGTTTATGCCGAGCAATTTTTGCGCGCCGCTTTTTTTTCACTGAAGCCATGCTTTTTCCCCTATTATTCGATTAAGAGTAAAGACAGTTTAACGAATTTGTTCGCAAAGGTAAAGAGTAAAAATATTTATGTACTGCGTAAAATTTTTATGAACTATATCGAAAATCGACGAAGTCTCATTTTGTAGACACCCCTTTACGCAAAGTAAAATACACAAAAGTCGCGATCAATCCAGATAACGCTCCAATCAAAAAAGGCAATTTAACGGAACCTTGAGTCGCCAAACCCCCGGCAATAGGAGCTAGAGTCATTGCAAGGGATTGTACAGATTGGCTAATGCCTAAAATTTTTCCTTGAATACGCTTCGAAGCCATATTTGAAATGAGGTTGTTGCAAAGGGGCCAGGCCAAACCCCCAATGACTACGCAAAAACCGACAACGGGAAGGACGATATAGATGGATGTGGAAAAAAGAAGAGAAAAAATAAAAATTGTGAAGAGGCAAAGACATCCTTCTAAAATACGTACGGATGAAAAATAACTTAACAGAAATTTGCTTAAATAAGCAGATCCAAAAGCCCAGCATATCCCCATATAAATCGCTAAATCGCCGATATCCGAACTTGTAAATTCAAAGCTATGAACAACAATCACGGGGGTGAATTGAAAAAGAATCGTCCAGGAAAAAAGAAAGAGAAAAAAAACGAAATAGACTCGTTTGATTTTTTCCTTTTGAAGAGCCTGTTTGATATTGCGGAAACTTTCCCAAAAGTCGAATTTGGTAGATGGATCGATGGTGCTTGTTTCTGTAAATCCATAGCAAATGAAAAGAAAATTGAAGAAGGTTAGCGCTGCGGCGACCCAAAGGGGAAAATTGGGAGAAAAAAAAGGAGCAATCTCCGGATCGGATAATTTGCCTCCTAAAAACGCGCCCAAAATAAAAGACAAACCGGCAAAGACCGAAAGGAAGCCAAAATTTTTGACTCTCGCTTTTTCTGTTGCGCTCAAGTCAGAGACGGCAGCCAGGCAAACGGACATATTGCTTGAAAAAAGGCCTGTAAAAAGCCTTCCTGCAAAAAGAAGCCAAAGGACGCGCGCTCCCATACTCCAAGCTGTAATTCCCAAACCGACGAGAGTGAAGAATACGCTTACGGCAAGCGCTTTTTTCCGACCGCTGCGATCCGCATATTCTCCCAGGATAGGGGCGCCGAGAAATTGTCCAAGAGAAAAAGCGGTCAGGAAACAACTGAGAATCGTTGTGCGGGTCGCTTCTGACACCTCCCGGGAAAACAAAACATTTTCAGGGTCGAGAAAATAAGGGGCAAAAAGGGGGAATACAATCGACCAACACAGATTATCGATAAAGAAAGTAAAAAATATTGAAGCTAGAGATAACTTGGATTTTCTCAGAAATATGCCTCTATAGTCAAGATTCGCCAATTTTCCAATCTATAGGATGTTGGCCTATGCTTTGTAAAAAAGTATTTACTTTGGAAAAGTGTCGACAGCCAAAAAATCCCGAGTAGGCTGAAAAAGGAGATGGATGGGCAGCCGTTAACACCAGATGAGGTGTCTGCTTGCCTGTTTCAATGTGTTGAAATTTCCCAAGAGCCGATTTTCCCCAAAGCACAAAGGCGAGAGGATCCGTGCGGGCGCATAAAAGTTTTACCACCCGATCTGTAAAAGCCTCCCATCCCTGCCCCTGATGAGACCTCGGTTCATTTGCCCGCACCGTAAGAGTGGCATTCAAAAGAAGCACCCCCTGTTTTGCCCAATCGGTCAAACAACCATGGGAAGGAATGGGGATATTTAAATCGTCTTTTATCTCTTTAAAAATATTTTGAAGAGATGGGGGGGGAGGAATGCCTTTTGGGACACTAAATGAGAGTCCGTGCGCTTGACCTGGACCATGATAGGGATCTTGCCCTATGATGACGACTTTGACTTCATTGAAAGAGGTTTGGCAAAAAGCGTTAAAAATCAACTCGAAAGGGGGATAAACGACAGTTCCTAAAGAACTTTCTTTAGCAAGGAAGTGTTCCAATTGCTTCATATACGGTTTTTCAAATTCAGGGGCGAGCTTTTCAAGCCAGCTCGCTTCCATATAAGCAATTTTTTCCGCAACAATGGCCATCATTTTTCGGCTTCTTATTCTATAGGAAAGGGATAATTGACAGAAAGACTAAAGGCTCCTAAAATTTGAAGCCAAACGCATTTCATGAGGTGGCGCTTTGAAAAATCTTGCTGAAAACAATGTCATTCGATTTACGAACGTGATCCGAAAAAAGGATGCGATTTATGCAAATTTTCGCGTCAAGGGATTGCGAAACGGCGTGGTTTTTTCCGCTTCCATTTCTGTAGATATTACTTCTCTTGAGCTTCACCCTGGCGACTCTTTGGAAAAGATCATTGAAGAATGTGCGCGACATGGCGTTAAGGAATTCAAGAAGGCCGATCTTCAGTTTGAAGGAATATCAACGGCCGTATCTCCTGATTATCTGGGTGTAGCGCAGCTTGGCTAGCGCGTTTGCATGGGGTGCAAGAGGTCGGAGGTTCAAATCCTCTCACCCAGATTCTTTTATTATCAATGAGTTACGCTCGAATCCAAAATCTCAATAAGCAACCGCTTTCCTTCCGGGTGGTGGATAGGTGGTGGATGCTTCCTTGCTAATGCTGAGGCATTTTCTATGCTGCAAAGACTCAAGACGCTATAATGGTTTTTTACAAGCGAGATGATGTATGGCATTCATTGAATACTCTGAAATTGGAGACACACCTTTGCAAAAACTATAATGTTGATGTAAACATACTAGACCAGCAAAAAGGTTAAATATTTTATGCCTCATTGGATATTTTTTTTCGCGTCATTCCTATTAATAAGCAATGAAATCTTTCCTGAGCAAGTACTTGAATGCGAGACGCATCTCAGAAAAAATGTTGAACACACAGAAGAGGTAACTACTTCTTCTCTTGAGGATTTGAGTTCCCGATATGACGCATTTCTTTTAGATGCTTATGGTGTTTTTTGGGGGTCTAGCGAAGTAGGAGTTCTTCCCGGCTCCGCCGATGCAATGGCTTATTTAGTAACTCAAGGAAAGCATGTTGGGATTTTATCCAATTCTACTCAGCCTACTGCCCAAGAAGAGGAAAAGCTCAGGAAGCATGGCCTTCGCAAAGGAATCCATTACCATTTTCTTCTTACCTCAGGAGAGGTAGCCAAGAATTTACTATTAAAAGGGACTCTACCTTTCCCTACACCTCGAGACACTTATTGGTTATTTGGTTCTGTTCACCCTCGCTTCGGATCTCATCGTCAACTTTTTGAAGGTACAAGATATCGAGAAGTAGAAAACCTTGAAGACGCCGATTTTATTTATATTTCTATTCCTCACATTGAAGGTATCGATCAAGAAGATCCTGAGGTATTTCGAAACAAGGTTCAAAATGTCAATAAACAGATCCCGGTTCTTTGCGTTAACCCAGATCGAGTAGCGATGGAAGGGCTTCCCCCTCGTCCAGTCGTTCGTCAGGGGAGCATTGCTCAAATGTTCGTCGAAGAACAAGCCACAGTTTACTTGATAGGTAAACCTTCTACAATTATTTACGATGCAGCTTTACAGAATTTTCCCCAACACATTCAGAAAAATAAAATTCTTATGATCGGAGATACGCCGGAAACAGATATACGCGGTGCACATGGAGCTGGTTTAGATGCAGCTCTTATTACAAAAACAGGCGTGATGACAACCGTTCTGGAAAAAGAAGGAACAGCTCAAGCTATCGGCAATCTCCCCTCTAGCGACAAGCCTGAATTTCTGATTGAACGATTGAATCTCTCGAAGGTTGCTCGATGAATGAACTGATAGAAGATTGCTTTCATTTAGGCGTTAAGGTGCTTTTGTGTACCAACGAACACAAGGTGCTCTTATTGAAAAAATAACTAGAATAAATTCATGTTTGCAGTGATTTATCAAGGCTATCTCAAATCCGGGCGAGAAGAAGAATATAGAGAAGCATGGAATAAAGTAGCTCGATTCTTTGTCAATCAACGGGGTGCTATCGGCTCTTGCCTTCATCGAACACATGATGGGTTATGGATTGCTTATTCTCGTTGGCCTGACAGGCAAACTCGTGATGCTTCTTGGCCTGGAGAAAATGCACCTTCAAGCGAACTTCCTCCAGAGATTCGTAACTCTGTCTTAACCATCAAAGATTGCTTGGATCAAGACAGAAAAATTCCAGAGATTTGTATGGACATTGTCGACGATTTATTGCCATTGAACTAAACTGATTCGTCCTTTGCCGAACGCCTTATACAAAGACAACAGGCCGCAAGAGAAGCTCTTCAGAAGGAATGGGTCAACACGCTCTTAGAAAAAGCGACTGAGCAATTGGAAAAAACATATCAACATCAAAAAGCCCTAGGACACGAAATCTCGAAAATGCATGTCGTCCTCGACCTTGACCTTTCGTATCGCTAAAAATATCTTATAAGCGTTATTTTCTTTGATTAAAATACACCATTTAGGTATATCTAAATCATGGATAACACGTCTATTCAATTACCATTAACGCATTGGATGTACTATGTATGAGTTAGCAGGGCTAGGCAAATTATCTCGTAAGAGGCTTGCAGACGTACTTCGCAATTCAAAAGGCTGTATATCAGTAAGTTTAGTGGCGGAGACATTAAGTGTCTCTCGAGAGCAGGCAAGGCTGTATCTATCCTCATGGGCAAAAAATGGCTGGCTGAGAAGGGTTAGGAGGGGACTATATTCCCCCCTGGATATAGCGGCTGAAACTAATGATGTTGGCGTTCTCGATCCATGGGTAATAGCCTCACAGATCTTTTCCCCCTGCTACATTGGGGGATGGTCTGCGGCCAAACATTGGGATTTTACCGAACAAATTTTCGAATCGACCATCGTCTTTACCTCTCGACGCTTAAATCAAAAAGAGCAGTCCGTTGCAGGATTAACATTTTTGATAAAAAAATCAGCATCCGACAAAATGTTTGGACTTAAGTCCGTTTGGAAAGATCAGATCAAAGTACAAGTGTCAGATCCTCATAAGACGATCATAGATATGTTTGATGATCCATCAATTGGAGGAGGAATTCGTTCAGTGGTCGACTTTTTCAAAAAATATCTCTCTTCAAGTGAATGCGATCTGAACATTTTGATCCAATATGCGGAGAAGATGAACAACAAGGCGATTTTTAAACGTTTAGGGTTCGTATTATCAAAAATAAAGCCTGATGAGACGCGTTGGATTACACAATGTTTAAGTCAGTTGAGCCAAGGAAATTCACAACTAGACCCAGCATCAAAAGGAAAACGCCTGATCAAAAAATGGAGATTATGGGTTCCTGAAGGATTAGAAGAGGGATTTCGATGATTAACAAATTTGAGATTGCTCGAAAAGCAAAAGAATATGGATTACAGTCCTCCACGATTGAAAAAGACTACGTTTTAGGATGGATACTGATTGGCATTCAAAATCACCCTGAGGCAAAAGACTCATGGATTTTTAAAGGGGGCACATGCCTTAAGAAATGCTTCTTCAACAAGTATCGCTTTTCGGAAGATTTGGATTTCACCTTGCTTGATCCTCAGCAAATGAAAGAAGAGGTGCTGCGACCCATCTTAAAACAGATCGCGCAGTGGATTTATGAGCAGTCGGGAATCGAAATCCCTGAAAACCTGATCTCTCTAGACCCGCATCGCAGCTTATCCATACAGGGGAAACTATCCTACCGGGGTCCCTTGAAGCAACCAGTCCCTTATCCTTCTATCAAGTTGGACCTCACTGCCAATGAACACATAGTGCTGAAGCCGGAAAAACGGAAAGTTTTTCACGAGTACTCCGATTGCCCAACCGAAGCGCCCGAAATCCTAAGCTACTCCTATGAAGAAATTTTTGCTGAAAAGTTAAGAGCTTTGGCTGAGCGAGCACGGCCTCGTGATCTTTATGATGTGGTTCATCTTTATCAAGAACGTCATCGACTGACAGATATAGAAAAACTCCTAGAATCTCTTCAAGGCAAGTGCTCCTTCAAAAAGATGCCGATGCCTAATCTGGTAACGATTGCGCAACATCTTCAAAAGACGGAGTTTTTATCCGAATGGAAAAATATGCTGCACCACCAGGTGAAAGATCTACGACCATTCGAGTACTTTTGGGAACATTTGCCAGATATTTTCTCATGGATTTACCATTCAAAAAAATAACTTATGAGAGAGAAATGTTGCCCATAGAGCAGCTGTGCATTTTACTGTGCAATGCTGTTCATAAAAAAATTGCACAGTACTCATGCCTACATAGAGTCGGTTACAAAATGTAACCAACTGAAGGATTGGTTTGCCGGCGCCGGCAAAGTGATCTCTGAATTTCATGCAAACCACCTCCACTCAATCGAAAAATATCTTGTATCCCCCTTTCGGTATTTCTTCGCCTTTAAATCCTTGAAAGAAACTAAACCGATAGACATAAGAATATAATCGCTTTGGGTATAATGGCTGAAAAATAAATCGATAAGATACTGATAGATTGAGCTCTTTCTTTCTTCTAAAACAGGTAGATCTTCTTGATGTCTATTCTGAATCTATAGGCAATAACCCCGAATCTTTTTCGTTAAGCAATAATTTTGGCTGCGTCTGTTTCAAGCGTTTTTCTACTTTTTTGATGTGTTCAGCAGGAGGAATATTTTCTGGGGGAGTGCCGCCGATTTTAGCGATAGCAGCCCGAACTTCCTTTCCAACTACTTCGTGAGCTTCGATAGCATCTCTTTGATTCTTGATACCTTCCCGTTTGAGCTTTTCTCGTGTTTGAGTCATCCGAAACAGATTAGCTGCAAGCTCTGTTCTATCCATCCGATCCATGAGCTGTTCTTTGGGATCAATTCCTTTGCGTGCTTTGATCGCGTCGGCTCCCAATCCTCCATAAAGCCCTTTGTATCCTGCGTCGTGGAAGATTCCGAACATTTTATTTTGGACACCAGCATCACGAGCGGCTCCAGAGAGGGTCTTGAAGTCTTGAGAAGCCTGTTTACGCATTTCTAACCGCTCGAGATCGGCAAGAGCAGCATCTGTCAATTCTTGGCGACGAGTTTGAATCGCGAAATATTTCTGGGCATGAGCGATTTCGGGTTTTCTAGAGTCACCGTTTTGAGCAATGAGATAACAAGCAAAACGAGAGAGATGGTAATCCTCAACAGCTTGAGTAGCCCCTTTCCCGAAATTGATCTGTTTGCCGGCGCCGGCAAAGTGATGGTCGGGGTCATTTCCAGACTGCTTACACGACTCAATGGCTTTTTGGATAGCATTCCCGAATCGCCTCCATTGAGAATATCCAAGGCAAGGCTGCAAGCTCCTTGCGCTCCAATACTCAATCCCGTGTTGATTGACCTGTTTTAAATCTTCGAATGAGAGCTTGCTAGGGATTAGGTTATTATCATCGTCTTTTTTCATGGGTACCTTCGAGAATGAATGAAATGCCCTAAAGCATATTGAGAAAAAAGATTTTAAACAACTTAGCCGTAAAAACACTTTGTAGCCTCCTTTGGGAACTTCCTCCGCGAGACCACCTCTTCCGCAATTGAATTAATTTTATTTATAAAATGATTAATTAAAGTTGAAATAAAACAACAAAAACCATCATATTCAAAGCGAAAAAAATGAGTTAATTATGAAATTTATCCACGCCAGTCATATTAATTTTTCTCGCCCAGAACAAGCTCAAGAATTTTCTATGGCTGCTATTAATTACCCCATTCTCTATCAAAGAGATTACTCTCGAGATGTTCCCCAGCCTATACCCAAAGTGATTCAAAAAGCTATTGCAGCACTTCCATTATTAGCTCTTCACCGCTCATGCCGTGTGCCCCTTTCGATGGCCCTATCTGGAGCTCGTGTTATTACACAAATGACAGCTATCCTAAAAGCAGTGGAACATAAAGATACTACCCAAGCTGTATATCAATTTTTCCATTCGTGCTTGACTACTGCCTCCTTTGGTTTTCTTTTTTTTCATCCTGTTTTAAGCTATACAGCCACCTCGCTTAGCGATTTAGTAAACCATATGGACGAATTGAAAACATTCGTTTGTATAAGCGATGCTTGGAATGCCTGTAATGCATTTTCTAAAGGAATGCTCGATGGACTATTCCTTGCTTCTATACTGTACGGCTCGATAGAAATTATAGTCCTCTGCGCTACTATCCAGATTATTTTAGAACTCTACAATTCGGGCAAACATTTTAAAAACGGAGATTACTTTGAAGCTTTTTCTCAGGGCATTTTAGCAGCCGCTCATTTAAAGCAGGCTATTGCTCAATACAAACTCCTCCAATGGAAATATGAAACAGCCCCTCTTCTTGAAGGGACCTTAAGACGCAATGATCAAGGGTTTGTCTATCTCGACATTCCTGATGAGCAAATTTTTTCACTTCTCAAATACTGTGGTAAAATGGGAATTGAGCCTCCTCCTTATTTCAAAGAAGGGATGGCCGGCGGCCATATCAGCGTCATTGCCGCTACTGAAAAGACAGGACAAATTGCTAAACTAGGCCAAAAATTTTCCTTCCGAATTTCTCATGCAGACTCCTTTGATCAGGGAACCAAAAAAATTCACCTTGTAACTGTCGCGTGCCCTGAATTAGAACAAGTACGTTTAGAGCAAGGGCTCTCTCGCCGTCTTGGCGGCGACCATGACTTTCATATCACCTACGGCATAGAAAAAACTTAGCCGCTCTATGCAGAACTTGACTATTGAGTTATTCAGGTGTAATAGTATTCCATTTCCTCATTTTTTTTAGGACCAATAACCCGCCAGGAAAGGCGGATATGATGTCGATCCCAAGAAACTTGAGCTAGGTAGACGTCTTCTTCGCACAGATGTGAATCAACGGAAGCAAGGAGGTGGTTGCCTGTAGGAGCTAAATGAAAAAGAAACACTGGAGCACCAGGACCCAAACGCAAATGTTCCAGAGAGATCATTCCTGTACTGCGGTCCAGTGTCCAACGAAAAATATTGCTAAATGTCATATTTTGGCTCTGTTGTACTTGCCAGGAACCCCTCTCATGAAAGGTCAAAACGGTGTCACTGTCTAGCACCACGAGAATGTTTCCCTTTCCGCTTCCATTCCAGCCCATCTCATCTTTGGATCGAGTCTTGGCGTGCAGGGCAAGCTCCTTAACGGTCTTTAATCGCTCCCAAAAACCGAATAGTAGAGGATCTTGAATCCGCTTCTCAAAAGCATCTTGCTGAACCAGAGAGTACAGCTTTTTGTCTTGAGTCGAAAGGAGGGTATAAGTCTTTTTTAAAAGCTGCTCTAACTCGACGAGTAGCGGGTAAGCGGGGTTGAGTTGATAGATTTTTGTCTTCCCCTCACAATAGCTAGAAATCACCTTCCCCTTTTCTAAACGGGCTAGCGCATTTTGAAGGGATGTCAGAGGGGTCCTTAAGAGCCTTTGAAGCTGAGCCCCGTAGCATTTGCTATTTACAAATAAAAACAGCAGTATTTTTTGCACATTTTTATTTCCACAAAGCCCTTCTAACATGAAAATCAACCTAATTATTAGTTTATAACGTCTGCTTTTCTCACATTTCGTCGCCCTTAACGACAAAACATACTACAGGTTCTTGGTTTTTACAAACCGGTTTTTAGTTTTTAATAAAATGATCTACGAAGGTAAATCCGAACTGTTTGGAAGATTTTGAGGTAGCAATCCAGGGTTTTTTATCATCTAAGAGCAGCTTGGGGTTGCACGTTTTGAGGCGTTTTTTTACTTTTTTGATGTGTTCGGCAGGAGGAAAAAGAGCAGCCAATCCAATATCCAATCCCGTAATGTGGTATAGTTTGGCTTGTTTATCGAGACATCTATTATGAAAAAGTGGTTTTTACTTTTCCCTATTTGTTTTTGTACCCTGTCTTGTGCATCGCCAATCCAAGATCGCAAGATCGATCCAATCGCACTGGCTGAGCTCGCCGCTGCTTTAAATATCTCAAAAGACGCGAACATTGTGGACGCCACTCAACAAAAGTGGTTGCGCAAGCCCAATCAAGAACGCTGGGAAGTTGCCGAACTTTCCCCTGATCAAAGACGTTTCGTATTGAATTGGGCTACGGAGCAAGGATTCTTTGCTCCATGGAAGCCTTTTTACAAGTCATATGATAAAGCTTTAATCCTCGGAGCCACAACCTCTCGGATGCAAATGCGACTTGACTACCTTAAACAGCTTTGGGAGGACGGTGTCCGATTTAATGAAATTGTATGGCTCACCGGCGATAGGCCCCTTGATAAGCGAGTTGATGATTTAACAGATCGCTGTAGCAATGAAGCTGAAGCCGCTCGTATTCTTTGGAAAGAGACAAACCTTCCAGAAGCCATGAGAAACCTCCCTGTTATCTTCATTGCAGTGCCCATGAAAATGGAAGGATATACCTTAAAACGCCCCAATACAGAAGATACCATTATTGCCTGGTTGAAAGTGGCACCTCAGCCCTGCAGAGCGCTATTTGTCTCCGATCAGCCTTTCTGTGGATATCAGTTTGCAGTGATCAAGGCAAGTCTCCCCAGCCCGTTTTTATTTGATCTTGTAGGCCAAGGAGTGGACTCAACAAGTCATCCTGCTGCCGCTGCGATTACTCTTGATTCCATAGCGCGCTGGATCTACCAAGAAGATCGAATGACCAAATTGACTGCGATGCTCATGTGTCCTCCTTGCAATTGAGATATTAATCGCATATGATGAAGAGAATCAATCATCTTAAATGGAAGACACATGCCATCAGAGGACTTCACCGAAAATCAAATCAAAATTCTTGAACATTTTGTGACCAACGTGAACAGTGATGTTTTTGTTCTTCGCAATCTTCCTGAAGTGATCAAAGGCGCTTTATTTTCTCGATACTCCCGCTCCACCTTGGGACTTCGCACACTGCTTTTGAAAGAATTTGTCCTGAATGAGTCCGCCGCCTTTGATTCCATTGCGGGAAAACATTCCGATCTTTTAAGCGATACGCAAACAGTCGCAACCCAAAAAGCGCAAAATTTTTATGACCGGATCCTGGATGGGTATGGAGATGATTCCATTGGAGAGTTGGGAGGAGCTCATCTTGCTGCAGAAAATATTTCCATGCTCGCAGCCAAAGAGATCGAAGATTGCCGAATCGGCGGTTCCCCTTTAGAAAAATCGACCCGTTATGTCTATTTCGATCAAAAAGTAGATGGACAATATCTTTTTTATCAAGAACCCATCCTGATGACGTCCGCTTACCGGGAAATTTTTCTGGAAACCTGCAATTTTCTCTTCGAAACTTACAGCAAACTGATCCCGCCCCTGACTGCTCATATTGAAAAAGACTTTCCCAAGGAACCAACAATTTCCAAAGCGGCTTATACCGCCGCCTTAAGGGCAAAAGTGCTCGATTGCCTAAGAGGCCTTCTTCCGGCGGGCGCTTTGACAAACATGGGCGTTTTTGGCAACGGGCGATTTTTTGAAACCTTACTTCAAAAATTACATTGCCACAATCTCGCAGAAATGCAGGAGGTCGGCAAAAAGGCCTATGCCGAATTATCGAAAGTCATCCCTTCTTTTATCCGACGAGCCGAACCCAGCCACAAACACTACCAGGGATTTGCTCAATTTTTTGAAACAATGCAATTGGAGATGCGTCAATTTGCGAAAAAACATGTAATGGAAGTCGCTCAAATGTTTCAGCCCGGGGTTCGATTGATTGATTTTGATCGAGATGCAATTTACAAAGTTGCAGGCGCTATGCTTTTTAAATATAGCCAAGGCAGTCTCCAGGAACTACAAACATATTGTCGAACTCTTCCCGAGGAAGAATTGGCGCTCCTCTTTGAAGCTGCATGCTCGCCTCGGGACAATCGAAGACATAAATCGCCCAGAGCTCTCGAACATGCAACTTTTACTTTTGAATTCCTCTCTGATTTTGGGGTTTATAGAGATCTTCAGCGCCACAGGATACTTACACAGGAAAGACAGCTGTTAAATTGTAATTATGGGTATTTTACCCCTCAGGAAATCATTGGGACTGAGATGGAAAAAGAGTACACAGAAGCCATGGAGCGAGGGAAAACGGCTTACGATGCGATCGCTGCAGAACTACCGGAAGAGGCGCAGTATGTTGTCCCTATGGGATACAATATCCATTGGTGTTTCCATGTCAATTTAAGAGCCTTGCAATGGCTTTGTGAGCTTCGCTCGCAGCCTGCCGGACATGCAACTTATCGCTATGTAGCTCAGGAGATGGCTCACCAAGTCAGCACCGCTTTTCCTTTATTTGAACGATTTTTTAAATTTGTAGATTTTAATGGCTATGAACTCGGTCGGTTAGGAGCTGAAATTCGCCAGGAAGAAAAACTCAAAGCTCGAACATGAATACTACGCATTTAGTTTCAGGCAGTTTGGTTGGAGGCATGCTTCTTGTTGCAGGATGCTGCATCGGGGCCGGGATGCTTGCCCTTCCCATTCTCACGGGACTCGCGGGTTTTTTCCCTTCGTTTTCCATCCTTTTACTGGCTTGGGCCTTTATGACTTTTACCGGTTTGCTGCTGATCGAGGCAACGGGCTGGTTTCCTAGAGAGATTCATTTGCTCTCGATGACCCAAGAGTCTTTAGGGCGCCCGGGGCGCATGATTGCATGGAGTTCCTATCTGTTTCTTTTTTATTCTTTACTGGTGGCTTATATTGCCGCAAGCGGTGCGATCTTTTCTGCCATTTTTGAAAGCCTTTTCTCTATTCATCTTGCCCCAATCACCGCTTCCGTTATTTTTACGTTCATTTCTGGCTGGATCATCTATTTAGGGACTCGGCCGGTCGATCTTTTTAATAGATATCTTATGGGAGGACTGATTGTTACATACCTTGGCATGATTGCTTTAGGGCTATCGAAAATCGATCCAAAACTTCTTCTTCAATGGAATCCCAAATATCTTTTTTCATCATTGCCTGTACTGGTTATTTCCTTTGGATTTCAAAATATGATCCCCAGTTTGACTGCCTATATGAAAGGAGATCTTCAAAAAGTCCGCCTCACGATCATCGGAGGAAGTTTGATGACCCTTGCAGTCTATTTGATCTGGTCATTTTTCATTTTAGGGATCGTCCCCTACGACAACCTTTTAACAAGCTATGAAAAAGGAGAAGAAGCAACGATCGCATTGCATAACACTTTAGGGAACTCGGCGATGACTCATTTAGCGCAGGGGTTCGCATTTTTCGCTATTGCGACTTCGTTTCTGGCTCAAGGATTGACATTGGCCCATTTTCTCTCGGATGGATTGAAAAACAAATTCCACAGCGGTTGGATGGTGCTTCTCGCTTTGACGCCCCCTCTCATCTTTGCTCTTTCCTATCCTCAAATATTTTTCAAAGCGCTCAATTTTGCCGGCGGTATTTGCGCAATGATTTTATTTGGCATCCTTCCCGTGGCTATGGTATGGATTGGAAGATATTCTAAAAATATCCCCTCAAATTATCATGTTCGAGGGGGGAAAGCTTCACTCGCATGCAGTTTTTGTTTTTCTTCTTTTATCATCATTTGCGAGCTTGCTCGCATTTTTTCATAACAACAAAATCATCGACAAGATACCCAAGAACGGGCAAAATACTGTCTACGCACATTGAAATCAAAAAATATGTTGAAAAAAAACCGTTTTTTGGGAGGCATTTTACTTGTCGCCGGCACTACAATTGGGGCAGGGATGCTGGCAATTCCTGTCGTCACTTCTCTCTCTGGATTTTTCCCATCCGTTGCGATGCTTGTCTTTTGCTGGTTATTCTTTTTTCTCACTGGCTGGCTGCTCCTCGATGTCAATCTCGCTTGCTCCGGCGAGGTAAATCTCATCACAATGGCGGGGCGCTGGCTTGGACCCATCGGAAAAGCTGTGTGTTGGGTCGCTTATCTTTTATTGCTTTATTCCTTAACTGCGGCATATATCGCCGGCAGCGCTCCGCTTTTTTTAAATGCGCTCCATGACTGCACGGGATGGAACCTGCCGGAAGCGATCGGACCCATCCCGCTTCTGATTTTATTCGGACTGTTTGTTTATATGGGGACCCGCTCTGTGGATCAAGTCAACCGACTCCTTATGAGCGCTATGGTTTTGTCCTATATTGTTTTGATCAATTTCATCCCAACCCATATCCAACCCTCCTTTCTTTTGCATACCGACTTTTCAGCAATGTGGATCGCTGTTCCTATTCTTTTCACCGCTTTCGGGTTCCATATTATTATTCCTACGCTCACTACTTACCAGCACCGTGATAAAAAAAAGTTACGACTCACAATCTTTTGGGGCAGTTTTGCGGCATTTCTTATGTATTTGATTTGGGAACTTCTTGTTCTGGGCGCTGCGCCCCTTGGCTCTCTTGTAGAGGCTTGGCGTCAAGGGGAAGCAGGCACCGCTGCCCTGCAGAGCATGATCTCAAATCCTTTGTTTGGCATCGCGGCAAATCTATTTTCATTTTTTGCTATTATTACCTCGTTTCTTGGGGTGTCTTTAAGCCTGTCCGATTTTTTAGCCGACGGTTTGCAAATGAAGCGATTTACATGGGGAAGGGAATTTGCCTGTCTTCTTACTTTTATTCCTCCTCTGCTTTTTGTTTACATGTATCCAAAAGCCTTTCTTTTGGCGCTGCAATACGCGGGGGTGTTCGTTGCCATTGTGATTTGCATTTTGCCGGCTCTGATGGCGTGGAAACTGCCGCAATATCGATCTTTGGGTAGGCGCTTTCTTTTGATTTTTGTCATTCTCATTGCGCTTTTTGCCATAATTTTAGGAACCCTAAGCCAGACAAACTTTGTGCAACATGTTCAAACTGAAAGCTGATTTCCGGCCCGCAGGCGATCAGCCTCAAGCCATTGAAAAACTATCCATTGGGCTCCAAGCGGGTAAAAAATCGCAAGTCCTCCTTGGCGTCACAGGATCCGGCAAAACCTATACTATGGCGAACGTGATTCAACGCGCCTCAAAACCCACGCTCATTCTCGCACACAACAAAACATTGGCTGCGCAGCTCTATCAAGAATTTAAAGAATTCTTTCCCAAAAACGCGGTTGAATATTTTGTTTCCTATTATGATTATTATCAACCCGAAGCCTACATCGCCCGGACCGATACGTACATTGAAAAGGATCTGGCGATCAATGATCGCATTGATAAAATGCGTCTTAGCGCGACTCGGTCCCTCATCGAACGCCCTGATGTGATCATCGTCGCTTCCGTTTCCTGCATCTACGGTCTGGGAACGCCTGAATACTACAGCCAGATGCTTTTAAAACTTTCCGTAACACAGCAGGTGCGGCGCGACGACGTGCTGCTCCATCTTGTTGAAATGCACTATCATCGGAGCGACTATGATCTTGCTCGCGCGACATTTAGAGCGCGAGGAGATATTTTAGAAATCGTCCCTGCTTACGAAGACGCGCTCGCTTATCGGATAGAATTTTTTGGCGATGAAATAGAGAGAATTTCAGAAATCGATCCGCTTACGGGACGCGTCCGCAGCCGGATCGATTCGATTACAATCTTTCCCGGATCGCATCATGTGACCCCTGAAAATGTCCGATATGACGCCATCCAAACAATACAATCTGAACTGCAGGAAAGGATCGCCTTTTTTGAGAAAGAAAATAGGCTTGTAGAAGCGCAAAGAATTAAGGAAAGGACCCGCTATGATCTGGAAATGATCCGCGAAATTGGTTTTTGCAAGGGAATCGAGAACTATTCCCGTCATTTTTCCAAGCGCCTCGCCGGACAGCCGCCACCATGCCTCATTGATTATTTCCCCGAAGATTTTCTCTTTTTCATCGATGAATCGCATCAAACATTGCCTCAGCTTCACGCGATGTACAATGGCGATCGTTCCCGTAAACAAGCCCTTGTTGAATTTGGATTTAGGCTACCTTCCGCTTTTGATAACCGTCCTTTAAAATTCGAAGAGGCTTATGCCAAATTCAGACAGGTGATTTACGTATCTGCGACTCCGGGAAATTGGGAAATTGAACAAGCTAAAGGAGATGTTGTTTCGCAGATCATCCGTCCCACCGGCCTGTTAGATCCTTCGATCGAGGTCAAACCCGCAACGAACCAGGTTGATGATTGCCTCGAAGAAATCCGCAAAGAATCAGAACTGGGCGGGCGGATTCTTGTGACTACGCTCACCAAGAAACTCTCCGAAGATCTTTCCAAATATCTTAATGATATTGGCGTCAAAGCCAAATACCTCCATTCCGATATCGATACGCTTGAACGGGTGCAAATTCTAAAATCTCTTCGCTTGGGGGAATTCGATGTTCTCGTCGGAATCAATCTTTTGAGGGAAGGGCTTGACTTGCCGGAAGTGTCTCTTGTGGTGATTTTAGATGCTGATAAAGAGGGATTTCTCCGCTCGGAAACGGCGCTGATCCAAACCTGTGGAAGAGCCGCCCGCAATCTTCGGGGCAGAGTCATCTTATATGCCGATAAACAAACATTGGCCATACAAAACACAATCGCTATCACATCTCAAAGAAGATCCGTGCAGCAAGCCCATAATGAAAAATATGGAATTGTCCCGCAATCTGTCAAAAGAGAGCGCATTGCATCGCTTGAAGAGAGCTTCGGCTTTGTTGAAAAGGTCCCAATGACCCCCGATATTCTCAAAAAAGAAAAGCTTGATGTGCAAAATCTGGAATCCAAAATTAAGGAATGCGAATCAGAGATGCGCCTTGCGGCCAAGGAGATGAGATTCGAAGACGCCGCCCGCGCCCGCGACCTCATGCGCTATTATCAGAGTCTCGAAATGATGAAGTCGGACTGATTTTGAATTATTTTGGGTATACGAGTCTTTGGGTAAAATCATTCAGGAACATTCCTGACGGATCTGCTTGTTGTCGAACGAGAAGAAACGCTTCCCATTCAGGATAAACTTCTCGAAGATAAGAAGGGGAAAAGCGCCCCAACTTGCCCCAATGCAAACGTCCTCGATATGCCTCAACAAGCGCTTCAAAGGCTTGAAAAAAGGGTTCATAGTGATAAGAACCCGCTCGAATCGAAACGACGCTGACGAAACAAAAAAGGTCGTTTGGACTCGCGCTATAGGTAGGGCTCAAAAAGGCAGAATCCGATTTGACAAATCGAATTTCTACGCCTGTATGAGCGGGAAAGTGACGGGTCTCAATCAGAGCTTGCAATTCCAATAAGAAGGGTTTGAGATCATGGGCTGGAAATGCGGCCTCCATGGCACAGCAGTTTCGATGGACACTGCAATCTACATTGAAGATTCGGTCGCTGCGATCGCTCCGTTCATAAGGTTGCCCATAATCGACTTCAAACAATGCTCGATTAAATCGCGCGATGATTTGAGGGTTTGAAGGGCCGAGCGCCAATACGTCCTCCATTGACTGAATGGTGGGATCATTGGTTTCCTGAATCATCTCTCGAACAAGACGAAAGAATGGTTCAGAGTCTTTGATTAGCGCGGGAGATTTTTTTGTCTCTGTGGTAGGATTGGCAGTCCAAACGCCAGCACACCCTGTATAGGGAAACCAATAAGCGCGCACATGGGCATTGTTTTGAACCATTAGATCGAGTTGATCTAGAAGATCTGGCCACGGCACCGAATAGGTGCGTTCGCAGAGAAAACGGGCAGGAATAGCGCGCAGCGTAATCGTATTGATAATTCCTAAAGCTCCAAGGCCGCACTGGCCTGCCCGAAATAGTAAAGGATCTGTAGTGGGTGAGACAGCGATGAGATCTCCTTTGCCGTTGATCAGGGTCATCGAGAGAATTTGTGTATGAAGCGGTCCATAGGCTTGTCCTGTGCCATGGGTTCCCGTTTGAAATACGCCCCCGATTGTTTGGTCGGAGATAGAACCAAGATTTTCAAGAGAAAGGCCATAGAAATCCAAAGCATCATTGATTTGACTTAGAGTAGCCCCTCCTTGCACAGTGATGGTTTGCTCCTCAAGATTAACCTCGAGAATTTGCGCATAGTTTTCCAAGGAGACCGTCCACGTTTCCGGATCAGGTACCGCAATCGCATTTAACGAATGCCCGGCGCCAATGACTTTCATTTTCTTCTTTAATTGATAAGCCGTCTGAACGAGGGCGGTTAACTCTTCTTGCGAGGAAGGAGTAAAGAGAGATGCGATATGGCAGAATTGCGTACCATTCCAAGTGTTCCACTCTCGTTCAACGGGAGGCTGTAGCAATGGAGCAAAAAATCCGTGTGAAAACATGAAAATGATTCCCAGCATGCCTATGCATTGTAAGGACCTTCTTCGATTCATGTCAATCCGCATTAACTTTTTACAGCACGTATTTTCTTCCAATATACATCCAATTAGACCAGACTAAGCTTAGTCTTAGCAGGAGGTTATGTATGCGTACTGTGAATATGCACGAAGCGAAAACCCACTTTTCAAAGTTGGTAGATTCAGTCATCAAGGGGAATGAAATTGTAATTGCTATGGCAGGAAAACCGGTAGCCAGACTAATGCCTATCGAAAAAAAACCAAAACGTCGTCCTGGCGCCTTGAAGGGGAAAATAAAAATCGCCAGAGATTTCGACGCTGTTCCTAAAAATATGTGAAAACATATTCATTTTTGTTTCGCTCTCTGAGTGACCGCCCAGTACGAGGTTTTTCTCTTCTGGCTGTGAATTGTTCTCGACAGGGCGGTGGATGCGCCTCTGCTACGGTATCTAGAGTCTTGCCCGGAACAGTCGCAGATTGCTCTGCTTCCAATCGGCGATGGAACCGCTCAAGCAGGATAGTTTTTATTTGACGATAAGGCGTGTACCGTAAACCGATCTGTTGATCGCCATACCTGCTTGCATAGTTCAATGCGGCAACTCGATCTGCTATGTCCTCATGTCTGCAATGCAGACACTTAAACCGATCCCCTTTGCGATTCTCAGAATCCACAAATCCACAATTGGGACAGGTTTGAGATCCATAGGCCGGGTTGACCTGCTCATGACGGAAACCTTCCGCCAACGCTTTAAATTTTATTCGATCTTGTATTGTTCCTTTCACCCAAGAAGAAAATTTTCGGTTGACCGTTTTGGGTTTGTCATAGGTAAAAACATGGCGCAAATCTTCAGTGATGAGAAGGGTTGGATTTTTCTTTTCGAGCAGTTGGTTGATTCCTTGATTGATTTGCCTCTCCAGGGTCTTTCTTCCTTTTCTCACCTGTCGATTCAGTTTTTGACGTCCCAGGTTATATTTGCGCAAGGCAGGTGTACGGTTTTTCTTTTCTAGTGCATGCAACCGGTGGCGTTTCTTCATTTTGTTATGAAGTTTTTCTGATAGGGAAGTCAATGTTATCCCAAATTGGGTACCATATCGATCTCCATTCGTATCTGTCATGACTTCGGTATATCCAAAATCGACAGCTTCTATAGTGGAGCCTTCGTGGACAGGAGGCTCCAGATCTTGCGTGAGGTGGATAGAAAGTTCATTATCAGAGAAAATAAGAGAGATATTTCCGGAGATTGGAGTCATACCTAGAAGAGGAACAGTAAGGCGTTTGCCTTTTTCCGAAGTCATGAGCTTGAGATATTGACGCCCATTATGCATGAAGACTTCGTAACAATTGGGATCAAAAGATACTCTTCTCATTTTCTTGACAGAGGGAGCTTTTCCTCTGATTTTTTTGATGGACTTCTTTACCATGGCTCGTACGCGACTTGCTGAGATTGTTGGTATTTCAAAGGATGGGTTAGGGCATCCCCCTTCCATCAGATCAGCGAACTGCTTGTATCCCTTAAGGAGCCAATAAGCGTAATGTCTTTCCTCTTCTGACAGGGTCTTGTACGCGGCAATTTTATGGCGTACTTGAACGAAAAGAGCTTGCCAGTACTTGTCCCATGTGCTCACCGCGTCTTCGAATGCAAGCTTCCAGTGGCGGGCTTGCAGGCCAAAAGAAGATCGATATTTAAATTTCACTGCTTCATCGCGAATAGAGCGTGGATAGTCAAGACGTGCCTGTAAAGTCCAACTCTTGAGCTTTTCAAGCCAATACCTTTTTTCTTTTGCATAGGCTTGACAAAGATTGAGAACTATCTGAGCTTTAAGGGAGTTCAGCGTTCTTGCTTTCCGCGTAACCGTTCTCATGTTCTTGCGACATTTCTATGATTTTCTTCTTGTATTTCCGGCGTCCGATCAAAGCACCGAATTCTCTCGGAGAATATGTGTTTTTCATGCGTACATATTTCTATGATATCGTATATTTTTCAACTACTATTATCTACTCCCCTTCCTGAAGATATTCTTTCAGATTTTGAAGGGATCCCTATGAGACTCTTGACCGCCGATGCTAAGCTCAAAAAGTATTCAGAGTTGGTAGAAGTCATTGCATGAATTAGACGTTAATCACCGTAAAACTTTTTCTGAAAATATCTTGCGAAGTTTCAGCTTTTTTTGAAAACGCAGGAGCCTGGCGCAAATTTTGTAAAGCACTTTTGATTTTTTAATCCATTTTTTCAATTTGTGAGTGCGAACAAAAAACTCTTGGCGTTGCCACATGTTCTGAGTGTAATGGAATTGCTGAGGAATCTGATCGAAAGTGGAATCCAAATTCTTAGAAGCAATGCAATGGATTGTATACATGGAATGATCCAATCCTCCGTAAACAAATGGATGAAATATTTCAGGGGTATATTGGGTAATAGACCAAGGATAGATCGACTGGGGTTTGTGTCTGATGATATTTAATGAATGAACGGTAAATTTGTTAGCTTGATAGTAGTCCTGAAAAAACGTGGGAGAAAACATATAGAACCCATGATCCAGATGATTCGAAGAAGGCGAAATATGGATCACGCGCCCCCCCAACGGAGAGAAGACGAAAGATATTTTTCAGAGAATTGGGAATATGAAATACATGTTCGATCGTTCCTCCATCCAAAACAACCTCAAAAGCGCCGCAAAGCTCCATAGACAGTTCGGATTGATTCAAGTCAAAGACAATATCCGCACTTTCATAATTTGAAACGTCCATGGACTTCGTCTCTTTAAACCCAAGCAATTTGAAGAAAGTGTTGTCGGAAAGGAGGCCCTCTTCTTTCATTTCAGGCTTTTCGGAGTATGCAATTTCAGGAACTGGATGAAGTGGATAGGCAATCCTTTTTGCGAGCTGCACAATTTCATCGTATGTGGCGGAGATGTCTTGCCGTCCAAGAGTGATGAGGTTGCCTGTAAAGGGGCGTCTTTTTCCTTCTTGCATCAGCAAGAAAATCGATTCTTTGCTCAATCCCATGTACTCACCGCATCTTCGAATGCGAACTTTTCGTCATTTCTTCTTTGATATAACACCATAGATTGTATAGTGATTCGAAGCAAGGACAATGGCGTGGATAATTGTTGTGATTTCTCCCTGCATATATTCTGTATTTTGAAATTGTTAGCGTGGTCATGAATTTCCTCAAATGTTTTAGAAAATCTAGAACAATTAAAATAAATATTTTACATACAGCATATTTTTTATTTTAGTTTGAAAAAATGTAATGCAGTTATTATATTTGATGGTTTTTAGGAACCAAGGAGATTTTTTATGACAATTCAAGCAATCGGAGCGAACCTTTTCCTTCCAGCGAACTTTGGAAGAAATTCAATACAAATGGTTGGAATATTCAGCATTATCAGTGTGGCGATAAATGTTTTGTCAAATTTACCAACAGCATATGCAAAAGATGCAAGCGCTGCTGCAAAAAAAGCATGTGAAATTTCTTGCGAACCTCTTCCTGGAGGAAAAGACGATGCCCCTGAAAGAATCTGCGTAAAAACGTGCCAAGAGGGGGCAGAAATCATTAAAACCAAAATCAAGGAAGTGATGAAAAATGGACAATGGACAACCGTGAAAGTGCTTGAGAAAGTAGCAATACCAGTTGTTTCTGGATATTTTGATTGCACCTCGGTGTGTGGCACTAGTGCTATCTTTAATGAAGGTGGAAATTTAGCTGCAGCTGGACTCCAATACGTTTTTGGCGACAAACAGGAGGCTCAAGCCAGGGCGGCAACGGCAGCCGCTAAAGCGGGATGCACTGCCATGCAAGCTATTCCTTCTGTTGGTTATGGATTGTGCATGAGTTGCTGTGCTGGAATTAAATATCTTGGTGTATAGAGAGGAATATGAATTCATTGAACATTACGAACCTAAAAAATCCTGAAATAAGCACATCCTATGTACAGCGCTGTAATTCAGCAATACAGAATCTGAAAAAAGATAAGATTAGCGAATTGTTTGAACGCCATGAAACAATACGAAAAATTGTCTCCTATTTACCAACAATTATTATTGGGGGATCTATTCTTATCGAGAAAACTACATCATACAGATTGCTTTCTAACATAGGCATTGTATCGGGCATAGTTTTGACGACAATGTGGTTTTTTGCCAGTTTCGCACAAAGTTCCGAACGTTCTCTACAAACCAAAAAAATTGAGAGCCTCAATTAGAGCGCTATTACTCCATTTTTGTTCGATTCTTCGCCCGTTCCGATTGAACCCATGCCTTGAACTCCCTGGAAAAACGATCAAGGTTAAATGTCTCAGCATGGGCTCGGATTTGCGTTGGGTCGAACTCCAATTGCTCGAAGCGCCGCACAGCCTCCTGGATGGCAAAAGGAGACTGCTCTTGAAAAAAGATTCCAGTCTCATTGTTTTTGACCGTTTCAAGAGAGGCTCCCTTGCCAAAAGCAATCACAGGAGTCCCGCAGCTTTGCGCCTCGACCGGCAGAATTCCAAAATCTTCAATGGCTGCAAAAATAAAAGCTTTTGCGTTTTGCAAATACTTTTTGAGTACATTATCTGATTGATAACCTAGAATTTCGATGTTTTTCGCAGATTTCGATTTCACTTTTTGCAAATCCGGACCATCTCCAATGATGACCAATTTTTTATCCGGCATTTGTGAAAACGCTTCAGCGATCAGATCCATTTTTTTGTATGGAACCAATCTGGAAGCTGCCACGTAAAAATCTTTCTTCTTAGTTTTTATTGTGAAAAAATTTGTGTCGACAGGGGGATAGATAACAGCCGCTTTTCTGCCGTAAATTTTTTGAATTCTGCGCGCTATGTAATGGGAAATAGCGGCAAAACCATCTACGCGACGGGCGGATTGGACATCCCATTGGCGAAGATAATGCAAGAAAAAATGGGCAAGATTGTTCCATTTTTTTTGACTGCCCAGATATTGATGAGTTAAATCCCATGCATATCTCACAGGAGTGTAGCAATAACAAAGATGCAGTTGTTCGGCATGCGTTAAAACGCCTTTGGCAACACAGTGAGAACAGGAAATAATGAGATCATAATTCGATAAATCAAATTTCTCAATAGCAAGCGGATAAAAAGGAAAATAGTATCTATAGTATTTTAAAGCTCGTGGAAATTTTTGAATAAATGAAGCGTGGATGTTTTCGCGCGCAAACGATGTTTTGTTCAGGCTGGCAGTATCTTTCAACAATGTATAAATCGGAGAGGGAAAAAGATTATAAACTGCTTCAAATGCCTTTTCTCCTCCTCCGCCAGTTTCAGAAAACCAGTCGTACACCAAAGCCGTTTTCATGATACCGCGCACATGGTTTTGGATGAGCCGACTCCTTCAAGATCTGATTGGATCATCATTTTTATCAACTCTTTTAAAAAAGTGGTAGGAGCCCACCCAAGTTCCTTTTTCGCTTTTGCCGGATCTCCAACCAGTAAATCTACTTCTGCGGGACGAAAAAATTGAGAAGAGACTTCGACAAGAATTTTTCCGGTTGCCTTATCGATCCCCTTTTCTTGAAGGCCTTGACCCCACCATTCGATTTCAATTCCAACTTCTGCAAATCCAAGTTCAATAAAGCACCGGACCGATGTCGTTTCTCCAGTGGCTAAAATATAATCGGAAGGCTGATCGTTTTGCAGCATCCGCCACATTCCTTCCACGAAGTCTTTAGCGTATCCCCAGTCGCGCCGGCTGTCCAGGTTGCCTACTGACAATTTCTCTTGCAATCCGAGGACTATTTTCGCGATCCCTAAAGTGATTTTTCGAGAAACAAACGTTTCTCCTCTGCGAGGGCTTTCGTGATTGAATAAGATGCCATTGCTGGCATGAAGTCCGTATGCTTCCCGATAATTGACTACGATCCAATACGCATACAGTTTTGCGACTCCGTAAGGAGAGCGAGGATAAAAAGGAGTTTTTTCCGTTTGAGGGATTTCTTGTGCTTTGCCAAAAAGTTCCGATGTCGAGGCCTGATAGAAGCGGATGGAGCTGTTAAATTTTCGGACTGCATCAAGAAGCCGCAAGGTGCCCAACCCATCAACATTAGCAGTATGCTCGGGGATATCAAAAGAGACTTGCACGTGACTCATGGCGGCAAGATTATAAATTTCATCCGGAGAAATTTTTTCAATCATTGCCTGAATGCTTGAAGAATCGCATAAATCGCCTTGATGCAGAAAAAAAGGGGTCCTCTCATTGCAAAGAGAGTGGATTCTTGAGAGATTCGATGTAGACGAGCATCGGATCATCCCATGAACTTCATATCCTTTTTCAAGAAGAAGTTCCGCAAGATACGAACCGTCTTGACCCGTTACTCCTGTGATCATCGCTTTTTTCATTTTTCTTTTTATCCATTTTTTGTGAAGATCCTTCCAGAACCTTCAGTTAAAGAAAAGCTTATCATGCATGCCGTAAAGATGAAATGCCGAAATGCCATTCGATCCGTTATCCGTAAATTTGGATATGATCTCATCCGTTTTCCAAAATTGGATGGCCCCTATGAAAAGATTCAGGTGAAAAGTTACTATGCGCCCTGGAAAGGGGATTTAGAATTTCAAAACTGCTTTTCCATGATTCAAACTCATAGCCTTGTCGATCAACATCGATGTTACGAATTATGGGAATTATGCGGGCAGAGCGCCAAATTGGACGGGGCATTGCTTGAAATCGGAGTATGGAGAGGCGGCACCGGCGCTTTGATTGCCAAAAGAGCTGAGCTGTGCCATATTTCCAATCCGGTATATTTGTGCGATACGTTTCAAGGTGTGGTCAAGGCAACCCGTCGCGATGATTTTTATAAAGGAGGAGAACATCAAGACACTTCTCCAAAAATAGTTCAAAAGCTTTTAAATACGTTAAATCTCAAAAACGTGCAGATTCTCCCAGGCATTTTTCCCGAAGACACGGGCGCAAGAATCTCTGAACAGAAATTTCGCTTTTGCCATGTGGATGTGGATGTGTATCAATCTACGCTTGACATTATCGATTGGGTTTGGCCCCGTTTGGTTTCCGGAGGCATTATTGTCTTTGATGATTATGGGCTGCCTACTTGCAAAGGGGTCAGAGATTTCGTCAATGAACGAAAACACCAAAAAGATTTGATTTCCTTGCATAATTTAAATGGGCACGCCATTTGGATCAAAATCTAAGCGACGAACCCTTCATTCGACAACAGTCTCTAAAGCGCATCCTGATTGTTAAAATTGGCGCAATCGGCGATGTAGTCATGACCTTGCCTCTTTTAACTTATTTTAGAAAGAGATCTCCTTCAATTCATATCACTTGGGTTGCGGGCAAAACAGTAGCGCCTATTTTGCAAGCGACCAAAATGATCGATCAAATCATTCAGGTAGACGAATGCGCTCTTTTTAAAGGCTCCTTTTCCAAACGTATCGCTCAGCTCTTGCGCATTCAAACAAAATTCATAGGAAAATCTTTTGATTTGATTTTAACCGGGCATATTGACAAAAGATATCGACTGATTTCTCTTTTTGCAAAAAGCCGCAATCGAAGGGCTTTGCAACGGGGAAATCAAAGGCAGTGTCCTGTTGCCGGGCGATATCATGCAAATGAATACCTAAGGCTTGCTTCTGAAATCGACGATTGGAATTTATTTGAAGAAGACTTACCTGAGCTTACAATTCAAACATCAAAACATTGGGATTGCAATGGAATCGCACTAGCTCCCGGAGGAGCGAAAAATATTCTTGCAGAAGATGATTTACGCCGCTGGCCGGTTGAACATTATGCAGAACTTGCACAAAAATTGAAAAGCTGTGGAATACAGGTGTTTTTAACCGGATCCTCTTCCGATCTTTGGACCGTTCCGTATTTTGAAGGTCTCGATTGCAGGAACTTGATTGGAAAGCTCGATTTGCTCGAAACGATTCAATTATATCAACACATAAAATTGTTAATCACGCATGATAGCGGGCCCCTTCATTTGGCTAAGCTGGCCAGATGTCCAGCCATAGGATTGTTTGGTCCCACCAACCCTGCGGAAAAAGTAGGAAAAAAAGACCGGATCCGAGTTTTGTGGGGAGGTGAAAATCTAACATGCAGGCCCTGTTACGATGGGAAAAGATATGCCCCTTGCAAACAAAACAAATGTCTCCAAGAGATTACAGTTCAGCAGGTATTTTCAGAAATTAGGAGCTTTTTCCATTTTTAATTTCTGTGTACAAAGTCAAGATATCTAGCCAAGAATCTTGAAAGATTGTACACCGGTATGCAAGCACTGAATATGATAATGGGAAGCGATTGGAGGTTAGGTATGAGTAGCAGAATTTTTGGAATGGCTATCTCTTTTTTTGTATTTTTTGCATCGCAGTGCTTTTGCTCTCAAGACCGCATTATTGTTGAAGCGCAAAAAAACATGTTAGATGTTCAGGAAACAAAAGTTTCCATGAATAATAATAAGTGGCAAAATTTTTTGACAAAGGTAAGAAATGATATTTTGAATTTCGAGAACGTTGTTGAGGCAATACATTATGCTCAAAATACGGGAGAAATTGGATTTGATCACAGAGGAGTAGTTCCTGTTAACCTGCTTAAGGATTTCGAAGAGAGCCTAAAGCAAGAGTTTCCGCATTTTTCACAATTCATTTCTCAAGTCGAGGAATCCCCATACTCTCCAGGACACCTGCAAAGTCATATCATAGCCCTCTCATCAGCGCTAGAGTCCGCTTAGGCCTGCTCAGCAATTGAGCGCTCCATTTCGGCATACTTTCTTCTTTCCACCCCAGTTTCCCAGCCAATGTTCTGACTATGTTCA
>DATIHO010000013.1:0-7539 GCA_035480615.1 Chlamydiales bacterium | reverse complement strand
ATCGATTCTTGAAAAGGGGGCTAGTATTGAAGCATACAACCCCCTTTTCAAGAATCGATTGTCGGCAGCTTTCAATCTCGCCCAAAGGCCAACTTTTGAATCGCTTTGGGTATAAGGAACGATCATATATTTGAACGTCATTTTCTTACAATGAAATCCTCCTTGAGGATGATGGAGATACATGCTAGTATCTTCTTACGATGGACGAATTAAAGGGAAGCGTTGAGGCGATTATTTATTCCCAACCAGACAACGGATTCACTGTTGCACGCCTCAAAGAAAAAGGCAAAAAGGAACTAACAGTCATCGTAGGCCTCCTCCCCGCCTTACAACCAGGCGAAACCGTCTCTTGCTCTGGCTCATGGAAAATACACCCCCTTCACGGACGACAGTTTGAGGTCAGCGACTATATTGTTGAAATGCCTAGCGATCTAGTAGGAATTCAAAAATATCTTGAATCGGGACTCGTAAAAGGGATCGGCCCTGTTTTTGCAAAAAAAATCGTAGCCAGGTTCGGTGCCGATACGCTCAAAATCATCGAAGACACCCCTGAAAGACTTTTCGAGATCGAAGGATTGGGCGAAAAGAAAATTGAAAGACTCAAAGAAAGCTGGCGCAAACAACGCTCGATACGTGATGTGATGATTTTTCTTAGAACTCATGGCGTCAGTCCTGCTTATGCTCAAAGAATCTACAAGGTCTACGGAGATCAAAGCATCGAAAAGGTTAAAGAAAACCCTTATAACCTGGCCAGGGATGTAGCCGGAATCGGATTTAAACTTGCTGATGCAGCAGCTCAAAAACTGGGATTTGAACTCCATTCGCCAAAGCGGCTGGCCGCAGGCATCCAATTTGTTCTCTGGGAGCTCTCTAACGAAGGGCATACTTGTTTTCCTGAAAAAGAACTCTTGCCTCTTGCCATTCAAGCTCTTGATGTGAAATCACAGCTTTTAGAGACAGAAATCGCAGCACTTGTGGAGAAAAAAATTTTGGTTCGCCAAGACACTTTTATATGGCTCGGGCCGTTTTTTGCCTATGAACAAAGCATTGCGCGAAATGTATCGCGACTTAAAAACAACCTTCAAATATTTCGACCCATCGATGGATCCAAAGCGGTTGTTTGGGTGGAAAATCAACTGAATATCCAGTTTGCGGCCCAGCAAAAAGAAGCTATTTTTCAATCGCTTACTTCAAAAGTTCATATTATCACGGGAGGTCCTGGAACCGGTAAAAGTACAATCACTAATGCCATTTTAAAGGTGATGGAAAAAAGGACGGATAAAATTTTCTTAACCGCGCCAACAGGTCGAGCCGCCAAGCGACTTTCCCAAATCACACGAAGAAAAGCGTTTACTCTTCATTCCATTTTGGAAATGGATTTTAAAACAGGTGGATTTAAGCGAGGAAGAGAACATCCTCTCAATTGTGATTTTATCATCATAGACGAAGCCAGTATGATTGACACACCCCTTCTTTTCCATTTGCTTTGCGCAATCCCAAGTCACGCAAATCTATTGCTGGTAGGAGATATCGACCAACTCCCAAGCGTGGGACCCGGAACTGTTCTTCGCGACCTTATCGCCTCATCGCTTCTTGGAGTGACGCGTCTGACCGAGATTTTTCGCCAAGCCAGAGGTTCGAAAATCATTATCAATGCCCACCGGATCAATCACGGAGAATTTCCTTCGATTCATAGTTCTCCGGATAGCGATTTTCATTTCATCGAAGCTGAACATCCCGAGGCGATCAAAGAAATCATTCTCCAACTCGTTTCTAAAGAAATCCCTGCGAAATGGAAGCTGAATGCGTTTGACGAAATCCAGGTATTATCTCCAATGAAAAAAGGAAGCATTGGAGTGGATATGTTGAATGATTCGCTCCAAACTCTTTTAAATCCCAGCGCTCAGCCTCTTTTTCGATCTGGGCGAAAATTTCACGTCGCAGATAAAGTGATGCAAATTCGCAATGATTATGACAAAAATGTCTATAATGGCGATATCGGAAGGATCGATGCGATTGATGCGGCAGAACAAATCCTTACGGTTGTATTCGATGAAAAAATAGTGGAATATAACTTTTCCGAATTAGACGATTTAGTTTTGGCCTATGCAACTTCGGTTCATAAATACCAAGGAAGTGAAGCGCCGTGTATTGTAATGCCGATCCACACATCTCATTTTAAACTTTTACAACGCAACCTTCTCTACACTGCTGTTACACGTGGAAAAAAGCAGGTCTACCTTGTCGGTACTACAAAGGCGCTTGCCATCGCCATTCACAATGACGAAGTTCAAAAAAGATACACTGGTTTGCGGATGTCATTGAAAAAACTGACCGATGTAGCTGAGCTTTCTCCCAATGAACAGTTGACATTCAGAATGGAATAGGTCCAGTTATCAAATAAATTGTTTTTAACTTATTGAACTAAATCCCAATATATTATATAATTATCGAGATAATTAGTAGGTGGTTAATTATGATTATAAAATCTAATAATAACGTTGATTACGAGCCTCAAGTTTTGCCAAAACTCGAAAGCGTTTCCAGCGAATACAAAATGCATTTCACTGCCCCCATCGATCCAAAGATGATCGATAGCGGCACAATAAAAATGGTATTCATAGATCAAAGCCCGCTCGGCCGCAGTGATCTTGTTTACTATATTGCAAAAAATAAATTATTGAATACAAGAGAACTTCGCAAGGAAGCCCAAGATGGGATTTCCATCAAAAACTCGGTGTATCTCACCAATCTTCAAATTTTTTTAGAAAGCATAGGACACACTCGCTTGATGGCAAAATCATTCGCTGAAAATTTAATCTTACAATTTCCGAATCCGGAAGATTTAGTTGCCAGCTTGCAGAAAAAAGATGCCAGATTGCAAGCGTATTTCAACTATTCCCAAAGAAAGATCGGTGAAAATAATCCTGAGCTGCAGCGTCTCTTAGACAGCTCTTTGCATCTTGCGGTAAATTACGCATTCGCGCCACATATTTCGCTCCACGGCCAATCTCCGGTCATTACAAAAAGAGCGGACACGAATCTCGATAAAAAAATCCGACAGCAAAAATATCCATTCAAGCAAAGTTTGGAACTTGCCTTGCAGGTCCTGAAAGGCTTTAGAGACCTTCATGCGGCACATTACGTCCATGGCGACCCAAAACCAGAAAATCTCCTGGTATATAACAATGGGGAAAATCCGATTGTCAAAATTGCCGATTGGGGAAAATGCAAAAAAATGCGTGATGAAGATACTGCATATTACTTAGGAAATCATCGCTTTATGCCACCTGAAAGATTGAACAGCCAGACAGGAGAAGTATTTGGTATAGGGATGGTGCTTGTCCGTATTTTGGAGGAGGAATTTCTTGATACCCCTCATGCAATGCTCATAGCGCCGGACAGGCAACGCAAAGCGGTGAAACATCCGTTAAAAGGGGAAACAAATGAGATGAAAGCGAGGAAAGGGATTGAAAGATTTGTCGTTCTGTCAAAAGATTTCCCTTCACAAGATTACCATGACGCGTTTAAACATACATATGGATCTTTTACAACATGGGCCTTAGGATCTCATAAAAATACCGACCCTCACGTACACAAATATTTATATACTCTTCAAGAACGGCTGAACGCCAAATATGGAAATACTCAAATGAAAAAAAAGGCGATTGAGGGCATCATCCAGGTTTTAAGTGATATGATGCATTCAAACGTGGATGATCGAATTTCGATGGAGGAAGCAGTCCCGAGATTTGAAACATTGATCCGCTCTTTTCATTGAAAGTGCTTGGGTATAATCAGGTCTCGTTTTATACTCAAAATACTTTGAGTATACATTTGAATTATGTCCGTTTCGTTCACCAAAACATACTGCCATCCTCTCACAGAACAAGAGAAAAATGAGTATGAATTGATTTGGGAATTGGAACGGACACATCCTTTTGATGAACTGATCCTTTCATGGAACGGGATGAGGCCGAAAAAAGGGAAATGGGTTTTTTGGGTCAGTCTTTTTGTTGACACATGGTCTTGCTGGATCCGTTACGCTGAATGGGGTCCAAAACTGCAAAAAACGTTCAAATATACTGCAAGTGGCAGTAAAGTCGAATCTTATCAAGACGCCGTTTACACGAACGAAGGCCTCTGCAATGCGTTTAGAATCAAAACGACGGCCGAAGGGGGGGCGGATTTAAAAGAATGTCACACTCTTTTCGCTTGTCTATCCAATCTTTCCAACTACTCGATACTTCCTCCCAAAAAATCATTGCCTTCGATTCTTCTCGCTAATTTTCCCCGTCGCTCCCAACTCACGCTTGACCATCCCCGCTTCCTTGACCTTTGTTCTCCTACTGCAACGACTTCCGCTATCCATTTTCTTTTAAAAAAAAGAAAACCGCCTGATCCTTTGGCTCTTGCAAAGAAAATCCATGACATGGAATTTGACATTTATGGCAACTGGATTTTGAATACCGCTGAGGCATTTCATCAGCTCAAAGGGAAATTCAGATGCCATGTGGAGCGACTGGATGCATTTTCCACCCTGCATACCTACTTAATGAAAGGACTTCCTGTCATTGCAAGCGTCCGAGGCCCCTTGACAGGATCGTTCCGTCCACTGACATTTGGTCATCTTTTATGCGTCATCGGCTACGACGCAACCACACAACATGTATTATGCGTTGATTCGGCATTTCCGGAAGACGATCAAACTGCCGTTTCCTACCCATTAAAAAATTTTTTAGAAGCATGGGCAAGAAGATACAATATCACTTATCTTTTTCCTGCGGCGTTTCCTGATATTCGTTAGACGACTTAAAAGTATGCTGGAAATGTCCTTGATTTTTTTTATGACGCATTTCAAAAAAATTTAAAAGAAAGCTACCGATTGAAACCACAAGCGCCGCAATTACATACCCCATAAAAGAAGTAATATGAATTCCGATAGGTAAAACTTTTAAGCTTGCATAAGCGATAAAATTGATGCCAAGGCAAAACCCTAAAATCTTGAAAGCAGTCGCCTGGTGCAAAAGTTTTAAAATTGGATAAATCAAAGAATTGATCAATCCTAACAAAATGGGAAAAATCACATCCCAGCCAAAATGAGGCAGCTTAGTGATACTCGTCACATCGATGCCTGGAAGAATATAATCGGCAAAAAAAACAATGAAAACATTGAAGAAGAAAGTTTTAAGATAGCACATACACTTGTTCGGTTGACACTCTTTCCTTACCTTATAACAACAAATTTAAGTTTACAAGTCTTCTCTTCTTCACTTCTCCATTGAGATGAAATGCTCCTTTACATAAACTTGCTCGCTATGCCAGTGCCTGATTGTCGAATTAGGAAAGAGAGTTTCAAGAGACGGGTCTTTATTTTTGCTGTCTTTTTTCTTTATGCCTGCAATCCATCGCCCGCCCCTCCTGCAGCGCTCCGTTTGGCCTTCAATGCGCCTCCTCAGACCCTCGATCCACGGAAAAGCGCCGATTTTCTCTCTTCCACATTGATCTGCTTGCTTTACGATGGCTTGACTCGCTGCGCTCCGGGAGGAGGAATTGAGCCTGCGTTGGCTGAAAAATGGACGATCAGTCCAGATGGAAAAACATACACGTTTTTTCTTCGCAAAGCATTCTGGTCTAATGGAAAAGTAGTCACTGCTTTTGACTTTGAACGCTCCTGGAAAAAAATCCTCGATCCTTCCTTTTTGTCTCCTTCTGTTTATCTGCTCTTTTCCATCAAAAATGGAGAAAAGTGCGCAAAAAATGAAGCAACATCTAAAGACGTAGGAATTTGCGCCCTGGATGAACGAACCCTTCAAGTCGAACTAGAGCATCCAACTCCCTATTTTTTATCGTTGACGGCCTTTCCGCTCTTTCTTCCAGCGCCGGAAGATGAGGTCTCCGGATCTATCTTCAACGGCCCCTTTTGCATAGAAAAATTTCATCCAAACCATGAAATTATCCTCGTAAAAAACCACACATTTTGGAATGCGAATCATACAAACCTTGAAAAGATTCAAATTCAAGTGATTCCTGAAGAAAATACAGCCTTGGAAATGTTTGAACAGGGAGAGCTCGATTGGCTGGGCTCTCCCCTCGCCCCCCTGCCTCCGGATTCCATCTCCTCTCTTCGACATAAACTCCGATTTATCCCTATGCCCGCTTCCACAATCCTTGCTTTCAATACCCAAACCTTTCCTTTTCAAAATATGAAACTCCGTAAAGCTCTCTCTTTAAGCTTAAATCGGGATTGTCTTGTTTCCGAAATCACGGCGGCGGGCCAAATATTGCCAATGCGGGTGTTACCGCCTTCCCTTTTTGAAAAATCGCTCCCTCCTCTTTTTGGCTTTTCAGACCCTAAAATGGCTCGCTCCCTTTTCGAAGAGGCGTTATCAGAATTATCGATCACCCCGGCTGATTTCGAATCACTGACCCTCTATTTTCGACCGACACAAATGGAAAAACGGATGGCTCAAGCCCTACAAAGAGAATGGAAAGACACTTTTGGATTTGTGATTCAAATTCAACAGCTGGATCAAAAAACTCATTTTGATCGATTACATCGGCGCGATTATCATATTGCTCTTACATCCTGGATTTCCCAATTTCACGATCCAGTCAATATTTTGGAGCGTTTCCGGCTTGCTTCCAATCAAAAAAATTACGCAGGCTGGGAAAATTCCGATTATCAGATCTTGCTAGAGAAGGCCGCTGTAGAATTGGATGTACATCTCAGATTGGATCTATTGGCTGCAGCGGAAGAAATTTTTGCCCATGAATTTCCTATCTTTCCACTTTATCATTGGACAAGTCCAAGCCTTGCCAACGCCCGATTACAAGATATTGCAACCAGTCCTTGTGGTGGAATCCTTTTCGAACGTTTTAATATCAATGATTCAGGTTATTCAGGTTATTGAGGCGGTGTCGCCAACAATTTCGATTTGGAGCCAAAGATCTCTCGGGTCGACATTCACTTCTTCTTCATACCTTATTGTGCGAGGCCAGTAAAGTCTATCTCTTTGTACAACCCAACTAAGTTTATATTGACCGGGAGGAATTTGAAAACTGCCACTGCCCCGGTTTCCATAAATATCCCGTGGCTGCAAAGGAATCCGCTCTCCATTGAATACCACTTCTTGAATTTGAAAGCCTCCTGCTCGCGGGCTATCGCGGATCAACACTTCAATCCTGATGAGTTTTGGCTTGCCTGAAACTGATTGATTAGGTCCTTGATATTTATAAGATGCAACGCATATCGATGAAAATGTAATAATAATGAATACAAGAGCGATATTTTTATACATAAACTTGCAAATAACATGTTTGTTATTTTATTTCAACTTTGGGTATACCGCTTCCATTTTAATGCAAAAGAGACTATGAGCGGGTTATACCCGAAGTGATGCAAAAGTTGCCCTTTGGGCGGGATTGAAAGCTGCCGAAAATCGATTCTTGAAAAGGGGGCTAGTATTGAAGAATACAACCCCCTTTTCAAGAATCGATTTTCGGCAGCTTTCAATCCCGCCCAAAGGGCAACTTTTG
>DATIHO010000012.1:0-1582 GCA_035480615.1 Chlamydiales bacterium | reverse complement strand
GGCGCCCGTCCTCTTAAACGCCTTATCCAAAATGAGGTGGTGAATCTTTTCGCCACCGCAATCCTTGAGGGCAAAATTCCAACAAACAGCGAGCTTCTTCTCATAGGCGAGCAGCAAGGAGATCGCTTTGCGATCAGTTATACCAAAACAACCTGAGTTTTGGGTTCAGTTTATAGAGAATTGTCGCAGATTTCGAGGCAATTTTTGAAGATAAAGATGGATCTGTCAGAAGGAAGAGACAGACCAACTAAGGCTTCACACTGCTCCTAATACTTTTTGGTTCCGCGAGACGATTTATGCCTTCCGCCGTTCTCCAAATGAGTACACTTAACAGTGCTTCGACCACTCCTTGGTTAATGGAATGCCGTCTTCTGCAATGCTTTCTTGTGCATTCTCACAGTGCTTCGACCACTCCTTGCCGTCTTGAATGACGTCTTTTGCAATGCCTTGTCGTACATTCTCTATTCTGGTTGCTCGCAGGGAGTCTTCATTTTCTTTCGTTTTTAAAGCGACAGTGGCTGCCCACATGTTGCATAACGATACATGTTCAGAATACTGGTCCGATACCAGAGGATCTACCCCACCATCATCACCTTTTAGTGACTGCTTCTGTGCCTCGTATTGGGAGAGAGTGTTTTTTGCCTCTGATAATTCGATTTTTCGGAAATCCTTCTTCCCTCTCCTCCCTCTGGGATCATATGGAATTTCTTTTACTAACTCTGCTTGGCTCAATTGAAGATAGTAATTTAGATCCCTTTCTTTTTTCACAGGGAGGCGCCTCTTATCGGTTCTACTCTCACTTGCCTTTGCCCTATTTTCTGCTTCCAAACCCCTATTTTCTGCTTCCAAACAAAGTTCATTCAACTGTTTTTCTTCTTCGTCTGAGATACATGACGTTTTGTTTTCTGATTGTGATGATTGGCATATTTCACCTTCATGGACCTCGCAGAATTCATTATGCGCTAGGACTTTACCGTTACCCTTGACTTTTTCCGACGATGTTCGATCCTCACCAACGTCAAAAGAAAATTCTTTAAACTGAGGGCTCTTTGCAAAACTTACTTTTTTCTTCCCGCTTACATTTACGTGGCGGGCTTCTAAACCGTTACCCTTGACTTGTTTCATCGATGTTCGATCCTCATCATCGTCATCGCGGACTGCTAATTTGTTGAGAGCAACGGCATAAACAAGACCCCCAATACATCCAATTACAATTGCGACAGGCAAGCTAAAAGTCGATAATGCGCCGACGACAAACGTCATCCCCACCGCGACAATCACCCCAAGAGCAACAGACGCAACCTTAACCATCTTCGAGCTCAAATAAGTTGTTTTGAGAATACCCTTATTAGGGCACTTTTCCCCGTTAACTTGAACATTAGTAATTGAAGCCATTTTTACACCTAAATTTTTAATTATATAGATTTATTGTAGTATTTATTGGTTCATCCGACAAATGCGTACCTGCAGTGGGAAAAGGCATTAAGTCCTTAGATTTTTAAGAGCCTTAATTATCAGTGTGTTGTAATTTCTTGAGATTTTGGGGTAGGGGAATAGCAACAAAAAGAAGCAGACATATAAA
>DATIHO010000011.1:0-4738 GCA_035480615.1 Chlamydiales bacterium | reverse complement strand
TCCTCGATGGATTCTTGCAAGATTTGCAACATTTACTTCCGCAGCGCCGGCCGTGCTTAAAGAACAGTTCGGCATACACCCCGATACCAAAACGCTTAAGACTAAAGAAAAAAATGATACCCTCATCACGCCCTTCCCATGTACAGAGATTGTGAACAGCTGTTTTGAGGATATAGAAACTTGGATTCCTTTTGTCAAGTGATCGAACGATGAAAGGTCTATACCGAAACAACCTGCTTAGAGAGTGTCTGCAAATTAAATTTCAGTCGATTTTTCGGTTCTTTTGAGCCGATTTTCGATTAAAAATTTGGGGGTAATATCAGCTTTCGTATATGACCCCCCAATTTTTAATCGAAAATCGGCCAAAATAATCCAAAAACTCGACGCAACGTTAATATGCAGACACTCTCTAATGGGGTAGAATGAAAATGTCTTTCTGACCACCCCATTGGGAGTCGGACTTTTCCTGTTTTGCCCGTTTTATCGAGATAAAGTTTTATCCCTCATTAACATGTGCCCAATTCATGCTACAAGCACCTAAATGTCAATAGTTTAAAATCGATATTTCAGGAAAAACGCAAATTGTAAATAAATATATTTAAAATAAAACTCATAACTCAGGTTAATAACTGACCGAAATCGATTATTTTATCAAAATAGCTAGCATCCAAAACGCCTTCTTCTACTCCATTCACATGAATAAGAACGGGTCGAACGGAGCAAAATTTAGGAACTTTCAATTTCCTTCTCTTCGTCTCCATTTCTTTGATTATCTTTTGACCTATTAAATTTTTGGAAAATTTAATTTCACATAAAAATAGGCCATTAAATCGCGTTTGGATCAAGTAATCAATTTGACATCCTGGTTGTTTGGTCGTGGGGTTTTGAAAAAAGGGGCCATCCATGATGATTTCCTCTGGGGATAAGTTCAACAGATTCCACATAATTTTACGATTATGCGTTACCAGGTTCTCAAACTGTAATCCCATAATGGACTCCCATGCAGGGAGTCGTGTTAATGCTGCATTTAGAAAAGTTCCTTTTCTGTCACCTACAGAGATAAAAATCTATCAACAAAAGGCATTTTGTCTGTTTGTTGATAGAATTTCATCTGAACCAAATTCGATCAACAAAATGGCAAAATGCTTTTTAACATCGCAAATGACATATTATTAAAGCAATACAACTACGAATTTATTTTTCTGTGATAGGGAGGGCTTGCCAAAAGCCCCTTACATCCATTAACATCGTACCCTATGCGAGAACCAAAAACCTATTTTATCCGTACTTATGGCTGCCAAATGAACGAACTCGACACGGAGATCATGGCGGGCCAATTGCAAAACATGGGCCTCGGCCCTGCCCCAACCGAAGAGAGCGCTGACATCCTGATTTTTAATACCTGTTCGATCCGCGATTTAGCCGAGAGAAAGGTGATGGGGAAACTGGGGCAAATAGGCCGCGCGAAAAAGGATCATTGCCTCATTGGAGTCACCGGATGTATGGCGATGACAAAAAAAGACTCCCTGTTCCGTAAATTCCCCCATCTCGATTTCATCCTTGGAACCAATAACATCACCCACCTTGGCACTGTCATTGAAGAGGCGCTCTATACCCAACGCCAAATCTGCAAAACAGATGACACATTTGAAGAAAATCTCGATTACCTAAGCGCAAAAAGAGACAGTAAAATCAAGGCTTTCGTCTCTATCATCCGAGGATGCGATAAGTTTTGCACGTATTGCGTTGTCCCCTATACCCGAGGCGGCGAAGTTTCCCGCCCCCCCGAAAGCATTGTGGCAGAGTGCCGCCGCTTGGTCGAACAAGGATATAAAGAAATTACTTTACTCGGGCAAAACGTCAATAGCTATGGGAAAGACATGCCCGAATGGAATTGCCTTTTCCACGATCTTCTTTACCGCCTCGACCAAATTCCCGGTATGGAGCGGATCCGCTTTATGACTTCTCATCCTGTCGACATTACCTTTGAGCTCATGCAAGCGATCCGCGATCTCCCCAGCCTTTGTGAATTCGTCCATTTTCCTCTTCAAGCGGGCTCAAACCGCATTTTGAGAAAGATGCATCGCATCTACACAAAGGAAGAATATTTTGAAAAAGTAGCTCTTTTAAGGCAAACGGTTCCCAATGTCTCTCTTGGAACCGACATCATTGTCGGGTTCCCTACAGAAACGGAAGAGGAATTCCAAGAGACCTATGATGCTCTCCAGCAAATCCGCTATTCGCTCGCTTTTATTTTCGCTTACAGCCCCCGAAAAGGGACTCCTGCAATGCGCTGGAAAGACGACGTCCCTGAAACAGTGAAGCTCGAAAGACTGCAACGCCTTCTTGATTTACAAAACGGAATCGGAAATATGGAGCGCCAGCAAATGCTCGGCAGTACAGTAGAGGTACTCGTAGAGCGCTTCAATCGCGATGGCCGCCACTTAAAAGGACGGACCCGCTGTTGGAAAAAAGTTATTTTCGAAGGAGATGCAAATCTCATTGGCACCTTAAGCCATGTCAAGATTCACAGTTACAGCCATCAAACTCTGCTAGGATCATTATAAATAGGATTAAGAAGAAAGTACTCCCGATCTTGAAAAAACACGCGGTAAAACGGGCTGCAATTTTCGGCTCCGTTGCTCGGGGAGAAGCCAAAGCGAAAAGCGATGTAGATATTTTGATTGAGTATAAAACCAGAAATAAATCACTTTTTGATTTGGTTGATTTAAAATCTGATCTGGAAGAAACATTAGATCGTAGAGTCGATCTAATTACTTACAATTCGATTTACTGGAGAATTCGCGAGCAGATTCTGGCAGAACAAGTAGTGATTCTGTGAAGAAAGATTCTAAAATCTTCCTTGAGCACATCATGGATTCAATCCTCCTGATTGAGCAATATGCTGAGGGTGTTTCACAAGCCGAATTTTTCAAAAAATGCTGCCATTACAATGAATCACGCTCATGAATGAACAAGAAATGCTGCTATGCTCTT
Source organism: Chlamydiales bacterium (assembly GCA_035480615.1). Classification (GTDB taxonomy): domain Bacteria; phylum Chlamydiota; class Chlamydiia; order Chlamydiales; family SM23-39; genus CAIPFQ01. Next base: position 1,741 of record DATIHO010000011.1, on the reverse strand, counting down.
AATCTTTGCAATTATTTTTCTGAATTGTTTATAATTCCTGACCATGTCCATCTCCCCCGTTGCAAATTACTATCATGCAGTATCCATCCAAAATGTTTCCGAGCCCAAAACTAGTGCTTTTTCCCAAAAATCCTTTACACTGGAGCCGCGTGAAAGCTCCCGCGGTTTGCCGATCGTGAAAGGGATTGTATTGCCTCATACTATCCCTTTCACGATCGACAAACCCCGGGGCTTTGACGCAGTCCAGTGTAAAGGATTTTTGGGAAAAAGCACTAGCGCGGCGATTTCCGATATCGCTAAAAAATGTTTGGCTGAACTTGCCGTATCATTCATTATTGGAGCTACCACCCTCTGTTTTATCGCCAGCCATGCTCAGGGGGTTTTCCTGGTTTCCGCAATCGCCATTCAAACTATCTGCAATGCTGCTTTACGTTATGCAGCAGCACGCGAGATCATCAGCTCTGAGCTCGCTTCCCGTCTTTGCATACCCATCTTTTGCTACATTACGGCACTCAATTTACATATGCTTTTGCAGGAAACAGGCCATGCGATTGCAGCCCAATGGATGTTTCAAAACGCCTCCCCCAAAATCACGATCAATCCCTATATGTACGCCATTACCGAATTCAACACTGCTCACTTAACTGCATGGGGACAAAATATCGGAAAAAGTGGGGCGCTTCTCTTTGTGACCATTATGGGACCCCTCTTTTCGCTTGCCATCTCTGCAGTTGCGATTGCGGTTGGATTGACAGTTCAAAAAAAATTTCAAGAGCTTGGGAAATACCTGACCAGGTACGGCCGAGCAGATTTTTACAATCAATCTTTATGTGCATTGCGCGTCATGCTCACATCTCCGCCAGCAAACGCCCGTAATTTCGTTTACCTGAAAGAATGCGGAATTCATCCTTTGATTCCCTTCGTTGCGATACTCACCACTCAATTTTTCATTAAACCTCTTTCATAATTAATTCCGAGTATGGCGGTAACAGGATTGGCAAAGGGGTGGATTTCCATACCGTCGAGCGCTTATTATTGTATGACATTGACTGCATGGTGTTGAGGTATTAGCTATCGCAGTTTCTTCAGCTATAATCGCATCTTCATTATAGGCTTGGTCCACAACGGACGAGGAGGAAAGAGCGGATCGATTTACAGGGTTTCCAGCAATTGATGTAATCTTTCTACACAAAGGGCACGAAGGTTGTTGAGAGACCCATTTGGCAATGCATTCTTGATGAAAGAGATGCATACATTCTAACGCTGTATAGTTCTCTCCGTTCATTAGCGGCTCAAAGCAAATAGGACATCTGCCTATGGAGTCAGTTGACTGGCTAATATTGGGATCAATAGACATAAAATAACCTCATTATTTTTCATTAAAAATGGTTTTATCGACAACTAAATTGTATATAACCATACGTAATAATGTAAATTAAAAATTATCTGTATAAGCTTCTGTCGACAACAGTCTCTTAGAAGCTGCCCTAAACTTTAGCTTCTGTCGATTTTGGGGATTATTTTGGCCGATTTTTGGTTCTTTTTGCGAGGGTAGTATCAAACTTCGTATACAACCCCCGCAAAAAAAACCAAAAAGCGGCCAAAATAATCCCCAAAATCGACGAAGCCTGTGTTTTAGGACAGCTTCTTATACCCAAAGTTATTCAAGAATCGCTTGATCTCCGAGTTGTTCTTCAATCTCCAAAAGCCGATTGTATTTTGCTACGCGTTCAGATCGAGA
>DATIHO010000010.1:0-27046 GCA_035480615.1 Chlamydiales bacterium | reverse complement strand
GTTGCACTACCTTCTTAAATACTTGGATGAAGAGGAGCAAGCAGAATTCTTAAGCGACCTGGTGGCGATAGTGACAGCAAAGTATCCTCTTGATAACGAAGAGAAAATCCATACATTTTCCAAAAATCTTCAGGCGACCGGCATAAAACCGTGAAAGACTCTCAAACCCTACCTAATGGCGTTTATGCAGCGGTGTTAACTCCAATGCATTCAGATTTCAGTTGCGATCATAAAAAGCTTGTTTCTCACTGTTTTGAACTGATGAAACAGGGGTGCACAGGGGTGGCTCTCTTTGGGACCACTGATTTTAAAGTTTTTGTTGGCAATGAAAAGCATATCATTGAGTCCGTGCATTTAGGAGGGGCTGGCACAATTTGTGGAATCGCAAATTTGTATCCAGAGCTGATTTGTTCTCTGTACATTCAAGGCAAAGAAGCGAATTGTCCCAATCCTGTGGCTATTGAAGCCGTGTTTAAAGCTCTCAATGGAATTCCATTCATCCCTGCTGCAAAATCGCTTATGGAAAGAAGAGAGGGCGGAAGTTGGCATTCGGTGCGCCGCTCATAAAAATCTACGAAAATATATGCAAATAGCATTCTTCTCATAGAGACGTCAGCCAAGCAGTGCTGCTAACGATTTGCATGTCGGAGTCGCACCGACAAGATCCGGGAAGGTTTCTGTCTCAGGAGCAGCTTTGGGGGTGCTCGAGGATCTTTTGGCCCGGAAATGCGCTGCAAGCGCTGCTGATACTCTCTTACGTAAATCCCGCAACTGATGCCATACGTGCTTACTCCGATTCCTTCCAGGTAGGGATAAGGCGACATGGGAATCTTTGCCATCCGGGATTTTGTCCAAATGGCACGGTATTTTTTCAGAAAGATTTAAAAATCTACGGCCTATACATAAAGCCGCCGCATGATGAATAGAAAGTCCGTATCTTCCGGCAAATTTAATTCTGCCGATCAGGGAAGTAAACGCGGGATTGACCTGGTGGACTTCGATCTGTTTACTAAAAGCCCGAGATTTTAAATGTGTCAGAATGGCTTGGTAGGAAAAAGAAGAGAGTTTACGTGACCTCGAAGGAGAACAGGTTTCTCGAAGAGATTGTTTCTTCTTTTGAAAATCGAGGTCTTCGAGGATGAGGGGCTTTGAAGTCTGCTCCGCATGGCTCACCGCTTCCGCACAGGCATCTCCGATAAGTGCCAAAGATTGCTCTTTGGTTTTTCCGTAGAGATTCAGAGGGATGGTCCTTTTACATAAAGGATTGCCAAAGCGATCCGTTTCAACAAGGGCCAGATGATCTGTATTGATGTCGACGCCAATGACCCCTTTCTCTTTACTGGTTTTCCATTGGGGAGCAGGAAGAGAGGTACTGACAAAAAGACGCCATCCCTTTTGGTCGTGTTTGAAACGAAAAGTGAGAGCTTGTCCATGATCGGTGAAGTGAGGATTTTTGGCCTGAATCAAAAACTGTCTTTGTTTGCAATCCTCGAGGCTTGCAAGAATTTCCTGATGTCCATAAGAAAAAGAGATATGAGGAATTGTGAGATATTTGCCAAATTTGTCTTGCAGCGAGTTTGGAAGACGGATGCGCAGAGTGAAGCGGCTGTCTTTTTCTATGCTTGCGCTGCAGGTCTGATTGCCGGAGGTTTCATCTTTGGAACCAAGAAAGAAGATTTCAGAGGTTCTCGCATGACGCCAACGTTCGAGCCACTCTTTGTGGTTTTTGAAATGATTTTCTTTTAAATCAAATTGCGCGTGAAACAGCTTTTTAGAACCAAAACAGAGAGAGACTTTATCCTGTTCTTGATCTTTTACAAGTTGCTCTAAACGCTGCTGCAATGTATGCAATCGCCGTTTTTTCTGATGCACGAACAGGGAACGTAGAGGTTTCTTTTGCAGTTTGGAGATTTTTGCTTTCAACGCTTTGATTTGTTCTTCCAGATCGGAGATCCGTATTTTACGAGAGCTTTTAATGGAGGCTATCTTTCCCTCCACTTTTACACGGATCGCGTTGAATTGCCGTGCGGTAATGCCATATTTAACGAGGTAGGAGGATTTAAGCGCACTGGAAAGTTTTCCTTTGCTGATATCAGCAAAAAGATGATGCTCAGTATGTGCAAACAGTTCCGCGCATGCTTGAAGCGCTTCTTGAGCTCCTGGAGCAAGAACAGGTCGGGTCTGATAGGTCCTGGTTACATCTTGCGTCATAGGGTGGCAGCCGCCTCTTTTAGAGCTTCAAGAACTTTTTGATTTTTACGACTTCTTGCTCCATATAATCTTGCAGAGAACACGATGATTATTTCAAGCTGGATTATTTCAAGAGTTCCCTGGACACCTAATTCCCCTGCAACTTTTTCTATGCTCCCTTCCATGAAGGGATAAATATATGCATTTTACGTATATTAGTAGAGATTTTCGTAGATTTTATGCAGCAGTTGCCAACCCTCCATTGATCCCTCTGAGTATCAATCAAAGCGAATCATTTATCTCGGCATTACTGGAATCTAGACTAAACTGAAATGGGTAAATATTATGGCTGCGATCTGTCCAAATTTTAGTTACAAAAACCTGTTGGACTATACGAGAGAATGCATTCCGGAAGATGCACCCCAAAAGATGCTTTCTTCATGGCCCATGCAACGAGTTCGATTGAAAGATTCGTCATGTTGAGCTCCAGGTTCAGCTATCCCTCATTTTTTAAAATCGTTAGTCTGGGAATGGAGGCTTTTTTGACAAACACATGGAAAGAGACAATGCCGGGTATTCTTTACAAAGTAGTTCAAAAATGGAACATGTCTGATTTATCTCACAAAACGGCTGAGTTTGTTTTGCATGTGATTTGGGGTGGATTTTTCTGTATCAATGCGAATTTTTGGATGAGGGTCTTGATTCGTGTCGATCCCCACGGGCAAGAAATCTTTGGTATGCCTATAGGCCTCCTCAATAGGTCTATTAGGCTGCTTGCTCCTGTCAGAGCCCTCTCCCCTCGGACGGCTCCTGCTGCATGATACAAGAAATCAAATCTATATAGGTGAGGATCGATCCTTCCATAGGTCATGACCTGATTTTGTGGCGGATTCGTTTGGGAAGATGTTCGGTCTCAAGCGATTGCCCAAGCTTATCGAATGTTACATCGGCCATCTCGGCAAGATGAGAAATGAGACCTAGAATATAGAGTACCTTCGCATACGCGCCCATCGATACGCCTTCATCCCCCTTTTCGATTTTAGTCAGCGTGGTTCGACTGATGCTGGCCCTTTCTGCGGCAAGTCTTGTTGTAATGCGTCGCCGCTTGCGAGCATTTTTTATATCCTCGCCCAGCTTTTTGACGGCCCTCGCGACAGGGATTGGGATAGTCTTATTGTCCATAATTAGATTCCTTAACATACTTATTGTATATAATAATGGACATTAAATTCAACTGGGGTTCATTTTCGTGCGGATTGAGTTGTAAGTGTTTGGATTTTAGATTAATGGGTATTAGTCAAGTGATCAACGACGCATCGTTCTTTTTTTTCTTGAAGCGGCTGCTTAGAAAATTGAGAACTAAACCGCCGATGATCAACACCGATGAATAAATTTTCCATGTTTGAAGAGGTTCATTGAACATCCAAGCGGAAGCGGCCATCGCGACTACAGGAACGAACAGCGTAAAAGGAGCAACCCTGGAGAGCGGGAGATGATGAAGCAGCCAGCTCCAAAGGCCATAGCCGAACAAGGTCGACAAATAGGTCAGATAGCAAACAGATCCTGCTGTGACCCATGAGATATTCTCTAGACTCTGGAGGATCAAAGCGGGTCCTTCCAGAAGCAGGGAAAAGGCGAGCAGTACGGGCCAGGCGACGAGACTACCCCAGACGACGAGCCCCACCATATTCACTTTCCCAATCGACTTAGAAATCGCACTGCCGCATCCCCAGAAAGCTGCAGCTATGATGACGAGGATAAAGCCGACGAGCGATGCTTGGCCGCTAACATGCCACCCTGCATAAGCGATTCCTAAAAAAGAGACGATGGCTCCCAGAATCTGCCAGAAGTTGATCTTTTCACGAAAAAAAATTACAGCGAGGATCAAGGAGAAAAAGATATGGATCTGTATCACGAGCGCGGCAAGTCCAGGCGGCATCCCAAGCTGCATTCCGATGAAGAATAAGCTGAATTGCAGAGCGAAGATGACGAGCCCGTACAGAACAACCTTCGAAAAGGGGGCTTTGGGACGTTTGAAAAAGAAAACAGCGGGAATGCTCGTCAGGAAAAAGCGGGTGAATACCAGGAAAAGGGGAGGGAAACCGTCAAGACCGAGTTTGATTACAACGAAATTGACTCCCCAGACGAGTACCAGCAAACAGATGAGAAGCAGCTGGATGAAAGACATTCCTGGATGTTAGCACAACCTCAATTTATACCATTTATCAAAAATAAGTTCCCTTTATTCGTCAATAACCACCAAGATAGTAGGAATGCTTTTTCTTGCGACAGCTCAACCTGAGTTGATACAACACTTTCACAATAAAGTGTTTGCGATTGAATTGCGGCTGGATCTATTTCGCTTTGTTGATGTAGAAAATATTAAAAACATTCTTCAAGATTCCGCTTGCCCTGTCATGCTGACTGTCCGTAAAGAGTCTCAGGGAGGAAAATTTCATGGAACCGAGTCGGAAAGGGAAGCGCTGATCAAGCGGCTTTTAGCTCTAGAGCCTCCATTTTTCGATCTTGAATACGACATGAGTCCGGGGTTTCTTCATGAAATCATAAAAAAGCATCCAAAGACGAAGTTCATCCTTTCCTATCATCATTTTCAAAAGACCCCGACTGACTTGGATGCAATCTACCGTTCCATGCAAAAATACGCAGCCTTTAGCTATAAGATCGCGAGCATGGCTCATTCCACAAACGATGCGCTCAAAATGCTTCTTTTCGTGAAAAAACATCCTAAAACAAGCGTTATTTGCATGGGGGAGAAGGGGGCGTTTGCTCGGGTTTTTGGGCCCATTGCCGGGAACCTTATCGATTACGCAAGCGTCGATTCTAGTGTAGAGACTGGGCCAGGGCAGCTTACTGTTTCAGAATTGGTGGATGTTTACCGTTATCCTGCCTTGAACAGGCATACCTCTATTTATGGCCTCATTGGAGATCCGGTTGACAAGAGTCCAGGACACCTTTATCACAATTCTGTCTTTCGAAAGCGGCATTTGAATGCCGTTTATGTCAAAATGAACGTAAAACCTGAAGAGCTTTCGGCATTCATTCCTTTGGCTGCTGCAATCGGTATCCGTGGCTTAAGCGTAACGATTCCACTCAAGGAAAAGATTTTGCCCTTTCTCGATGAAATTGATCCTGCCGCAAAGCAGATTGGTGCGGTCAACACCCTTCTCTTTAAAAAGGGTCGAATCATTGGGACAAATACGGATGGCTTGGGCGCTCTCGATGCGATTGAAAAAAAAACTTCTGTCTGTGGGAAAAAGGTCGTTCTTCTCGGAGCTGGGGGAGCTGCTCGTGCAATCGCATTTGAAGCCAAGGCGCGAGGAGCTGATATTTTGGTTTTGAATAGGGCGATTCAAAGGGCAAAAAAGTTGGCAAAAGATCTGGGGTGCGAGGCGGGAGGGCTCGATGAAGTGCCCAGCGACTATGATATCCTCATCAACTGCTCACCTGATCCTATGCCTATCGATCCGAAACAAATTCGACCGGATACATTGGCAATGGATGTTGTTTATTTTCCTCGCGAAACAGACTTCCTTAAAGAGGCTGCTCTCAAGAGATGTCAAATCGTTTATGGAGAAGAGATGTTTTTGAATCAAGCCATAAGGCAAACTGCTTTTTGGATAGACACATGAAGAAAATTCTGATTCGCCCTTCGACAGAACTCTATATCGGCTGTAATCTTCTTATACCCGAAGTGATAGAACTTTGTAACAACCTGAGAATCGTCCTCATTGCAGATGCGGCGATCAAAGATCTATACGCGGTTGATCTCGCGAAAAAGATCGACGCCGAACTTCTCACGATTCCAAATGGCGAAAGGGCGAAAGTCCTGGAAACAGTACAAAATCTAATCGATGAATTCTGCAAAATGGGGTGCGGTCGAGATACTCTTCTGGTTGCCCTTGGAGGGGGCGTTACGACAGATCTTGTCGGATTTGTTGCCTCTATTTATATGCGTGGGCTTCCTCTGATTCTCATCCCCACAACCCTACTCGCAATCGTCGATGCTGCTATCGGAGGGAAAACAGCAATAGACACCGCGTATGGCAAAAATCTCATTGGAACGATCTATTATCCGAAAGCCATTTTTGCCGATCTCGATATGCTGCAAACACTTCCTGAAAAAGAATGGTTCAATGGACTTGCCGAAATTTTGAAAATGGGACTTATTTACGAGACCGCCATCTGGGAAATGGCCAAGAAAAATGGGAAAGATCCAGATCTCATTCTCAAAGCGATTCAGGGGAAAATTGCGATTGTTGAACAAGATCCTACAGAGCAAGGGTTGAGGCGCATTCTCAATTTTGGCCATACGGTAGGCCACGCGCTGGAAACTCTCGCACAGTATGCCATGCCTCATGGGGAAACAGTCGCTTTAGGTTGCGCTGTCGAGGCCCACCTAAGCATGCGTTTAGGATATCTCCCGGAAAAAGATTTTGAGCAAATCTTGGGCGTGTATAGTCGTTTTCCTCTCAAATTGCCTTTAGGCTATGCCCGAACCAAATTCTTATCTGCAATGGCCCATGATAAAAAAAAGGCGTTGGGAGAAATCCGTTTTGTTCTCATCGACAAAATTGGCCATGCAATCCCTTTTGAGGGGGCCTATTGCAGAACTGTCACGCAAAGCGAATTGGAACCTACGCTCGATTGGATGGAAAATTGGAAATCATTCCACTAAAAAAACCTGTTTTTGCGAGTGTCCGGATGCCTGGTTCAAAAAGTTATACCAATCGCGCGCTGATCATGGCAGCGCTCACAAAGGGCCCCGTATCCCTGAAAAATCCTTTGTATAGCGAGGATACCGAGGCGATGATCGGCTGTTTGCGAACTTTGGGGCTAAAGATTGAAACGGAGATCGATCAGATCATTGTGCATGATGATATTCGCTCAGTGGAGGACAAAAATTATCAGTTATTTGCCCATGACTCTGGAACAACAATCCGATTTATGTTGGCTCTGCTTTGCATCGTTCCAGGTGTAAAAATCATCCAAGGTAGCAAACGGTTAAATGAACGGCCGATCAAGGATTTGGTGGATGCTTTGCGAGAGTTGGGCGCTTTGATTGAATATTGCAGCAAGGAGGACCAGCTTCCAGTCAAGATAACAAGCTCTACCCTGCCTGGCAGCAACGTCTATCTGAAAGGTGATATGAGCAGTCAATTTTGTTCAGCGCTTCTTCTCATTTCTCCCTGCCTTTTGAAGGGGTTGACGATCCGCATAATGGGTCCGCTCATTTCAAAACCCTATATCGATATGACCCTGAGTTGTATGAAAGAGTGGGGCGTCAATGTAGTCGGAAATTATTTTATCCCTGAGCATCAATCCTATCGAAAGGAGCAATACACCATTGAAGGTGATTTTTCCAGCGCTGGATATTTTTTTGCGATTGCAGTCTTAACAAAATCGACGATCACTTTGGAGAATTTAAATCCCTTTTCCGCACAGGCTGACCGAAAATTTTTAGAGATTTTGGAAAAAATGGGGAATGTTGTGAGTTATGAAGAAAATAGAATCCGCATTCAGGGAAAACAGATTTTTGCCTTGGATATGGATATGGAAGATTGCCCTGACCAGGTTATGACGATGGCGGTATTGGCTGCATTTGCAAAGGGCGTTACTAGATTTTCGGGGGTCCGCTCTCTTAGGGTCAAGGAAACAGAGCGCGTTTCAGCTCTTAAGAATGAACTTGGTAAAATGGGGATTTGGACGGAGGATACACGCGATACTTTGATCATTCATGGAGGCTCTCCTCATGCAGCTGAGATTGACACTTACAACGACCATAGAATGGCAATGGCCTTTGCTGTTGCTGGCATGCATTTACCGGGTATCGTCATTTGTCATCCTGAGGTTGTGAATAAAACGTTTCCGACCTTTTGGGAAGTTTTAAGGAGTAGATAATAATAGTTGAAAACTACACGATATCATAGGAATATGTACGCATGAAAAACACATATTCTCCGAGAGAATTCGGTACTTTGATCGGACACCGGAAATACAAGAAGAAAATCATAGAAATGTCGCAAGAACATGAGAACAGTCACGCGGAAAGCAAGAACACTGAACTCCCTTAAAGCTCAGATAGTTCTCAATCTTTGTCAAGCCTATGCAAAAGAAAAAAGGTATTGGCTTGAAAAGCTCAAGAGTTGGACTCTACAGGCACGTCTTGACTATCCACGCTCTATTCGCGATGAAGCAGTGAAACTTAAATATCGATCTTCTTTTGGCCTGCAAGCTCGCCACTGGAAGCTCGCATTCGAAGAGGCGGTGAGTACATGGGACAAGTACTGGCAAGCTCTTTTCGTTCAAGTACGCCATAAAATTGCCGCATACAAGACCCTGTCAGAAGAGGAAAGACATTACGCTTATTGGCTCCTTAAGGGATACAAGCAGTTCGCTGATCTGATGGAAGGGGGATGCCCTAACCCATCCTTTGACATTACAACAATCTCAGCAAGTCGCGTACGAGCCATGGTAAAGAAATCCATCAAAAAAATCAGAGGAAAAGCTCCCTCTGTCAAGAAAATGAGAAGAGTATCTTTTGATCCCAATTGTTACGAAGTCTTCATGCATAATGGGCGTCAATATCTCAAGCTCATGACTTTGGAAAAAGGCAAACGCCTTACTGTTCCTCTTCTAGGTATGACTCCAATCTCTGGAAATATCTCTCTTATTTTCTCTGATAATGAACTGTCTATCCACCTCACGCAAGATCTGGAGCTTCCTGCCCACGAAGGCTCCACTATAGAAGCTGTCGATTTTGGATATACCGAAGTCATGACAGATACGAGTGGAGATCGGTATGGCAACCAATTTGGGATAACATTGACTTCCCTGTCAGAAAAACTTCATAACAAAATGAAGAAACGCCACCGGTTGCATGCTCTAGAAAAGAAAAACCATACACCTGCCTTGCGCAAATATAACCTGGGACGTCAAAAACTGAATCGACAGGTGAGAAAAGGAAGAAAGACCTTGGAGAGGCAAATCAATCAGGGAATCAATCAACTGCTGGAAAAGAAAAATCCAACCCTTCTCATCACTGAAGATTTGCGCCATGTTTTTACCTATGACAAACCCAAAACGGTCAACCGAAAATTTTCTTCTTGGGTAAAAGGAACAATACAAGATCGAATAGAATTTAAAGCGTTGGCGGAAGGTTTCCGTCATGAGCAGGTCAACCCGGCCTATGGGTCTCAAACCTGTCCCAATTGTGGATTTGTGGATTCTGAGAATCGCAAAGGGGATCGGTTTAGGTGTCTGCATTGCAGACATGAGGACATAGCAGATCGAGTTGCCGCATTGAACTATGCAAGCAGGTATGGCGATCAACAGATCGGACGGTACACGCCTTACGTCCAAGTAAAAACCATCCTGCTTGAGCGGTTCCACCGCCGATTGGAAGCAGAGCAATCTGCGACTGTTCCGGGCAAGACTCTAGACACCGTAGCAGAGGCGCATCCACCGCCCTGTCGAGAACAATTCACAGCCAGAAGAGAAAAACCTCGTACTGGGCGGTCACTCAGAGAGCGAAACAAAAATGAATATGTTTTCACATATTTTTAGGAACAGTTTGCGATGAATATCATGCTCATCGGCTTTATGGGTTCGGGCAAGTCCACGGTAGCCAAACGCTTGAGTGAACTACTAGGCATTTCTTGGGTAGAGATGGATGACCTCGTCTATCAAAAGACAAATACCCGAAACATGCACGAAGTGTTCGCGCTTGGGGGCGAGCTGCTCTTGCGCGAAACGGAAATTGCGATTGCGAAAGAATACGCATCGAAAGAGAATTTGATCATCTCCGCGGGCGGTGGAGTCGTGCTCAATAAAATTACTCTAGATTATTTCAAAGAAACAGGTGGAACAGTGATCTTTTTGAATGCCAGGTTTACACAAATCGCCAAACAATTAGAGGGAGATGATTCAAGGCCACTATTTCAAGACTTAAGCGAAGCTAAAAAATTGTACGAGTTTCGACTGCCCCTTTATTTAAATTACGCGGATGAGGTCATTGACGTGGATTCCCAATCCGCAGAGAAAATCGCCTTAAAAATAAAAGAAATGACAACCAAGCAAGGATTTTCAAATGGCCTCTAATTTCTTTGGACAAATGTTTCGCATCACCACATTTGGTGAATCGCATGGTCCAGGGATTGGGGTCGTGATTGATGGTTGTCCTGCAGGATTGCCCCTGACCGAGCAAGACATTAACGAACAACTGGCATTGCGTCAGCCTGGCAAAAATATTTACACCTCTCCAAGAACAGAAGGGGATACCGCTGAAATCTTTTCGGGTCTTTTTGAAGGGAAAACAACGGGGGCTCCCATTGCAATTCTCATTCGGAACAAAGACGCTGACAGCACTCAATATGAGGCCATTAAAAACCTCTATCGCCCAGGCCACGCCAACTTCACCTATTTGGAAAAATACGGCATTTTCGATTATCGCGGTGGGGGGAGGTCGTCCGCTCGAGAAACTGCAGCTCGTGTTGCTGCTGGTGCTGTTGCTAAAAAGCTGCTTGCGCGCTTCAACATTGAGTGCAGTGCCTTTGTCGCCGAAATTGGAGGCATCTCCATTCAAGAGCCCGATCTATCAAATCTGCAAAAGATCCGTGAACAAACCTATTCAAGCCCCATTTTCTGTCCTGATGAAATAGCCGCACAAAAAATCATGCAAAGGATCAGCCAAATCAAAGAAGAAAAAGATTCATTAGGGGGGATCCTTGCTTGTGTGGTTCATGCGCCCATCGGGCTGGGAGATCCTGTTTACTGCAAACTGGAGGCTATGCTGGCCTTTGCCATGCTCTCACTTCCAGCGACTAAGGGATTTGAAATTGGCTCCGGCTTCGCAGCAACGCGTATGAGAGGTTCTGAACATAATGATGCCTTTGACATTGACGAGCAGGGTCATGTTCATACGATTACAAATTTTGCAGGAGGCACCTTAGGCGGAATTTCCACCGGTTCTCCCATTTTCTTCAAAGTTGCTTTTAAACCCACCTCAAGCATTAAAAAGCTTCAGCAGACGGTGAACCTCAAAGGAGAAAAAGCCGTCTTTCAACTTCCAGAAACAGGAAGGCATGACCCTTGCGTGGCCATTCGTGCAGTCCCGATCATCGAAGCAATGACAGCGCTTGTTTTTGTAGATGCTCTTTTAATGGGCAGAGGTGCAAAGATATGAAGTCTATTTTGCTTGTTGGAGTAGCTCTTCGATGCATTCCATGCGAAGATTTGAAAGAGGGTCAGAGAGCTCCCTTTTTCCATTGGTTGCAAGACCTGTACATTGGCAAATAAAATCGGTTGGCTTACAGGTGCTTTTAAGGGGATCATTGCTATAAATTAAGTGCATGGGATTGCCCCAAAAATCTTTTCGGTTGAAATCAAAATGGTTAAAACGTTTAAAAGTATTGATTCCTACCCCATGTTCATCTGTTTGAGGTATGATCTTAACAAACTCCAAATATTCTGGGTGAGCCTTCAACAGGTCATGCATGGCTTCTTGCTCATGAAGACAACTTTGGGCAGGACATTGGCTGTATGTTGTAAATTGACCATTTTTGAAGATCTTTTTATGTCTCATTTCCCATAATTCTTTAAAGAAGGCGCGGCTTTTTTCCGAATTTCGGACAATCAAGACTCCAGTATTTACAGCCGTTCCGGCATGCGGTACATCTGAGGTGACAATGATATGGATTTTGGGATCGTTTCCCCCATGATCACAAATAAATTTTTCCATACGGATGTCCCCATTTCGTATGACTGCATCATCATCCATCCAAATAATCCAATCGTCTGACGTTGTGCTTAAGATACGATTGATCCCTGCGATCTTGGACCAGTAGGGAAGGCTTTTATCAGACCCACTCTCTGCCAAATTCTGCTCATAGACTGCGTAGTTGTATCCATGGCGATTACAATATTGACTTTGATGCTGCATAACTTTTCGCGATAGTTCCAATCTTTCGGGATTGTCTTGTGTATATGATGTGAAAATATTGATTGACTGTGAGTTCGTATCACAGGAGATTTCAGGAGGTCTCAGTAAAGGAAATGGTTGAGAAAGAGGAGCGCCGGGTTGTGAGCTAAAGAGAGAACGTACGGCATTACCGGTCCAATGCAATCTCCCAGATTGCCCTAATATAAAAGCGGCAGCGGCAGTTCCCAGGATTGCCAAGGCGATCCGCGTAATTGAATATCTGCATTTTTTTTGGGATGGTTGAGGGGAGGTGATCGTTTTTGGGAGGTGCGGCCAGAGCCAATTATTATTTATTGAACTCATATATCCTTGGATTGTTAGTTTTATTTTAAATAATTCTGCACGTTTGTTATTTTACTACATTTTATATTATTTTACTGTTTTTTAAAACTAAAATGATTTTTATGATTATCGACTTCATGTCTACTATGCCCGCAGGTGAATGTTGTCAGCTGGCATAAATAGGCCATTACTGTGCCGCTAAAGTGCCATAAATCGAAGGATCATTAAGCACAAAAACAGCGCAGCAAGGGATCTCGACAGCAAAAAATTGGGTACGAGCATATTAAAGAGCGACGCCTGAGACATCCTGTTAAAGTAGCGCAACAAGGAACTTTGGGCAATTATGTCCCTTTTTACTTTGCACCTCGTTCTATAATGTTGTATGTGATTCATCAGAAAAAGGAAACAAGCATGTTTCAGTTGGTTAAAGGCAATTTACTAGAGTGCCAAGCCGAAGCTTTAGTAAATACGGTCAACACAGAAGGAATCATGGGTAAGGGGATAGCTTTACAATTTCGACAGGCGTTCCCTGAAATGTATAGAGCATATAAACGAGCATGTCAGAATGGTGAAGTTCAAATTGGGAAGATGCACATCTTTAAAGTCCAATTCAGCTACTTCCTAATGTTTCAGATGAAGCTAAGCAATTTTTGGAAGATTTTGAAGAAACCAAGCAACGCTTTAAGCGCGTATCGGATTTAATTATTGGGTTTGAGACTCCATTTGGGATGGAATTATTGTCCACAGTTCATTGGGTAATCACTCGTGAATGCGATGAACGTATCAGGAACCTCGATGAAGTGTTTGGAAAAGTCAAAGCATGGAGTACCAGGAAGGCAGCTCTTATGAGTAGAGAACAGGTTGAAGCCGCGTTACAGCGTCTGGCGAACAACGGTTGGCTTAATAAATTAAAGGCCGATTTTAAGATGCAAGCTTAATCGCTGCGAATATCCCTAAAGCAACTTGGCTGACAAGGGCTGTGCCAGCTAATGCTAAGTGAGTATTTCCAAGACGTGCGATTCGACCAAAATCTCCTCTATTCCTTTTTGATGCTGAAACACAAGCATAAAGAAGCTCTCCTGATATCCAAATTACACCACTGCTTCCCAAGGCTAATGCGATCGGCCACGAAATATAATTTTTTAACGCAGTTGCAGCAACTAATTTGCAACTAGAAAAAGCAATATTCCCAAGGGAACCTGCCACATGTACAATAGTTTTTTCCCAATCTGAAGCGCATCTGGTGAATTCGGTGGGATAGATGGTTCTGCCTGCACAAGTACTTTTACTGATATGGACTGTTGAATGTTGATTAGTAAGTAACTTGTAGGTTAGGGCATGACTCATCTCATGGATAAAAACATGGGCATACCCTTGAGTAATCCAACGAAATGCGTTACTATTTAGACATTTATATGTCATTTTGGAAATGAGACCAGCTCCTTCCAGACTTGCAGGAGGAGGACCAGGAAGTTCATTTTCAAACTCTGCCCGAATCCCAAAAATATTATAAGATCCTTCATCTCCAAAAAGCACTGATTTTAAAAAAATCATAATTAATCCTAAAAAACTATATAATAATTTTAAATAAAAATTAATTAAAAAGTCAATATATAAACTATATTAGTTGATATCGTAGACTTCATCAAGTTTCCCAAGGAAACGGGCGCATGGGAGGAGGGACATCCCCTTCTTGCTGTAATGAATTGATTTGATTCAGTATCCCCTTAATAGGTTGTTTCGGTATAAAGGCCGATTTTAAGCTGCAAGCTTAATCGCTGCGAATATCCCTAAAGCAACTTGGCTGACAAGAGCTGTGCCAGCTAATGCTAAGTGAGCACCTCCACGACGTGCGATTCGACCAAAATCTCCTGCATCCCTATTTGATACTGAAATACAAGCATAAAAAAGCTCTCCTGATATCCAAATTACACCACCACTTCCCAAGGCTAATGCGATCGGCCACGAAAGATAATTTTTTAACGCAGTTGCAGCAACCAATTTGCAACTAGAAAAAGCAATATTCCCAAGGGGACCTGCCACATTTACAATAGTTTTTTTCCAATCTGAAGCATGTGCGAATTCGACAGTGGAAAAGGTGGCTATGCCTGCACAAGTACTTTTACTGACATGGATTGTTGAAATTTGATTAGTAAGTAACTTGCAGGCTAGGGCATGACCCAGCTCATGGATAAAAACATGGGCATACCCTTGAGTAATCCAACGAAATGCGTTACTATTTAGACATTTATATGCCATTTTGGAAATGAGACCAGCTCCTTCCAGACTTACAGAAGGATAAGAAGGTTCATTTTCAAAATTTGCCCGAATCCCAAAAATCTTATAAGATCCTTCATCTCCAAACAGTACTGATTTTAAAAAAGAATCAATCATACATAGCTAGGGGATAACGTCTATGGTTGCTTTGAAAAATAGCTGTCAAAAGCAGGAATTATCTGCCCTTCAGCTGCAAGAGCCAACCGGTCTGCTTCGTATTTTTCTGCAAAACATTGCATTGCTTGTTCGTCATGAATTTCCAGTTTTCCGTTGCGCCAAACAGCTGCGAGTTTTTCTGGAGAAAGTAAGTCGTCGCTCCAATAAAAATACATTAAATCAGCATAGGCAAAGTAAGCTCCCATTCGTTGAGGAAAAAACTTACCTTTAGCTACAGCGTCTTCTGGAGAAGATTGATAAAAACGGACAACTTGATTGCGATACTCAACAGCCTGCTGGCGAAGGCTGTCAGGACATGAGCAAAGGAGGAGGACAATTTGATAGCCGTGTTCCTTGAGTTTTGCAAAGAAATTCGGGATATGGACCCCCGTAGATGTTGTGCCATAAGTGATACTGCGTCCTGCTGCTATAGCTTCTTCAAAGAGAGTAAGAACGATGTAATTAGATCCATAGCGCCATTTATCATAAGCATTTTTGATGACTTGGTCATAGTTTTTTGTTTGGGAGATCACAAGAGGATTTAATGATTGGGCGTAATAAGTGTGTACCAGGAATATCTTTTGATCGAGGCCCTTCGCAAGCAATGTAGCACTTGTCCCCCAGTGAGATCGTACTGGCGTTGTAGTAAGGAACAGTATTGTTATAGGCAAAAGCTACACATCCGGGGGCTCTGATGAGATCTGCGGCAATCAAATGCTCTGCACGCTTATATCCAGCCGTTGTCCACATAAAGGTACGGGTTTTATGTAGATTCTCAAATTCTGCCTTGAGGGCTTGATCTGTTTTCTCTGACTGAAACGGCTTAAATTCTCGACTTGCCTGGAAGGCTTTCCACAGATTTTCAGCCTGTCTCTTAGCTGATATAAACTGGTCGCCAATCTCATAGGAAAAGTCAAATGAATGCTCGGTTTGGGCAATCGAGCTCTGCTTGGCACTCAATGGGAAAGCAGCACAGAAAATAGAAGAAAGGACGGTTCCCGCGAGCAGCAGCAACCCTATTTTTTTAGTTTTTTGCATAGGTGATTCTCCTTTATTTTGTGGGGGAAGCGATACATGCGACATCGTACGTCTGAAAGGATAGGCATGATTAAGACAAAGACTCGGTGCAATCGACAGTCGTAGATTGGATGGAACTACTCGCAGAGAAGAAGCATTCAGTGCTGTTCCCACGGGCAGATTAAGCTGTGAATGTAAAGAACAACCTCTGAATATAGTTCGTAAAAACATAGCCACCTCCGATTTCTCCTAGTTTCCTCGGAAATGAAGACATTTTCCTCGAATGCCCCGTTTTCTTCAATGTCTAAATTTGAGAATTGATCAAGTTTCCCAAGGAAACGGGCGCATGGGAGGAGGGACGTCCCCTTCTTGCTGTAACGAATTGATTTGATTCAACATCCCCTTAAATAGACCTGTTTTTTTTGAAAAGATATTTGGTAACTGCCCCCCTGCGATCCATGCTGCGATTGTTGTTGCCGCGGCTCCTGTCTCATATTGGGGCTGTGCGATGCTTCCCTTCACGGGAATCAATAAAACAAAATTGCGAGGCAGGTTTTGAATTCCCAAAGAGGAGTTCAACGTATCGGCAGGAATGCCCAATTTTCCGTTCAGTTTTCCATTCACGAGTTCGGCATCCCCCCATCCGCAAAGGTGGACCGCGTTTTCGATTAAAACGTCTACGCGCCCTAGATGGAATATTCCCTTTTGGATGGAAAAATGGGCTGGCGTAAACCAGACGGTTGCATTTGATGAGGCAATCGGCGCGGCTTTAAGAAGAGCGAAGAGAGAAATGAGAGGATGCAGTTCGGCGAAAATCAGTTTCCCTAAATCAAGTGTCGAGTTGCCTAATTCCATGCGAGAAATCGCAAAATTTTTTATCGGGATCGACGTTCCTGTTTTTTCGATTTGCAGGGTAATGGGACTCGTTGCATTGAGAACCGCGCCTTTTAACGCACGGGCCAGCTCCGGACTGAATTGAAGGTTCATTTGAAACGGCTCTTTTAAAAAAAGCACATCCTGAGCTACTGCTCCTTTGAGTACAGCGGATGAATGGGGAGAAGAAAAATCGGCGAAGACATTTCCTTGTCCCTGGTTGTATTGCACTGTAGAAAACAAATCGAATGCGGAGCCGGCGGCAGACGCAAAATACCCGTTGAAGCCAAAAAGAGCATCGATTGTTCCGGAGGGCATTTCGCTGCAATTGAAAATCAGATCGAAATCAGTTTGAGAATTTACGATTCCATGAAGGTTAAAACGCCCCCCCTGACTGGCGAGTCCCGACGCCATTATTTGATGGTTTTCGATGTTCATGTTAAATGGGCCAACTTCGATGTTTTGATATTTCAGGAAGCGAAGGTTCGTGTTTTGAATAGAGATGGCGTGTCCTATTTTTTGCATCGACCAAAAAGGGGCGTCTACCCGCGCCTGTTCCAACATGCCGCTGATTTCAGGATTGGAAAAGGAAACGTTTTGGATGGATTGCGGCCCAAACCATGTAAAATTGACCGATTGTATGGACACCCGCGTGTGGATTTTTTTTTCTATTGCTTTTGCGATCCACTGTTTTCCGATCGATGTCGATAGGAGCCGCGGAAGGAAAATAAACGCTATAAGAAGCATGAAAATGACAAAGGCGATGGCAAAACGCAGTAAGCTTTTTGTATAAGAACGGGTCATTCGACAGTCACCGATTTTGCGAGATTGCGAGGCTGATCGATATCGCAACCCCTTATTTTAGCAAAATAATAAGCAAAAAGTTGGCCTGCAATCGTTGTTGGAAAAAGGGCAAGAGGATCGATCGCGTCTGGCACAAAGACTACGTCATCTGCGATCGATGCGATATTTTGTAGATGGCTGGGGGCGATCGCGAGTAGAGGCGATCCTCGCGCTTTCACTTCCATCAAATTGCTGATCATTTTTTCTTCAGTGAGTCTATTGGCAAGAAAAGCGACCACAGGAAATTCCGCATCGAGCAATGCAAGAGGCCCGTGTTTCAGTTCTCCCGCCGGATAACCGTTGGCATTTACGTAAGAGATCTCTTTTAATTTTAGCGCGGCTTCAAGACATGTGGGAAACATATAGCGGCGACCCATGAAAAAAAAATCGTTAAAGCGAGCATATTTTTTCGCCATTTTTTCAATATCGGAAGAAAGCTTTAAAACATTTTGAATTTGCTCCGGAATTTTTTTCATTTCCGCATGGAAAAGGGAAACGTCTTTTTCAGATACCGTCTTTTTCAATTGACCGAAAAATAGGGCGAAAAGGGACAAGATCGCAACCTGGCTGGTAAAAGCTTTGGTAGAACAAACGCTCAGCTCGGGACCTGCCTGCAAATCAATGATCCCGTCCGCCTCGCGGGCAAGCGTTGAATTCATTACATTGCAAATGGCAAGCGTTGCGCATCCATATTGCTTGGCGGCACGGAGAGCCGACAACGTATCAGCCGTCTCTCCCGATTGGCTGATGGCAATGACAAGAGTATCTGCCGTCATCAACGATTTGCGGTAGCGCGCTTCTGATGCAATACAGCAGATAGCTGGAAATTGCGCCAGGTCTTCCAGCAGCAACGCTCCAATAGAACCTGCGTGAGCCGATGTGCCGCAACCGATGAACAAAATTTTAGAGGCGTTTTGAAACACTTCTGCAGGAAGTTTGAGTTCATCAAACGAGACTTTTTGGTCGAAACGACCCACAATCACTTGCTCTGCTGTCACGGGCTGCTCGAAAATCTCTTTCAGCATGAAGTGCTCAAATCCCTCTTTCGACGGATTTTTCATTGTTCCTATGATTCTCGCACTCGTCTTTTCCAGTTTCTTTAACCCAGGGCCATATACTTCGACGATCCCTTTCTTAATCCGCGCAACTTCTTTGTTTTGTAAAAAAATGACATCAAATTCAGTTCCCACCAAAGTATTCGGATCGGAAGAAACGATGCTTTCGCTTTTTTCTTTATCTATAGCGATCGCAAGAGGACAATGATGGGCTGCAGCCACGATCTCTTCAGGATGGTCTCTATGGATTGCAATGAGCGCATAGATTCCTTGAAGTTTCGACAAAATGAGATGAAGCGCGTAGACAAGATCATCTTTATAGTGTTTTGCAAGCAGATGAGCGATGACTTCAGTATCTGTATCTGAGGTAAATTGTACGCCGTCTTTTTGCAAAACGGTTCGCAGCGTATCGTAATTTTCGATAATCCCGTTGTGGATGACAGCAAGGCTTTTTTCCTGATCAAAATGGGGATGTGCGTTTTGATCGTTTACTTTTCCGTGCGTAGCCCAGCGCGTGTGGGCGATCGCAAGGGATAAAGGAGGAAATGAAGGGAGTATTTGTTTGAGACTCGACACTTTTCCGCTTTTTTTATAAAGAGCGATATTTTTGTCTTGGATAGCGGCAATTCCAGCGGAATCATAACCGC
This sequence comes from Chlamydiales bacterium, assembly GCA_035480615.1. Lineage (GTDB taxonomy): Bacteria > Chlamydiota > Chlamydiia > Chlamydiales > SM23-39 > CAIPFQ01. The sequence goes on along the minus strand of DATIHO010000010.1, from coordinate 7,709 downwards.
GATATTCGAGCAGTTCAAGCCCGTTCAAGCACACCTGGACAGCATCGCGCTTTCCAATATATCCAAATACTCCGCACATATTGGAGCCAGCTTAATAGGCTTAAAGATTCTTGAAAAGCGCTGATTTTATCGCAAGAAAAAGAGGGATTTCACGACGTGCGCGGTTTTCTATGCGAGATTTTAATCCTGTGCTGTTTTTGTGGGAGACCCACTCTTCCATGGCTGTGATGGCGAAGCCCTGATTTGCTAACCACTGCATGTAGACGGAAAGGGGATTGTGATAGGAGTAGAACACTGCCGATTTTTCTCCTTTTCCCGGATGGACCTGCAGTGGGATTTTTAAAGAAGTAAGATAGCAATTCACCTTGCGAAATTGCAATTTTGCTTTTTCATCTATTCCCCAATCGCTTTGCCTTGGAATTCGAAAACAGGGATGGTTTAAGACAAGAAGCAGCTCGCCCGTGTTTTTTAAATGTCTGGCAGCTGTTTGGATGGCTCTTTCCCCATTTTCCATATTTTGCAGTGAGAGAATGCAGGCGACTCGATCAAAATCATCTTTTTCAATGGGCAATTTTTGAGCCGTTGCATCGCCGACATAAAACGAACTGGTTTTCCGTTTGGATCTTAAATTTGCATCCTGGATTAACTTTTTTGAAAGATCAATACCGCAATATTCAATAGATTCGGGGAGAGCGCGCGATAATACCCCCTGTCCGCATCCAAGATCGAGCAAAGAGCCCGATTTTGGCAATTTTAACATGCGGATCGCGTTTGGCAGGACGACAGATTGATGGTAATCGTGACCTTTTTCCCCGACAATGCGGTTATACCATTTTTCCGCAATGTCCCAGGAATCGGTCATGAGGGATTTTTTTTATGCCATGAAGGTTTGCGTTGAGCAAATATGCATAAGGGAAGGCCGCAAAAAAGAATTGTGGTGCCGATGAGAAACAATTCATAGAGAACAAGTTTCCCTGTTGCAAATTGGCTTGGAGGGAAAAACCCAAAGAAGAAGCCAAAAAAAGAACCAAAGATTCCAAAGAGTGAAAAGGTCCACATTCCTATTGCGCCAAAGGGGACTTTATAAGGGCGCTCTAATTTTGGATGGCGTTTTCGCAGCTTAATGGCGGCGATGAACATCAGGATGTACAGGATTTGATAAAGGATCGAGGCGAGAGCCACAAGTGCCCAATAAGAGCTGTTGACTGTCGGCATAAAAAGAAAGACGAAAGAAAGGGCTGAGACAATCACGGCCTGGGCGATGAGAATATTCACCGGCATCCCCTTTTTGTTGATTTTTTGGAACAGGGGAGGGAGGTCCCCATGTTCCGCTGTGCCAAGGAGTCCGCGGCTGGGGCCTACGATCCAGGTACTCATCATTCCAAGCGCTCCGATCAGACTCACTATGGCAATCAGAGGGGTGGCCCATGGCATGTGGAAGGCTTGAAAAAGTAACCTGAACGCTTCCATTGCGCCCGAAGCAAGTTCGATCTTTTCTTTTGGGATCACTGCTGCGATTGCCAATGCACCAAAAATCGAAAAGATGAGGATGGCAACAGCAGAAATAAAAATCCCTTTTGGATAATCGCGTCTTGGATTTTGGACGTCGCGTGCATGGACGGCGGACATCTCCAAGCCGGAAAGTCCTAAAAGCACGCCGGATAAAAGTACAAATTGATTGAGCGAAGAAAAATCGGGAAATAGATTTTCCCATTTGAAGATTATTTGGCTTGGGTGATCCCCAACGATCCACACGCCTCCCAAAACGATAATCAAAGTCATGGGGATGATCGTTCCAAAAAGGGCTGTGATTGAACTAATCCATCCTGAAACTTTCATTCCCAAAAAATTAATAAAGGTAGCGCTCCAAAAGGCGACCAAGATCACCCACATCACATAAGTGTTATTGGTTGCCAAATCCGGATTGATGATATAGGCAAGCGTACCTGCGATCACCGAAAGGATGGTTGGATACCAAATTACGTTCGATGTCCATTGAAGGGCGATTGCAAGAAATCCCCATTTGGAGCCAAGGCCCTCTTTTACCCAAGTGTAAACTCCCCGGTCCGGCCATGCTGAGGCAAGTTCCGCTGATACAAAGGCCACAGGTATAAAATAGAAGATAGCGGAGAGAATGAGAAAGAGCACGATCGAAAGGCCATATTCTGCTAAAAGGGGAAAATTTTTAATGTTGCAGACCGCCGCGATATTGATGAGAGCAATCATCCAACCGTTTAATACTTTGCGGGTCATAATTTGCAGCTTAACTGAAAATCGATTAATAAATCAATGCACGTGAGGTTTTGTCCAATAGGGATGGGAGAGATCTTTTTCATAACGGCCTGTTTTTGGATGATAGATTTTTACAGGTTCCAGATTCTCTCCATACAGGCGTTGTAAATATTGTTTTGTTTGATTTGGGACAAACACCGCCACTCCATCGAACATCCCTTTTTTTAAGGGAAATACAATATCGAATGAGGCGGGAACGGAAAAAGGCCTCTCCCGGGCTTTGAACCATTCCGGGAAAAACAGGGCCTCTTCCAATGTAAAAATAGATGAAATTTCCCGTCTTTCCGGGTCGATTCGAAAACAAAAAATATCAATGATTGTTTGGGTTGTTTTTACATAAATTTTAAAAAACGTATCGGGAAAGCTTCTACTCGACCAATCTTGCACATGATATTTGCTTTTATCAAGGCGATTGAGCGCGCGGCGGGCATTTTCAAAATCGATTGCTAAAATCCCCAAATCGATATCGCTATCCCAAGGGATAATTCCTCCATAGCGATACATTCCAAGACAAGTTCCACAATCGACCCACCAAAGAATTTGAGCCTCTGTCAAATATTCGCCGATTTCCGCCAGAGCTTCTTTTGCGTCTTTTAAAATTTCTTCATCTCCTCTTCGTCTCTCATAACCTTGTGGAGTAAAGATTTGCTCTTCCAAGAAAGAGTTGGTTGGAATGCCCCAGGTTTTGTATTGCTCCAGATTGGATTTGCAGGAAGTGGATAATTTGGAATTTGTCAATGAAAGATGCCGTGCACGTGTTTCCGAAGACAAAAAACCGAGTCCTTTGCAAGCGCTGCCTAATACGCAGCTTGGGACTGCGAGAAAAACACTCATACCTGTTTTGATCCAAAAACCTTCATGGTAATCGAACCGTTGAATGAAACGCCATGATCCATCTTGTTGAGGCGCCGCGATCCGTCCCGCGAATAAATACTGAAAAGGGGAGAGAAGAAAGTTCCCCCCTTTTTCAAAACCTGCCGCATCTGCTGCTGCAACATTGAGAAAGAGATCGCTTGTTAGCAAGTGATAGGAAGAAACTGTTGGAAGAAATAGGAGCATCAATGTGTCGATAAATGCATCCCAAATTCGATTCAAATGACTTAACTCCTAGAGACTGTTTTCGCAACAACGCGGCCATCATGCAAAAGAACTCTAAAAGGTTGGTCCGGCTGCAAATCATTTGCTGAATGGATCAAGGTGTCGTTTTCTGAAAAAAGAATCGCATACCCTTTCAGTAAAAGATTTTGCGGATTGAGCGAACGCAAATGTGCCCAGAGCCTTTTGAGCTTTTCTTTTTTTTCTGTTATTGCCGTTTTGAGAGTCGATTCAAGCCGCTCAGGATGAGAGGCAAATCTCTCACGCCACAGCTCGATGCAGTTCGATGGCTTGAGAAGATCCAGGTTCGCACGGGCGGCATCGAGTTGCTGGATCCGTTGAGACAGGATTCGGAGTGGCGAGCTGAATAGAGGGTGTTTTTGCAGATTGGCCAAGCGCTCCCTTTCCCGGCTGATTCGTTGGGTGGCTTGTCGATGGGTCGTTTGTCTGGTGTTTAATAAAAATTTCAGCAAGTTGGCTTTTTCCTGAACAGCGATTTCCGCGGCAGCTGAAGGAGTAGGAGCGCGAAGGTCGGCCACCCAGTCGGATATGGTAAAATCGGTCTCATGTCCCACTGCTGAAATAATGGGAATCCGGGATTCAAAAATTGCCTTTGCAACAATCTCTTCGTTAAATGCCCATAAATCCTCAATGCTTCCCCCTCCTCTTCCTACAATGAGAAGGTCAGGATCGCTGAAACGGTTCAACTCTTCAATAGCCCGGGCAATTTCCTGCGCGGCCCCTTCTCCTTGAACTTTTACCGGATTTAAAATGACCTGGACGTTTGAAAAGCGTCTTTTTAACACATGTAAAATATCTCGAACGACTGCTCCGGTAGGACTTGTGACAATCCCGATTTTTTTCGGAAATTTTGGAAGGGCTTTTTTTCTTTGGGGATCGAACCAGCCCTTGGCTTTAAGTTTCTCTTTGAGTTGGTGGAATCTAAGAAGAAGTTCGCCAACGCCCAGAAATTGGAGCTGCCGGATAATGATCTGATATTGGCCGCGCGGAGCATACAGACTCAATTCACCGCTTGCGATCACCTGGTCGCCCTCTTTCGGCATTCGCGTAAGCTGCGCCGCATTGCCGCGGAAAAGGACTGCTGAGATTTGAGCGCCGGCGTCTTTCAGGCTAAAATAAAGGTGGCCTGATGTTTGCTGTTTAAAATTGCTGATTTCCCCTTTTACATCAAAAGAACGGAAGTTTGGCTCTAACACAGCTTTGATTGCGGCAGTCAAATCGGTGATGCTGTCAAATTTCATCCGAGAAATCCGAGAAAGAGGTCTATTGTTTTTGTTCGATGTCGATCGGGTAAAGGCGGCTCTGGCTTTTCCTTCCCAAAGACGCACTCCAAAGCGAGAGAATCAGACACCCGATAAGAAAAACGACGGATATATATGCGGTGAATTTCTTCAACACTTCCGCAGTAGAAGTTCCAAAAAGAGAATCACTCGTATCTCCTCCAAAGGAAGCTCCAAGCCCCAAGCTCTTGGCTTCCTGAATTAAAATTACAAAGCATAAAATCATGGATAAAATAAGAAAAATGAAGATCAAAACATAAAATAATATAGTCATAGGTTTTTCTCAGTTAATTTTTTTGCAATTTGAGCGAATATTTCAGGATCGAGCGAAGCTCCTCCAACAAGCAGCCCATTGATATCGGGCTCATCAATCAATTCTTTTGCGTTGCCTGGATTCACTGAGCCCCCGTAAAGGATGGGAATTTGACTCGCTGTTTGGCTGCCAAAGAGCGAAGTTAGTTCCGAACGGATGAACGCATGCGCTTTTTGTGCAATTCCAGGGGTTGCCGATTTCCCTGTCCCTATCGCCCAAACAGGCTCATAAGATAGCAAAATCTTTTTCGCATCCTGGCTTTGAATCCCATGCAGGGCGGAGATGATCTGCTTTTTTAATACCTTTTCCGTATCGCCACTCTCTTTTTCATCCCAAGACTCGCCAATGCAAAGAATCGGGAGTAAATCATCAGCCAAAGCGCGGATGATTTTTTTGCGGACTGTCTCGTCGGTTTCGCCACATAAAGCGCGTCGTTCGCAATGGCCAATGAGTACAAAAGCAGCTCCAGCCTCTTTAAGCATAAGACTCGCGATTTCTCCTGTAAACGCTCCTTCGCGGCTTTCATGCATGTTTTGGGCGCCAATTAATAATGCAGTATTTTTTGCAATATGTGCTGCGGAAGCGATTGAGGTAAATGGAACGGCAAGAAAAAAATTTACTTGGTACCCAGCTACTAAAGGAACGAACGTTTCAATAAAATCGACTGCTTCACGGGCAGTCTTGTACATTTTCCAATTTCCAATCAAATAGGGTTTTAGTCCCATAATGTGTCATAACATATCTCATTGAAGAGCTATTAGCAAGTTTCTTATTCAGTAGCGCGCATTAAGATGCCTATTAGGGCGTATCGGTTTGCCGGATGGCTGAATTGGATCGCTTCCAAAAGAAAGTCAATGCTTTTTTCATTGCGGCGATTGGCAATGGAAAGGAAAGCTTCGATCAGCAGATGGGATGTTTCATCGGGAGTGAGGGCGTAGTCCGATTGTTCAAGACGGAATTTCCAGGGCAGAAGCGGACGGAGCCGTATCAATTCCTGGTTTTTTTGCTGCATCACCCATTGATTGATGTATTCTTCGTATGGACCATCGATCTTAAGTCGAAAAAGAGCTAAATGGCAAAAATTGCGGATCAATGGGGCCGCGACCCTTTGCGTCTCTTTTTGCAATAACTCAATCGCGCTTTCCGTGCGAAGATTTTCGAGCAAAGAGATCAAAGCGGGGATGAGATCGTTTTGCTGGCTGTTAAAAATGAGCTTCGCAAGTTGTAAAAAGGAAGATTCAGGCAGATGGATTGCTTCACGTAAAAAATGTTCCCGAAGTGCGATCGAAAAGCCGAGATTGAGAGTTGGGTCTTTGACTCTGAGTTCAGCAGATGGGATGGCCTTGATTGCCATTTGGGTTCGTCCCACAGATGAAAAGGGATGGAAGGCGAGGTCGCGCGCATCGTCAATCAACATTTCAGTAAAAGCGCTGAGGCATCGAGGATCCCTTCTTTGCAAAAGGGCGAGTGCCGCGTTGATGCGGACTTGCAAATCGGTGGATTTTAGAAGTGCGGCAAGCGTCTCTTCGCTTCCTTCGATCTCTCCAAGAGCCGCAATAGCAAACAGGTTATTTTTTCTTGCCATTTCAAAAATGGGGGAAACAGAAGTTTTGTCTCCGATATGAAACAGGGCAAGAGATGCCGCAAGGCGAATGGAATCGACGGAAGAGGAGGTCAGTTTTTTCAATTTTGGAATCGAGGCTCCGTCTTTCAGAAAGCCCATGGCAAAACAGACAGCTTCGAGCTCGGCCAATTGGGAATGGGTCAGCCGTTTTCTCAAAATCGGCAAAAAGTCATCACGGCCCGCTTTTGCGACGTTGAGAATTGATTCGATGCGAACCTGCAGGTCAGAATCCTCGATCAATCTTCTTAAGACAAGTGTTGCATCGTTCGTGCCCATCAGAGCAAAAAAAGAGGGGAAATAAGGTTTGAAAACCGGAGGAAGGCGAAACATCAACCCCTCAATTTGTCCAACTGCGCGCGGATGCTTTCTTTGAGCAAGATAAAAGGCTGCTTCCATCCGGGTCGAAAGGTAGTCGGAGCTCATTGCGCGTCCTAGAAGATCATTGGATTTGTCATCTTCAAATTGAGCAATGAAATGGAGAGCTAAAAGCTGGATTTGTGGATCAGGATGGTCCAGTCCTTTTTCTAAAATGTCCAATGCGCCGGCGGAGCCCGACAGGCCAGCTCCAAAAAGCGTCGTCATAAAAATTTGGGGATCTGCGTTTTGCATTCCTTTTTGAAGAAGAATTAAGCCCATTTGCTGCAGAGTTTCAAAATCATGACGTCCAGTGTTGGAAGAGAATTCACGATAGCGGCCGAATGATTCTTCAATTTGGCCTTGCTGCATGAGATAGAGGGCATGAAGTATCATCGCTTTTTCATTTTCAGTATTCCCAAACAGGGCTAAAAAAGGAAAAGAGGTGGCAATCAATGAAATCATTACAATTCTCATAATTCTTTGTAATAGCTCTTCAAAATATTTCTTGCAGAGAAAAATATACCGAAACAACCTGAAGAATCGGGAATTTGACAAGCCGACGTCGTCAAAAACCGATTCTTCAGGTTGTTTCGGTATATATCCACTTTCGTTATACTGGGGGCTAAGAAGCTGTCCTAAAACCCAGGCTTCGTCGATTTTGGGGATTATTTTGGCCGATTTTTGGTTCTTTTTGCGGGGGTTGTATCACGAAGTTTGATACAACCCC
>DATIHO010000009.1:0-2759 GCA_035480615.1 Chlamydiales bacterium | reverse complement strand
CAGGAGATTCAAATGCCTTCCGAGCAGATTTTTCCGTTTGGAGCCGAAGGCAAGGGCGGAACGCCCCCCTTGCCGAGGCGAAAACGGGAAAAGATGGCGGAAGGCATTGAATATCCGATGAATAAACCCATTATTCAGGTTAAAAGGATACAAAAGTCTCAAACTTGATTTTTTACATACCATTCTTTACAATTCATATGTCATGCTGTGGCGTCGCCTGTCGATATTTTTAACCTGTTTGATTGCCTTCATCATTCCAATTGAACACAAATACGATAAACTTTTTCGGCATTTCTCTCTCAAACTTATACCCAATGACATTGTACTGCCAAAATTCTTCGATAAGAAAATCTACTTTTACCCTTCCGATCTCATCGCCGTTGCCCTTCTCCTCATTGCCCTTTTTGCATTGCGCATTCCTTGCCGCCATTTTTTTGGATCGCGAGGAGCCGGATTTCTTTGGATCATTTTCGTTTTCGCTTTTTTATCCATTCCCTTTTCTCCTCTTGCAAACTACCCGCTTCCTTACATTCGGCTTCTTCAATTATCCACCCCTTTTATTCTGTATTCTTTCCTTGCGAACTCCTTTTCTTTGGAAGAAAAAACCCGTCTCATCACACGAATCTTCCAATGCATCGTTTTTGCAGCCTGCATCCAATCAGTCATTGCGATCGCGCAATTCGCCATTCAAGGTCCTATCGGTTTACGCCTGCTCGGAGAACAAAGCGGCTTTGCTCACTTTGCCATGCCGGCGGGCCACCATCGATGGTTGTTTTGCTTGAAAAAGAGCTTGGAATCGATCATAGTCATCCGTTCCTACGGAACGTTTCCTCATACGAATGTTCTTGGCGGGTTTTTAGCTTGTTCGATTTTGGCCAGCTACTCTTTGTGTTCTAAAACCCGCGTTCGATTTTTTTTGATTCTTTTACAATTCTTTGCCATGAGTCTCACTTTTTCCAGATCAGCTTTTTTTGGCTGGGCACTTGGAACTCTTGTCTGGTTTGCTTTTTCCATCAGAGACTGTTGTCGAATGAAGGCTTCGTCGATTTTCGGGATGATTTTGGCCTATTTTCGATCAAAAAGTGGGGACCTGTATACTTTCTGTCGATACAGGTCCCCACTTTTTGATCGAAAATCGGCTCAAAAGCACCCGAAAATCGACGAAGCCTTCATTCGACAACAGTCTCTCACAAAACAAATCTGGGACAAGAGTCTTATTTTCACTCTTTTTATTTCGGTCTGCATCAGTTGGATCATCCTCCATGAACCGATCCTTCATAGAGGAGGCATTGTAAATTATACGAACCTGAATCAGGAATCTGATGGGCTTCGCATCCGTTACCAAACGACCGCTTTGAGTCTCATTAAAACCCACCCTTTTTTAGGAGTCGGATTTCATCAACTGGCGACCCATTCGCAAAAATATATCTCAAATGACCCCACCTATCCTATCGATGGCGGAGTACACAATATCTATCTCTATCTTGCTGTAGAAACCGGTCTTTTTTCTTTAATGGCATTTTGCATCTTTATCTTTTTTATTCTCTACAAAACCCTCCAAACTCCCGCCACTCCTCAAGTTGCCTCCTTGCTTGCAATCTTCATCGCCTTTCTTTTTATCGGTGGATGCGATTTTTATCCTTTGCTTTTTCAACAAGGCAAACTCATTTTTTTCCTTACATCAGGTCTTTTAGCAGCAACACACGCATCCAAAAAATTGGGAATCGCATGAATTCCGTTCCCGATATGTTCAATCAAATTTCATCCAGTTACGACCGTCTCAATACCATTCTTTCTTTTGGAATGGATAAAAGCTGGCGCCGCCGCATGAGCGTCCATCTCCCCAATCGGGACAATCTCGATCTTTTGGATTTGGCATCGGGAACCGGGGAACAGCTCATTGCACTTTTCAATACCCGGTCCTCAATTAGATCCGCTATTGGCATCGATCTCGCCTCTCACATGCTCAAAATTGCGCAAGAGAAAATTCAATCCAAACCTTATAAAGATAAAATCAAATTGCAAAAAGGCGACTGTCTACGCCTTCCCTTTCCTTCCAATTCTTTCGATGCAGTGAGTTTCTCCTTTGGGATTCGCAATGTAAATGACCCGATTGCCGCCCTCAAAGAAATCTATCGGGTTCTCAGGCCATCCGGAAGATGCCTCATCTTAGAATTTTCTCTTCCTCCCCCCCCGATTAAAACCTTTCATCTTTTTTATTTGCGTTATATTGTCCCCTATCTCGGCGCGTATTTTGCTAAAAACAAATCAGCATATCGCTATTTAAATGAAACCATTGAAAAGTTCCCCTATGGCAACGCCTTTTGCCATCTTATGAAAAGCTCTTCGCTCGCCTCGATTCGACAATTCCCTATGGCTCTTGGCGCAGTGACACTCTACACAGGCGATAAGAAGTGACGAATGTCTATACCCGAAGTGATTCAAAAGTTGGCTTTTGGGCGGGTTCAAAGCGCCGAAAATCGATTCTTGAACAGGGGGCTAGTATTGAAGAATACAACCCCCTGTTCAAAAATCGATTTTCGGCGCTTTGAACCCGCCCAAAGGCCGATTTTTGAATCATTTTGGGTATATTCAGGTTATTATGAAACCTCGATTCCTTCTTGCAATTTTAGCTCTTATGTCAGTGACTGCTTCTTTGCCCGCGGAAGAGAAGGTAGAAGATGTGGTGATTGTTGGAGGGGGGATGGGTTCTTTGACCTCCGCTCTGTATTTGGCGCGAGCCGGGCTTCATCCCCTCG
>DATIHO010000008.1:0-4613 GCA_035480615.1 Chlamydiales bacterium | reverse complement strand
CGAATCTTTAAAGGCTTGTTCGAGCTCTTCCACCGAAGTTCCTTGGAACGTAATCACATCTCTGAGGCCGATAACCTCCCCATGAAAAAGCTTGGCTTCCTCATCGTAATTGACGTGCCCGTGGTATCCTTTGTACTTCATGGTTTTACTCCCGCTTCTTCTAAAAATCGCCGCACAGAGACCAGTGCGCCTTTATCCGCTTCTTTCCGAGGATGTGGTCTGTGAAACATACCCACACGTTCATTGAGATACACCTTAATCCTTCGGTAAGCTAGGTCTTCCTTGCGGTGGCTGGGTCGGGGAGCGTGGCGACCTGTTTCTCGAAGAGATCGGCGGCTTCTTCGAGAAAGATGCGGCTTTTAGGATCCACGACCTGCATTTTTAAAAGCAAGTCTTCTAGAGGTTGGGGAAATTTTCTCTTTCTGATCATCGCATTCATCGTCTCTTGCTCGCACGCTTTGATCATCTTTTCAGAGGTTTTGACATCTACACTTTTAAGCATCCAAGGAACGTCTCGTAAATCTCCCCAAAGTCCGAATAAAATCAAGCCCAATGCCCAAACATCCAAATTGCGAACATCTACCTTGCCGTCTTTCAAGACCTCTGGGCTGAACCAGTCGGTCGATCCCCTACGGTGTTTTCCCACGTCTTCCGGAGTTCTATGCATGTCGAGGTCGATGATCTTAAGCACTTTCTCTTCCTCATCTAAAACGACATTCTGTGATTTCAGGTCTGCGTGAGCTGCTGGGCGCAGGGATAAAAGCCCCTGAAAAAGTTGCGAAGCATAAGAAATTTTTGTCTGCCAGTTTAGGTGTCTATGTTCTGCGAAAATATCGGACAGGTTTTTTTTAAAAAGGGAATGGAAAGTGACGAGCGTTGGGGTGCCTCCTTCAGGGGTATAGCGAAATTCTCCTAGCAAATCGATCACCCCTTCTCTGCCGCAGACTGTGCGCATAAATTGAAGCGCTCTTTCTGTTTTCTCCTCTCTTCCTTCAGAGATAGGAAGAATGCGGCAAGCTACCTTTTTGCCATCGGGGGTTTTCCCTTCCATAACTGTTGCAAAAGAGCCACTTCCCACGAGGTTCGATGAACCGAAAAATAGGTGTCCATTTTTCCCTGCGTAAACGGTGAGTGGGATGTGGTAAAGACTGCTGGGAAAATAGAGATCTTTTTTTCTTCGCACAGCTGCCGCCACTGCCTGCTCGGGGTGTTGCGCCCAAAAGGCCCTTTTCACAAGTCCGGCCAAATCATTAGTTCTGGCATATTTTGCGATCAGTGTCGGTCCCACTTTCAGACGTTCGGCAAGATCCCATGCCTCTAGATCGATTTTTTTTCCCTGCTTACCCACAGTGACGGTGAATGGGGCACTTGAAAAAAAACAACTACAATAACCCACCGTTCGCAGAGTGAGGGATGGCAAAGGTTTTCCCTCATCGTCCACAGGATCGAGTTGGACTTCCCTGGCTCCGCAGAGTTGTTCTAAACAACGCGGTTCACTGAATCTACAATTTGCATAAGGGGGATGATCTGCCCCTAATGCCTGATAGGGTGTTGTTGACATGAGATCCTCTTTAGAGCCTGTCTCTTAGGGCGGAAATGCTACTCGGTCTCAATATTTTTTTGCAACGAGCTATAACCTAGGTCTTCATTGCGGTGGCTGGGTCGGGGAGAGGGGCGACCTGTTTCTCGAAGAGATCGGCGGCTTCTTCGAGAAAGATGCGGCTTTTAGGATCCACGACCTGCATTTTTAAAAGCAACTCTTCTAGAGGTTGGGGAAATTTGCTCTTTCTGATCATCGCATTCATCGCCTCTTGCTCGCACGCTTTGATCATCTTTAAAGCCGTTGCGTTACCCTTACACATCCAAGGAATTTCGTACAAATCTCCAAAGAGTCCGAATAACATCCAGCCCAATGGCCAAATATCCAAATTGCGAACATCTACCCCATCTCCCTTCGCGACCTCTGGATTGATCCAGCGGATCGATCCCCTGTCGTGTTCTCCCTGTTCTTCCGGAGTTCTGTACATGTCGAGGTCGATGAGCTTGAGTATTTCCCCATCTACAACAACATTCTCTGGTTTTAGATCTCCGTGAGCTGCTGGGCGCAGCGATAAAAGCCCCTGGAAAAGTTGCGAAGCATAAGAAATTTTTGTCTGCCAGTTTAGGTGTCTGCGTTTTGCGAAAATAGAGAGTAGATCTTCTTGCAAAATGGGATGGAAAGTGACGAGTGTGTCGACGCCGTCCTCTGAGGTGTAGCGACATTTCCCCAGCAAATCGATCACTCCCGGTTTGCCACAGACCCTTTCCATGAATTGAAGAATCCGTTGCAGTTCGTCTCCCTCTTTTTTTTCTTGGATACGAAGAATACGGCAAGCTATTTTTTGACCCTCAGAGGTTTTTCCTTCGGTGACTGTTGCAAAAGATCCCTTTCCCAAGAGGCGTGATAGACCGAAAAATAGCTTTCCATTTTGCCCTGCGTAAACGGTGTGTGGGATGCAATAATTAATCGGCGAAAAATAGAGGTCCTTTTGTTTTTGCACGGCCTTTTTCACTGCCAGCTCAGGGTGTTGTGCCAGAAAGGCCTTCTTCACGAGCCCGATCAAATGATCCTTTTTGGCATATTTCTCAATCAGTGGCGGCTTCACTTTCAGCCGTTCGACGAGGCTCCGTTGGTCTAGGTAGGCAGATTTCTGCTGTCCATCCATAGTGATGGTGAACGAGACTGGGAGACTCGTGCAGCCGCCCGCTGTTCGCAGAGTGAGAGGGGGTAAGGGGTTTTCCTCATCCCTCAAAGGGTCGAATCGAAGCTCCTTGGTCCCACAGAAGCAATCTTTCCAATGCGGTTCGATTCTACAATGGGGATACTTTTCCGCCCCTAATAAGGGTACTGCAATCATGGGGTCCTCTTTTTTGGACAAAGAACCTAACGTTTCCTCGCTTTTTTCTCAAACAGAAAGCGGCCACACGATTCACTGCGGCACATAAATGTCGAGTTGGAGCACAGTTTGAAATCCTAATCCTGAGTAGAATTTCTCTGTCTCTGGGGAGCTGAGAAGAACGAGTTCTTCAAGACCTAATTCACGGGCTCGGTTCATGAAAAAATGCATGAGAGAACTGGCGCACCCCTGATTCCTCGATGCGGATAAGGTGCTCATATTAAAGATGCCCCCGATCTTGCCGCTCGGAATCAAAGTCCCCGCACCTACAGCTTTACCGTCGCAATAGACCAAATAGTTTTCTACGCGAGGTTGGTAACTCAGAGTGACAAATTCCTTGCCAAATGGTTCTTCAAAACCAAAGTTAGTCGCACTGATTTCATGGAATATTTTCCGATCGGCTTTTCGGATCTCGTGCTTGGGACTCTGTGAAGAGGGCTGCACAGTCCACTTCATCAATGGACAGCTGCCTATAGACGCAAAATTTCTCATTTTTAGGGCTTTGAGTGAATGAGCGTGTTTGGTTCCGACGGGAACCCAAACAGAAATGGGGCCCTGAGCGCGTAGGATGAGTCGGTCTAACTGGGCAGCAGGGTCTTTGCCATCCAGGTGCATAATTGCATTAAAGAGGGGATGGGGGAGTCCCGTAAACCAGGCAAAGGCCTCGCTGTTGTTCTCCATGGCGGGCGCTAGTACTTCATAACACGATTCAAGATGGTGCAGGGTGTTCATAGGTTCCTCAGCATAAAGGTTCAAGAAGGTCAAAAAAAGGAGTTTTTTCATAACAGGGTCCTCAGTTTAATGAGGCTCCATTATACGAACCCGAGGGGCTGACAACTACCGTAATGATTACGGGAGAAGTCCCAGGTTCTCTAGATTTTGGGCGATGTCGAAGGCTTCTCGCTTGCTCCAGCAGCCCAGTTTGGTCTTGATATTCTCAAAGTAGGATTCCACTGTGCGAGAGGAAAGATGGCCTAGAATATGGGCCGTCTCTTTGGCCGATTTTCCCGCTAAAAGAAGCTTAAGGCACCGCTGTTCCTGTTTAGAAAGCCGGGTTGCCCGCATCACCTCTTTTTTAAATCCGATATCCTTGAGGTAAGCGAGGTGGGCCTCTCTTTTTAAACCTGCCTGGACGCGCTCTCTCTGATCAAAATCTCTCCCTTTTAGACGGGAAAGAACGTTAGCCTCTCTCTCCATCTGTGTTAAAACGGGGGAGAGTTCCCTCTTGAAGTGGGCCCCAAAGGATTGGAGGATCTCAGGGTGATTGAGGTAGATATCCTCCAGGTTGCTCTCCTTGCGATTGCCGGCAAATCCGAAGAATTCTGCCCCTGCCTCGCTTTTTTGGATGAATAGAATGGAGGAGTCGAGGTTAAAAATTTCCTTCCCATCTCTCAGAATCCGTTGTTGATGTTCTGGCTTGCCATGGCTCTCGATCAAACAGAAGCCCTGGCGATAGGTATCGGGGTGCCCCAAATAGGGATCGTTCAGAAAAAACTGTTCTTCGACATAGTGCTCCGCCCAGTCGGGGCGATCGACCAAAACGGTATATCTCCCTTCCCGATCAATCCGATGGTAGGTGAAATACTGGATCCCAAAATGGTCCCTGAGCGGAGAGGTCGCCTTCCGGATCTGATCCGAATAGAAAATAATATAATTTTGAACAATCTCTTTCCAATT
>DATIHO010000007.1:0-28906 GCA_035480615.1 Chlamydiales bacterium | reverse complement strand
TGCCCAAGAAAAGGGGACCTATCCAACCTATAAAGGCTCCAAATGGGATCGGGGGCTGCTGCCTATTGATACCATTGATCTGCTCCAAAAAGAGCGGGGCAGCCCGATCGATATCGATCGCAAATGCAGCATGGATTGGACAGTTGTAAGAGATGCGATCAAAAAACATGGAATGAGAAATTCCAATACGATGGCAATTGCACCTACCGCTACCATTGGAAACATTACGGGAGCAACTCCCTCCAATGAGCCGATTTACAAGCATCTATTTGTAAAATCGAATCTTTCCGGTGAATTTACCGTTGTCAATCCCTATCTTGTGGAAAAACTCAAAAGTTTAAAACTTTGGGATGAGGAGATGATCGATGATCTCAAATACTTTGACGGGACGATCCGCGATATTGAACGAATTCCAAACGATGTCAAAAACCTCTTTCTAACAGCTTTTGAAATTGAGCCGGAATGGATTATCGAATGCGCAGCCCGCCGGCAAAAGTGGATCGATATGGGGCAATCTCTGAACCTGTATCTTGCGGAACCAAGCGGCAAAAAACTTCATCAGATGTATACCCTGGGTTGGGAAAAAGGGTTGAAAACTTTGTATTACCTTCGCACTCTCGGAGCTACCCAAATTGAAAAATCTACTTTGGATATCAACAAGCGCGGCTTGCAGCCCCGCTGGATGAAAAACAAATCCGCCTCGAGCAGTGTCCAGATAATACGCGATGAAGAAATGCCTAAAGCATGCCATTTGGGCGAAGAGTGCGAAAGCTGTCAATAGAACTCTTAAGTTTTGTAATTAGGATAAAAACACATGACAAAAAAACAAACAGGAACTGAAAAAAGGGTCCGCGTTGCGGAAAAACGGCTCATCAATTGCCATGCCGTCGACGTCAACCAACTCATGCCGCTAAAATACAAATGGGCGTGGGAACATTATCTCAACGGATGCGCGAACCATTGGATGCCCAATGAAGTGCCCATGGGAAAAGACATCGAACTTTGGAAATCCACCCTGCTTACGGAAGATGAAAGGCGCGTCATCATGCGCAATCTCGGCTTTTTCTCCACCGCAGAAAGTTTGGTGGGCAATAATATTGTCTTGGCTATTTTCCGCCATGTCACCAATCCGGAAGCGCGTCAATATCTCTTGAGGCAAAGCTTTGAAGAGGCGATCCATACTCATGCATTTCTTTACATCGTGGAATCATTGACCCTTGACCATGGCGAGATTTTCAATATGTATAATGAGATCAATTCAATTCACGAGAAAGACCGATTCGAAATGCAGATTACTGAAGAGGTGCTGCGGCCGAATTTTTCCACTTCGACATTTGAAGGAGCTCAAAAATTCCTGGAAAATCTGATCGGTTATTATATCATCATGGAGGGACTTTTCTTTTATAGCGGTTTTGCCATGATTCTTTCTTTCTTAAGACAAAATAAAATGGTGGGAATAGGTGAACAATTCCAGTATATCCTCCGCGATGAAACGGTGCATCTCAATTTCGGGATTGACCTGATCAATGGGATTAAGCAAGAAAATCCGGAACTCTGGACTCCGCAATTCACAACGAATATTGTGGAAAAAATCAAACAGGCGGTAGAATTGGAGATCCTATATGCCCAAGACTGCCTTCCACGCGGCATCCTTGGACTGACCGCTTCGATGTTTCGCGATTATGTTCAATACATCGCAGACCGCCGTTTTGAGCGAATTGGATTAAAAGCATTGTATAAATCGAAAAATCCTTTTCCCTGGATGAGCGAAACGATTGATTTAGGAAAAGAAAAGAACTTTTTTGAAACGCGAGTGACCGAATACCAATCTTCGTCCAATCTCTCATGGTGATGTCTATACGATGAGTATAAATCTAAAAACTTCAAGTCTATCCTCTTATTTGACAGACAGATCACCCTTTTTTTATGGAGGGCGACAAAACGAATATTTGGAATGGTCTGAGAAAGCCATAGCATCTTCAGTGAATTTAATTGCAGATGAAATAGCAAACAAGACAGAACCATCTATCATTTATCATAAAGTGGTGAATACCTTACAAAATGCCCGTCATGAAATTGCGCTTACGCATACACCAAAGGAAGCGTGTTATTTTGGCGTACGAAGAGACGACCCTCAGGTTCATCAAGAACCTTATATCCCGGCATCAACCGCTTTGTTTGGTCCATATGAAGAATACAATACAAAATATATAGAGCAACTGACAAACATCCTTGCCAACATTCCTCACAATCGCACGACATTCGAAAAAACCGCTCGTGTTGTTCATGAAACAGTCATGGGGAAAAAATGTTCTTTTAAAGTCGAACTTTTAGATGGAGAGGAACTGAAAAAACGCGAATATATTCAACTTCCCTCTACGCAAGAACTTCACGCCGCATTAAAGATTCAGGACAAATCACCTCTCGAAATTGCTCACGATTACAATCTCATGAAGCGACTCAAGCTTGAACAAAAAACTCTATATGATAGATTGTCTATGCTCAATATGTTCTGTCGTCTACTCACTAACTTTCCTGAGCCGCAAGACACAAATGCGAATCAAAACGCTGTTATTCGCTACGAACCAAAAGACATGTATGTTTTGGGCACTCTTCGTTTAGAGACTGAACCAAACAAAATGGTGTGTATGGCGAGACATCTGACCTGGATGTACCGGAATTCAAAGCAAGATCCGGTTGATAGGATGAGAAAACATTCGGTGAACTATGTGATCCATCAGGATCTTTTCTTGATCGAGAGAACTCAAAAGGCTTGCAGCCAAATTTTTGCGAGAGTCCTCGCATGGGATAAAACAAAATCTCTTGATAGTTTGAAAGATAATATTGCTCTTTTACGTTTTGTATATGGCAATTCGATGCCTTGTTTTCGAGGGGATGGAGCTGTTGGAGACTGGTTGGAATTGGCTCTTTATAGACACCATGGCTTTGAAGAGACAAAGCACAATAATAACCGGCTTCCCTGTTTTGAACTTCTGGCCACAACTTCTTTATCTGAGTACTTAAAAAATTATAGAGACACAATTTCTGTGAAGTAGTTTTGATCAGAAAAGGTTAAAAATACGATGAGTATAAATCTAAAAACTCCAAGTTTATCATCTTATGTGACAGACAGATCACCCTTTTTTTATGGGGGGCGACAAACCGAATATTTGGAATGGTCTGAGAAAGCCATAGCATCTTCAGTGAAGATAATTGCAGATGAAATAACAAACAAGACAGAACCATCTATCATTTATCATAAAGTGGTGAGTACCTTACAAAATGCCCGTCATGAAATTGCGCTTACGCATACACCAAAGGAAGCGTGTTATTTTGGCGTACGAAGAGACGACCCTCAGGTTCATCAAGGACATTATACCACGCCATCAACTGTCTTATTTGGTCCATATGAAGAATACAACACAAAATATATGGAGCAACTGACAAACATCCTTGCCAAAATTCCTCACGATCTCGTGACATTCGAAAAAACCGCTCGTGTGGTTCATGAAACAGTCATGGGGAAAAAATGTTCTTTTAAGGTCGAACTTTTAGATGAAGAGGAATTGAAAAAACGCAAATATTTTCGATTTCCCTCTGAGCAAGAACTTCACGAAGCATTAGATATTCGTGATAAATCACCGCAAGAAATTTCTGACGATTACGATCTCATGCAACAACTCAAGCGTGAACAAAAAAGTCTATACGATAGACTGGTATTAGGCAAAATTTTCTGCCGTATATCCCAACATTTTCCTTTTCCGGAAGAGAAAATTCATAGTCAAAAAGATTTTATTCGCCGTGAACCAAAAGACATGTTTGTCTTGGGAACTCTTCGTTTAGAGCTTGAACCCAATACAATGGTGTGTATGGCAAGACACCTAACCTGGATGCACCGGAATTGGGAACAAGATCCGGTTGATAGGATGAGAGAACATTCGGTGAACTTTGTGATCCATCAGGATCCTTTCTTGATCGAGAGAACTCAAAAGGCTTGCAGCCAAATTTTTGCGAGAGTCCTCGCATGGGATAACACAAAGCCTCTTGAGAGTTTGAAAGATAATATTGCTCTTTTACGTTTTGTATATGGCAATTCGATGCCCTGTTCTCGAGGGGATGGAGCTGTTGGAGACTGGTTGGAATTGGCTCTTTATAGACACCATGGCTTTGAAGAGACAAAGCACAATAGTAAACGGCTTCCCTGTTTTGAACTTCTTTCTACAACTTCTTTATCTGAGTACTTAAAAAATTATAGAGACACAATTTTTGTGAAGTAGTTTTTACCAATGGAGAGAGGAGAGGAGTCTCTTGCAAGCAATTAGAAAAGTCCTCTATTATGGAAAGCGATGAAACCGAAACAAAAGAAGCGGAGGAAAAAGACATCGCAACATCCCGCTCAAAACCTTTCCACAACCATTCTTCAGTTTGTGCAAGGAAAACGTTACAAACCCCTTACATACGAGAAATTCCTTCAATTACTCAACATCCCCCCAATTCATAAAGAGAGTTTAAAAAAAATTTTAAATCATTTTGTCCAAGATGGTGTGCTGGTTTTACAAAAAAATAAATATGCAATTCCAAGAAAAACTCCTTTAGCTACCGGAACGATCAGCGTCCATCCCAAAGGATTCGGATTCGTGAAAAACAGCGAGGGGGGTCCGGATATCTTTATTCCAAAGCAAAGATTAAACGATGCAGTAGATGGCGATGAGGTAGAGGTAGAAATCGATCCTCGTCTTTCCCTAAAAGGGCCTGAAGGGACCGTGATTGCAATTTTAAAGAGGGGCCGCTCCTCTTTAGCAGCTACTGTCATTCATAAGTCAGGGCGCCATTTCACCGCTTTTTCCCCTCTTCTGGGAGAAAATAAACCGATTATCCTCAAGGCGCCGAAGGGAATTATTTTGGAGACAGGCGATCGGGTCATCTGTAAAGTGACTTCCTGGGGTGGAGATTCTTCAGAAGCGATTGCAGCGACTGTCGTGCGACGCATTGGCAATATCTCAGACCCTTCGATTGATATAGAGGCCGCCATTGCGGAATTCGAGCTGCCGGACGGATTTTCCGTCGAAGCAATCAGCGAGGCAAAACAGTATGGCGCACGAGTTTTGGCAAAAGATGCGCTCCATCGATTGAACCTGACGGAATTGGAGTGCGTGACAATCGATCCTGATACGGCCCGAGATTTTGACGATGCGATCTCGCTTACAAAAGATGCCGAAGGCAATTTTCACTTGGGTGTTCATATCGCGGACGTGGCTCATTATGTCCGTCCTGGCACACACTTGGATAGGGAAGCCTATGAGAGATGCAATTCAACATATTTCCCCGGGCAATGCATCCCTATGTTGCCAGAGGAGTTATCAAATGAGCTTTGCAGCTTAAAGCCAAATGTAAAAAGGCTCGTTCAATCGGTGCTTGTCGTATTCAATGCAAAGGGCTCTCTGCTTCGCTATGAAATCAAACGGACTGTCATCAAAAGCCGCAAGCGATTCACCTACAAGCAAGCAATGGATGTCTTGGAAAAAAAGGAAAAATCT
The DNA here is from genome assembly GCA_035480615.1 of Chlamydiales bacterium. Taxonomy (GTDB): domain Bacteria; phylum Chlamydiota; class Chlamydiia; order Chlamydiales; family SM23-39; genus CAIPFQ01. Next base: position 23,369 of record DATIHO010000007.1, on the reverse strand, counting down.
TCCCATCTTCCTCTTTTAGAAAGAATGGTAGAACTTTGCCATCTTTTAAAACAGAAACGTTTTGAAAGAGGGAGTATTGATTTTTCGATGACGGAAAATGCGATCATTGTTGATGAAGCCGGCGTTCCTTTACGCATTGACCAAATCGAATACGATATCACACACCAGATGATCGAAGAGTTCATGCTGAAAGCAAATGAAATGGTCGCCACCCATCTGCAAAAACAGGGCCATAGCCTTATTTATCGCATTCATGAAGAGCCGACGGCCGAATCTTTTAAAGATTTTTATGCATTTGCCAGGACTCTTGGATTCCAGCTTTCATCAAAACCGACACATCGCGATATCCAAAAACTGTTCCAAGACGCCAAAGACTCTCCTTTGCTTGCCCAGCTATCTGTCAGTTTCATCCGCAGTATGCGCCTTGCCGCCTATTCCCCGGATAATATCGGCCATTACGGGTTGGCATTGGAGCATTACTGCCATTTTACGAGTCCGATCAGGCGTTACACCGATCTCATCATCCAAAGGCTTTTATGCAATGAACTGCCGGATGGTTTGCCACTAGTGTCTGATTGCGTAAATTCGTTCAAGTATTTGAACCCAGATTTGCCCGACGAGCAAAGTGCGGAGCGCGACAGCAACTTGCATCAAGTTGTTGAGCGCGAGCACAAAGCTCGTCGGGATAAAGATGGGTCAAATACTGCAACGAATTTACGCAATCAGACACTAGAAGACATCGCTCAAAAATGCTCCGAAAAGGAGAGAATTTCTTTCCGCGCGGAAAGTTCTGTGAAACTTTTAAAAAAACTGCGCCTTGCAAACACCTATTTTACCGATGACCCGTATCGTATTTATCCTGCTACGATTACGCGCATCAAACCTTTCTCCTTACATTTTGAAGTGTCCCTGTTTTATCTGGAAGGGTCTCTCCATGTTTCAGAAATTGGGAATGATTATTTTGAATTCAATCCCCATGCGATGGCTTTTCAGGGAGTACACACAGGAAAAACCTATCAAATCGGCCAGACAATTTTTGTCCGTTTAGATTCCATCAACTATATTCTCCAACAAACCAAATGGTCAATTACCCACCCTCCATCTACCCGTCCAGCCACACCGAGAAAAAAGCATTAGACACTGCGGTTTTTCATAATCCGGATGTTGTAGACGCAGCGAAAAATCTTTTGGGGTGTTCTGTTTTTACCAAAATCGATGGGCATTTAACCGGCGGCATCGATTATGCTGAAGAGTGCGCACAACTTGCTTTTAGATTTATTGCCTGTTTGACAACCTAATCAATCCCAGTAACTGATTTCATATTGCAAAGTATTAATTTAGTTGTTAAAATAAAACAATTAACAGGAGGCATATTCATGACATCATCAATTTATTCTTATGAAGGTACCGATTTGGTATCAGATATAATTAAAAAATTTACTAGCCCTGAAGAATGGCCAAATTTACAATTGGTTGATAAGACATTCCACACAACAATATCTCAATATGCTCAAGTCAGAATAACTCAATGGGAAGAAGACCCTTCCTTCATGACCTCTGTTGCCATGGCAGAGTCTCTTATTGCCATTGCAGATGGTCTTCCAGTTGCCATTGCAGATGGTCTTCCAGTTGCCACCATTGCCGGTTTTCCTCCAATACGCAAAATACACAGCCTTTATAGATTAATTGCTGATGTAAGGAATGATCCCGCAATAAAGAACGACGTATTAACCAACATGCCGGAAGCGATAAAGCTGAAGTGCGAAAGAACACTACCATTACAAGATCAAGTTTTAGATATTGCTCCCTTACCCAACGACTTCGGTCTGCCGCCATTACAAGTTTTAGATATGGGGCAATTACCTGTTTTCGATTTAAATTGATTTTTCCCCCTCCGAAAGAAGGGGAAATAACGTCTTACACAGAGGCCGAAAGAGTTTCACTAGTGAAATCGATTTCAAGCTGTTCCGCTGTCTGCGACTCAATGTAGCGATTTACTTTCTTGTGATATTCGTAACCCGTTCCACCTGGAATCATATGACCCATAATGAGATTGGCCTTCATATCAAGCATATAGTCAGTTTTGCTTTCACTGGCGGCTTCTGTAAGGACGCGGGTCGTTTCCTGGAAAGAAGCAGCCGAAATGAATGATTCCGTTCCAAGCGAAGCACGGGTAATCCCAAGAAGCACAGGCGCTGCCGCCGCCGGTTTTCCGCCCTCTTCGATTGTTTTCCGGTTTTGCTCGTGGAATGCCTTCCGATCGATGTCTTCTCCATGGAGGAAAGTCGTATCTCCCGGATCGGTAATCCGAACCTTTTGAAGCATTTGCCGAACGATAATCTCAATGTGCTTATCATTAATATCTACGCCCTGCAACCGATACACTTCCTGCACTTGGTTTACAAGATATTTTTGAAGCTCCCGAACTCCGCAAATATCGAGAATTTCCTGAAGAACAACAAGCCCTTCCGTCAATTGTTGCCCCTTCACGACGCTATCACCTTTTTGTACAATCAAGTGTTTTGTCAGAGGAATCAAATGCTCTTCTTCCATGCCAGTTGCTTCATCGCGAACAACGACGATTCGCTTATTCTTCTGAACGCCGCGGAAATCGATGACTCCATCGAGTTTTGCAATTTCTGCCGCGTCTTTTGGACGGCGCGTTTCAAAGAGTTCGGCAACCCGGGGAAGACCACCGGTAATGTCTTTTGTTTTGATAGCGCCTCGAGGGAGTTTCGCAAGCACCATCCCTGCGGTTACATATTGCCCTTCTCGAGTTGAAATGACCGCGCTGGATGGAATCGCATAGGTTCCTACAAGCTGCGTATATTCAGGATCTGTATAAATAACGACTTGCGGATGAAGCTCTCCCCGATGCTGTTTTACAATGAGCTCGACTTGTCCCGTCTGTTTATTGACTTCGCGCATCGTCGAAATTCCTTCAACCAGATCTTCATATTTGACGTAACCAGGGCGTTCGCAAATAATTGGACTGCTATGCTGCTCCCATTGGCCAACTTTGGTCTTTTTTTTCACTTTGAATCCGTCGGCAAAAAGAATTTTCGTCCCCAATTCAATCGTAAAGCTTTGAAGCGGTTCAATCGACTTATTGTTGAGCAATTTTTTATAGTCTTCAAGATTTCTTCCCTCGTCCCGGACCAACTGCAGGCTCCCGTTTTTGTTGAGCGCGAGCCAGTGCCCTTCTTCATTTTGAACCACTCGAAGATCCATATAAACAAGAATCCCTTCGTGCTCGGAAATCAGTTCAGGGCTGAGACCTGCTGATGCAATACCCCCCAAGTGGAACGTTCTCATAGTAAGCTGCGTTCCCGGTTCTCCAATGGATTGAGCCGCGATAATTCCAATCGATTCGCCCATTCCGACCATATTGCCAGTCGCGAGATTGAGGCCATAACATTTCGCGCAAATTCCCCGTTTGCTTTCACAGGTTAAAGCAGAGCGGATACGGATCGTTTCGATGTTGGCGTCATCAATCGCCTCCGCTTGCAAAGCCGTTAAAATATCGCCGGCCCGAGCTAAAATTTTTGTGCTATTGCCAGGTTGATAAATATCTTCCAGAATCGTCCGTCCATAAATGCGATCTTTGATTGGAAGCAGCTCTTCAGTTCCCTGTTTGATCGATCCCACATCAATGCCATTTAACGTTCCGCAATCTTCGCGAGTGATGGTAACGTCTTGAGCGACATCAACCAGACGGCGGGTTAAATACCCGGAATCGGCCGTTTTCAACGCCGTATCGGAAAGACCTTTACGCGCTCCGTGCGTCGAAATAAAATATTCCATCACCGTCAGCCCTTCGCGAAAATTCGCTGTAATGGGCGATTCAATGATTTCTCCGGATGGACGCGCCATCAGACCGCGCAGCGCTCCCAACTGTTTGACCTGGGATTTATTTCCCCGCGCTCCGGAGTCAACCATGAGATACAGAGGATTTAATTGTCCACTCGATGTATCGTAAATGAGTTTAAATAGGTCATCGGACAGCTTATCGGAAACCTCCGTCCAGATGCTAATAATTTTAGAATGACGTTCCCCTTCTGTGATAATTCCATCTTCATATTGCTTTTTAACAACCGCGACCCTTTTAGCCGCATCTTCAAGCATCTGACGCTTATGAGCAGGAACTTTCACATCGCTTGTTCCCATCGAGATGGCTGCTTTGGTCGCTTCCGCAAATCCTAAATTTTTCATCTTATCGAGAAACTGTACGGTCGCCTCCAAGCCAATCTTCTTGTAGCATTCTAAAACAAGTTCTGAGAGCCGTTTTTTTCGAAGGACATAGTTTTGAAATCCGAGCTCTTTAGGAACAATCGTATTGAAAATTACACGTCCGGGAGTGGTTTCAATAATCCCACCTTCAATTAAAACTTTAATTTTCTGATGGATGTGCATCCCCCGGCCCAAATGATCCATTCGTTGATTTTCAGATGGGTTTTCATACCAGTTGTAACTTCCCCCGGAATAGAAGGCCATCAACACTTCTTCAGGACTCCTGAAAATTTTAACAGGCTGATTTTCTTTTCCAAGCATCAGAATGGGATCGTGCATCAGATAATACAATCCTAAAATCATATCTTGCGATGGGACCGTAACCGGTTTTCCTGAAGATGGCAAAAAGATATTATCCGGCGCCATCATTAAAAGTTTGGCTTCAAGCTGCGCTTCGATGGAAAGCGGGACGTGAACCGCCATTTGATCTCCGTCGAAATCGGCATTGAAAGCTGTTGTAACAAGCGGATGAATTCGAATCGCTTTCCCTTCAATAAGAACAGGTTCAAATGCTTGAATTCCAAGTCTATGCAACGTGGGCGCTCGATTGAGCAACACGGGATGGCCCTTAATGATCTCTTCCAATACATCCCAAACTTCAGGAGCTTGTTTTTGGATCAATTTTTTAGCTGATCGAATTGTGTAAACATATCCAAGATCTTTGAGTCGCTTTACAATAAAAGGTTCGAAAAGATCGAGCGCCATTTTTTTTGGCAGGCCGCATTGGTTAAATTTCAAATCGGGGCCTACCACAATGACGGAACGGCCAGAATAATCCACCCGTTTTCCAAGAAGATTTTGACGAAATCGCCCTTGTTTGCCTTTGAGCATTTCAGAAAGAGCTTTTAAAGGCCGATTGCCTGCGCCCATTACAGGATGTCCATGGCGGCCATTGTCAAATAGGGCGTCGACCGCTTCTTGCAACATCCTTTTTTCATTGCGCACAATCACATCGGGCGTTTTGAGTTTGAGAATCGATTTCAAACGATTGTTTCGATTCAACACACGCCGATAGAGATCATTTAAATCTGATGTAGCAAAACGACCGCCATCCAATGGCACAAGAGGACGCAAATCGGGGGGGATGACAGGAATTCGCGATAAAACCATCCATTCCGGCTTATTCGTCGATTGAGCAAACCCTTCGACAATTTTAAGGCGTTTCGCGAGTTTCATCCGCGCTTGCATCGATTTTGTTTTACGCAGCTTATCTTTTAAATCGATGACGAGAAAAGAAAGATCTTCACTTTGCAGCAATGCGGCAATCGCTTCGCCGCCCATCATGACTTTGAATCCATCGCTTCCCCATTTTTCTTGAGCCTCCCGATATTCATTGTCATTCAAAAGCTGTTTTTTTTGCATGTCCGTCTTGCCCGGATCAGTAACCACATACTCTTCATAATAAATGACCCGCTCCAAATCAGAGGTGGACATTCCAAGAAGATTGCCGATCCGCGACGGCATCGTTTTGAAAAACCAAATATGTACAACGGGCACAGCCAAATCAATGTGAGCCATTCGCTCGCGACGCACTTTAGAGAGGGTCACCTCAACTCCACAGCGATCGCACACAATCCCTTTGTGTTTAATTTTTTTATATTTACCGCATGCGCATTCCCAATCACGAGTCGGCCCAAAGATTTTTTCACAAAACAATCCGCCCTTTTCAGGTTTAAAAGTGCGGTAATTAATGGTTTCAGGTTTTTTTATTTCGCCGCGGGACCATTGATTTCCAATTACTTCATCGGAAGCAATTTTGATAGTGAGTTTATCAAAATGAGCGCTTCTTACATCTTCATCTGCTTCAAAAGAGGGCATTTCCAACCTTTATTTGGAGACGGCTCATACAACTTTAGGTTGATACCGAGTCGGCAGCCGCCTCATTTTCCTACTCTACAAATTCGGTGCGAATATCAAGGCATAGACCCTGCATCTCTTTCACCAATACATTGAATGATTCGGGAGTTCCAGCAACAAGCGAGTTTTCGCCTTTGACAATGGATTCATAAATTCGAGTTCGTCCGGCGACATCATCCGATTTGACCGTCATCATCTCTTGAAGAAGATGCGCAGCTCCATATGCTTCCAAAGCCCATACTTCCATCTCCCCAAACCGCTGACCGCCCATTTGCGCTTTGCCGCCAAGCGGCTGCTGGGTAACAAGAGAATAGGGACCAATCGAACGGGCATGAATTTTATCGGCCACAAGGTGACTCAATTTCATCATGTAGATATATCCAACGACTACTTGATTATCAAACCTCTCGCCGCTGCGACCATCATAAAGATGCGCTTTCCCATCTTTGAACATGGTCTGCGATTTCATCATTTCCCAAATTTTGGATTCGGGAAACCCTTCAAAAACGGGACTTTTTACATAAATGCCTGCTTGCTTGGCTGCATAACCCAAGTGCGTTTCCAGGAGCTGGCCCATGTTCATACGAGATGGAACTCCAAGAGGATTCAAAATGATTTCAATCGTTTGTCCATTTGGCAAATAAGGCATGTCCGCTTCTGGAACCAGGCGAGCAACAACCCCTTTGTTCCCATGACGCCCCGCCATCTTATCTCCTACCTGCAATTTGCGCTTCGTTGCCACATAGACCTTGACCTGACGGATAACACCTGGATCGAGATCGGTATCCCCTTTACGCATAAATTCAATTTCTGTTTTGTGTTGCATTTGCAAACTTTGATAAGAAAGTTCAAAATCGCGTAAAATCTTTTTCAACTCGACATAGACCTCTTTATCGGCCATAATCAAATCTTCAGTTTTTTCATTTTCGAGCTGTTCGATCATCTCTTGGGAAATGATTTGATTTTCTTCAATTAATACCTCGCCCGTTTTGCGATGCATAATAGAAGAAGGGGCCTTTTCATTAAGAAGCAAAGCACCCAGTTTTTCGTGAAACTCGATTTGAAGCTCCGCTTCTTTTGTTTTGAAATCGGAATGGATGTCTTTAATACGAGTTGCTTCTTCAACAAGCTCATCATCCGTCTTGGAAAGGCGGTCGCGCCGCGAAAAAACTTTTACATCCATGACAACTCCCTCAGTACCCGGAGGCGCTGTCAATGATGCGTCTTTTACATCCGCTGCTTTCTCTCCAAAAATCGCCCTTAAAAGCCGTTCTTCGGGAGACAGTTCCGTCTCTGACTTCGGCGTGATTTTACCGACCAGAATGGAACCCGGCTCTACATGGGCTCCGATACGGATAATCCCATCTTCTCCGAGATCCTTCAGCATCTCTTCAGATACATTCGGAATATCTTTTGTAATCTCCTCTTTTCCCAGCTTGGTATCTCGTGCGGTCAATTCAAATTCTTCTAAATACATCGATGTATAAGCGTCTTCGCGAATCAACTTTTCGGAGATAATGATGGCATCTTCGTAGTTGTAACCGCACCAGGGCATAAATGCTACAAGGACGTTTTTCCCAAGCCCGATCTCTCCTTTGTCTGTCGCAGGTCCATCCGCCAACACATCTCCTGCATGAATTTTATCACCCACATTGCAAAGAGGGGTTTGATTGATGCAAGAACCACTATTAGAACGCATAAATTTTTTCAAAACATACGTTCTTTTATTCAAAGGATTATCTTTTGGAGCTACAACGATTTTATAACCATCGACATATTCAACAGTTCCATCTTCAATTGCTACAATCACGGCACCGGAATCGCGCGCCGCGCGGCCTTCCAAACCGGTTCCCACAATCGGAGCTTCGGTTTTAAGAAGTGGAACTGCTTGCCTTTGCATGTTTGATCCCATGAGCGCTCGGTTCGCATCGTCATGTTCCAAAAACGGGATCAATCCGGCAACGATAGAAACAAGTTGCTTTGAAGAAACATCTATGTGAGTCACTTTAGAAGTCTCGATTTCCATCGGTTCCCCTCTTCGGTGAGCCCAGCAAAGCTGCGCGTCAAACATATTGAATTCATTCAGAGGAGTCGACGCTTGTGTAATGATCAGATCCGATTCCTGATCGGCCGTCATGTATTCGATCTCATCCGTTACAACTCCTTCGCGAACGATGCGGTAAGGAGTTTCAATAAATCCAAACTCATTGATTTTAGCGAACGTGGAAAGCGAGGTAATCAAACCGATGTTCGGACCTTCAGGAGTTTCAATCGGACAAATCCTCCCATAATGAGAGGGATGCACATCGCGCACTTCAAAACCTGCACGCTCGCGATTCAATCCTCCGGGTCCAAGGCAGGAAAGACGCCGTTTATGAGTCAATTCTGAAATGGGGTTCGTCTGATCCATAAACTGAGACAATTGGGAACGCCCGAAGAAATCTTTTAAAACACCGGCAAGCCCTTTTGCGGAAACGATCTTTCCGGGCGTCATTGTATCAGATGAAAAATCAAACAGGTTCATCCGTTCTTTAATGATTTTTTCCATCCGCGCCAAACCAATGCGGCATTGATTTTGAATCAATTCGCCCACAGAACGAACACGGCGATTTCCTAAATGATCGATATCATCCACATAGGCATTTTCATCACCCAGTTTAAGACGTACCAAATATTTTAACGCGGCAATCACATCTTCTTTACGCAAAGTAACGACATGCATATCCTCGTCTGTAGTGCCCATGCCGAGTTTTCGATTCAATTTATAACGTCCGACTCTTCCTAAATTATATCGTTTGGCATCGAAGAACAGGCGCATAATGGTAGAGCGCGCATTCGATAAAGTAGGCGGTTCTCCCGGACGAATTTTTCGATAAAAATCCTTAAGAGCCGACTCATACGAATCGGTTGTATCTTTTGATAACATTTTAATGACCGGATGGGACTCGTCCGCCTCTTCCGCGATCCGAACAGCCTGGATCCCTTCATCAAGCATCCTCTTCAACATCGCGGTCGTTAATTTTTCTCCCGCTTTCCCAAAAACAAGGCCTGTCTGTTCATCGACAACATCTTCAGCCAGGATTTTTCCAACCAATTTGACAAAATCTTTTTCACTCTTGATTTTTACCTTCATTGTTTCGAAAAATTCTTCTAGAATATCAGCATCGGTAGAAAATCCAAGAGTACGAATAAAGGTTGTCGCCAAAATCTTGCGACGCCGTTTTTTGCGGTCAACATAGATATAAACCAGGTCGTTAATATCAAAAGAAGCCTCCAGCCAACTGCCTCGATAGGGAATGATGCGGAATGAGTAAATAATCGTACCCTTGGGATGACGTTCCTGCTCAAACGAAATGCCAGGAGATCGATGCAATTGCGATACGATAACCCTTTCGGCTCCATTGACAATAAAAGTCCCTTTTTCCGTCATGACAGGGATCGTACCCATGTAGACTTCTTCTTCTTTAATTCCGGTCTCATCTGTGAGGCGGAATTTGACTTTCAATGTTACATTGTATGTAATCCCTCTGCGAATACATTCATCGGGAGAATATTTGGGGACGCCAAGATTGTAGGACAGAAATTCCAATACAGTTTTCTCATCATAAGACTTAATCGGAAATATTTCCGTAAACACTTCCTGGAGTCCGATGTTTTCTCTTTCATGAGGCAAAAGATGAGATTGAAGAAATTGATTATAGGATTTAATCTGAATTTCGATCAGGTTTGGAAGATCAATGATTTCCTCACGCTCACGAAAACTCACCCGTTTAGGGGGCTTTTTTAACATGGATACTCGCTCCTATCGCAGATTCTGATTAAAAAAACACAAGAGCAGAAGCCGTCCGATTGACAACCTCTGCTTATACCCAAAAAAGGGGGCTAGTATTGAAGAATACAACCCCCTTTTCAAGAATCGATTTTCGGCAGCTTTCAATCCCCCGCCCAAAAGCCAATTTTTGAATCACTTTGGGTATACAATACCATTTTAACGCAAAAGTTTACAAGCCTTTTAAAGTAACTTTTGCGCCTGCAGCAATAATTTTTTTCTGAATTTCTTCTGCTTCTGCCTTTGGAGAAGATGCCTTCAATTCTTTTGGCGCACCTTCGACAAGATCTTTTGCTTCTTTCAGACCAAGTCCTGTTACTTCACGAACAGCCTTGATAATGGAAATTTTTTTGTCATCCGGTATCGGCCCTTCCAATATAACTTTAAATTCAGTAGCCTCGGAAGGCGCAGCCGCTTCACCGCCCCCTCCTCCCTGTGGAGCAGCAGCAACAGCAACAGCTGCTTTTACACCCCATTTCTCTTCCAGTTTTTCTTTCAGCTTTGACATATCCAAGACGGAAAGCTGACTTAAACGTTCGACGAGTTCGTCCAATTGTTGAGTCATGATATATTTCTCCTTAAATTTTCATTCACTTTTTTGGCTAATCACTGAAAGCGGCTCAGCCATAACGGCTTCCAAGACTGCAAGCATTTGAGACATTGGCGACACGAAAAGTCCCAGAAGCGTAGCACGCATTTCGTCGATACCTGGCAATTTGGAAAGCACTTCCAAATCTTGTCCAGGGATCATTTTTCCTTCAATTTGCCCACACAGAACCTCAAAAATCTTGCCATTCTCCTCAGAGAATTTATAGATTGCTTTTGCAGATGGCATCGCATCAGATTGATTCACAAACACAATGCCGATGTGACCCTGTAAAAGAGTTTCGTCAATCTGAATGCCAGCATCCAGCGCTGCCTTTAAAAACATCTTTTTGCGTACGACTTCAAACAAACTAGCCGATTTTGTCAGTTCATGCCGCAACTGCCACGAAATATTGGGTTCCAATTTTTCATATCGAGTAATGATCATTGCTGCTGAGCCATCAATCTTTTCTCGAATTTCATTCAATAGAAGCGCTTTTTCTTTCCTCACCTAAGTCCTCCATTACCCTAAATCGAGCGATTGCAAATCAATTTTCAATCCTGGCCCCATAGTCGTTGAAACATAGAGCGAACGAAAAAAAATCCCTTTAGCGCTAGCCGGCCTTGATCGAGCAATTGCTTGCAAAAGAGATCGAAGATTCTCAACTAATTGCGGGACAGAAAAAGAAACTTTGCCTACCGCATTATTCATATTTCCTGTTTTATCGACCTTGAATTCGATTTTACCGGCTTTCACGTCTTTTACCGCTTTTGCTACATCTGTAGTAACGGTGCCGGCTTTTGGGGTTGGCATTAAATTTCTGGGGCCCAAAATCTTACCAAGCTTCCCAAGTTCGCGCATCATGTCCGGCGTAGCAATCAAAGCGGAAAAATCAGTCCAACCGCCCTTAATTTTTTCGAGAAGTTCCTCCGCCCCTACCATATCAGCGCCAGCCTCCAAAGCCTCCTTCGCTTTATCTCCTTTAGCAATGACAACAAGCGTTACTTTTCTTCCTGTGCCGTGAGGAAGAAAAACAGTGCCGCGCACTTGCTGATCCGATTTTTTTGGATCGATGCCGATTTTCAACGCCACATTCAAAGACTGATCAAACTTTACTGGGGGGCATTTTTTTAGAAATTCAACAGCCTCTTCAAGCTTGTAAGCCTTGGTTTCATCAACCAATTCATCAATTTTTCTCATCCGTTTCGATCGATGCGCCATTTTACCCCTCCACAATATCTACGCCCATTGAGCGCGCGGTTCCCATTACCATCATTTCAGCAGCTTCAACGGAAACAATACGCATATCTTCCGCTTTTAATTGCGCGATCTTTTTCACTTGCGCGCGGGTCAATTTGCCCACTTTGTCACGATTCGGCACTTTTGATCCCGACTCAATCCCCAGTTCTTTCAAGATCATTCTTGCAACAGGAGGCTGTCTAGTGATAAAGGTAAATGATTTATCCGCCCAAACGCTAATAACGACAGGCAAAACATCCCCCGCTTTATCTTGCGTTTTAGCATTGAACTCTTTGCAAAAGGCCATAATATTGACACCGGCCGATCCTAAAGCAGGGCCAATAGGAGGCGCTGGATTCGCCTTGCCCGCTGGAATTTGCAATTTGATTTGTTTGATTAACTTTTTTGCCATTTCAGTCCTTTATGAGTGCAAACGAAGATATACCCACAGTGATTCAAAAATTGGTCTTTGGGCGGGATTAAAAGCCGCCGAAAATCGATTCTTGAACAGGGGGTTGTATTCTTCAATACTAGCCCCCTGTTCAAGAACCGATTGTCGGCGCTTTGAACCCGCCCAAAGACCAATTTTTGCATCACTGTGGGTATCGCCACCTTCTCCTCACGATTTAATTAACTTGCATGATCGGCAGAAGATTGCTCCACTTGCCAAAATTCCAAATCGTCTACGCGGGTATCGCGCCCAAAAATAGATACCATGACGCTAAGACGCCCTTTTTCATGATTGACTTCGGTGACAGTCCCAATGAAATTCACAAAAACCCCATCAGTAATTTTCACCTTATCGCCCACTTCGACTTTATGTTTTTGAACAACCCCTTTTTGTCGATCTTCGAGCTCTTTCATAATGTTTGCGACTTCCATCTCGGTTAAAGGAGCGGGATGCTCACCCCCTAAAAAGTCAATGACTCCAGGCGTATCCTTGACATAAGCCCAAGCCTCGTCATTCAAATTCATCTTGATAAGAATGTAGCCGGGCCACATCCTCTTTTCACTAATTTTATGCTGTCCTCTTTTCACTTCAGATACATTTTCCGTTGGAATAAGAATATCCAAAATATCGTCGCTGAATCCCTTGGCGCCCCTAAATTCTTCAAGAGCTTTTTTTACTTTCCTCTCTTGACTGGACATGACTTGGACGACATACCATTTGTGCATTATTCTTTCCTCTTCTTATCCAAAAATAGTCTGAAACAACATATTTGCAGTTTTTAAAATGGCACCAATCCCAAAATCGACTAAATAAATCGCAAACCCAAATAAAAAAGTCGCGATAATGACCGCCTTTGTACAGAACATCAACTCCGCCTTTGAAGTCCAAGTCACTTTTTTTAATTCATTTTGAACTTCGCGAAAATAAGAGAGTTTTTTCTTTTCTGATGTAATGGTTGTCACCTTGCTTTCCTCATTTATCGAGTGCGGAGGGATTCGAACCCCCGACCGGCGACTTTGGAGATCGCTGCTCTACCAGCTGAGCTACACACCCCTGAAACGCACGGGGAATTTCTCCCCCGCCCCGATGTTCATTTACTTCAAGATTTTCGTAATTGTACCAGCTCCGATCGTTTTGCCCCCTTCCCGAATCGCGAGCCGCATCCCCTCTTCCATGGCAATAGGATGGATCAGTTCCGCTGTCAATTCAACATTATCTCCTGGCATCACCATTTCAGTTCCTGCTGGAAGCTCGACAGTTCCCGTTACGTCTGTTGTACGCAAATAGAATTGCGGCCGATATCCGGTAAAGAACGGTTTATGACGTCCACCTTCGTCTTTATTCAACACGTAAACCGTTGCCTGGAATTTTGTATGCGGCGTACAAGTTCCTGGAGCAGCCAGAACCATCCCACGCTCAACGTCATGTTTTTCAATTCCCCTTAACAGGACTCCGACATTCTCGCCGGCCAAAGCTTCATCAAGAATTTTATTGAACATCTCCAGGCCAGTCGCAACAGTATCGCGAGTCTGACGAATCCCTACCAACTGAATCTTGTCATTTACTTTGATTTTTCCCCGTTCGACACGCCCCGTAACCACTGTTCCGCGACCTGCAATTGAGAAGACGTCCTCAATGGGCATTAAAAACGGTTTATCTACTTCACGGACAGGAGTTGGGATCTTTTCATCGACCGTATCCATTAACTGGGCAATGGATTGCACGTAAGCGGGATCCCCTTCGAGAGCCTTTAAAGCAGAGCCTCTAATGATCGGAGTATTTTTATATCCCTTAGAGTCAAGAAGTTCTGCAAGCTCCATTTCTACCAGCTCGACCAATTCCTCATCCCCTTTGCCGATCATATCCATTTTGTTCAGGAAGACGACAATCGCAGGAACGCCCACTTGGTGGGCAAGAAGAATATGCTCTTTTGTTTGCGGCATCGGACCATCAGTTGCAGCCACAACCAAAATGGCTCCATCCATCTGCGCAGCCCCAGTAATCATGTTCTTAACGTAGTCCGCGTGTCCTGGGCAATCCACGTGAGCATAATGCCGCTTCGCGGTTTCATACTCAACGTGAGACGCGTTGATTGTAATTCCACGCGCTTTTTCTTCCGGTGTATTGTCAATCGATCCGTAGTCGCGAAACTGCGCCTGGCCTTTTTCAGCCAACACTTTCGTGATGGCAGCAGTCAGGGTAGTTTTACCATGGTCAACGTGTCCAATCGTTCCAATATTAACGTGGGTTTTGGTTCTCTGATAAGCTTCTTTTGCCATTTTATTTAGATCCTCCGTATTTGTTCTTGCCCAAGATAGGAATTGAACCTACGACCGCTTGCTTACCATGCAAGTGCTCTACCACTGAGCTACCTGGGCACGCTTTCATACCTTCCTAAAAGGTTACAAGCTTAAAAGTCTTGAGCAATAAAATCAATCTTTTTCTAGCCAACCTATTTGCGACGGTATACAACCCGGGCCTTAGTCAAATCATAGGGAGACATTTCTACTGTCACGTTATCTCCTGCGTAAACCCGAATATTGCGCATCCGCATCTTTCCGCTAAGGTGCGCAATGACTCTCATCCCATTTTCAAGGACAACACTAAAATTCATGTTGGGCAATAGTTCTTCAACTACGCCTTCCATCTTAATCGTTTCTTCTTTTGACATAAGATTTTTGGCTTGGAAATGCTTACAATCAAACACTATTTTCTCGAAGTTGTCAAACATATTGTGTATTTTCCCCGATTTTGAATCACTTTGGGTATAGGTTTGGGGTTTTGGGGTATAGGTTTTTCATCGACAAAAAGGGAAATTTTCTTTAAATTGGAGGAGCATTTATGAACAACAATGATTTTATTAGGAAATCGGAAAAGATAAAAAATTTTTTTCTTTCCATTCCCTCTATCAATGATCGCTACACAGCCTTGATCGAGATAGGCAGAAAACTTCCCGCGCCCCCTCTTCATCTAAAAATTGCGGAAAATTTAGTGGAAGGCTGCCAAAGTCGTTTGTACCTCTCCTCTTCTCTCATAGATAGGCGCATTTATTTTGAAGCTACCGCCGACGCATTCATCTCCTTAGGGTTGGCGGCGCTTCTTATTACAGCATATAACGGAGAAACTTGTGAAACGGTTTTAAAAGAACCGCCTGTTTTTCTCACTGAAATTGGCATTCACGCCGCCCTTTCTCCCGGTAGATCCAATGGCCTTTCCAATATCCATTTGCGCATGAAAAAAGATGCATTAAAATTTTTACACACATAAAATATCATGTCCGTTACAACCATAAACCCCTCACTGAACAGCTACATAACAGACGTTCCAAAAATCATTGAGAGGGAGCAAAAGAATAAAGCGATGCTTTATAATGTGGCAGCCAAAATTTGTTTAGTCGCGTTTCTAGCAATTGGAATCGCTGCAATCGCTATTTCTTTATCCCTCGCAATACCCATTTCACCCTTGACGCTCTCCTTCCTTTGCTTATCCACCATTCCTCTACAATTTAGTTTTCAAATATTTATGGCACGCGCCATCTCTTGCAGATCCAATGCAAACATCGCGGAAAAAAAAGGAGAGAAACTGGTGGAAATTCAATCCTGGTCTTCCAGCGATATCAAAACTTTTTTCAAAAGCCATCAACTTTCTTTAAAACACCTTCCTTTTCCACTTTTGGCCAAAATCAATCCAGAAGATCCTCTTCAAGCGCTTTTACCTGCAATTGCAGCCTATGAATATTTTGTCGATCAAACGGATTCTTTTTGCAAGCAAAGCATTGAAAACCTGAATAATACGGTAAAACACTCGATCCTTAAACTCGAGGGGCGGAGAAAAGGGTGGCAAATTCTTGAAAATCAGGCTCTTCCTTCCGCGCTCCAGGCAGCCTTCTGTTTGCAGGTGATTTCACATCCAACTCTGCAAATGCAACTCAACGATATCGGAACATTTTGCATCAAAAAGTTCGATGAGAGAGTTTTCGATCAGCTTTTGGAGGATAATGATGAATATTTTATTTTTCAGGACAAGCGTCCGGCTTTGACTTTAAAAGATTTGGGGATCTTTTCAAAAGAACTTCGGATCTCTCTCAACGATGTCGATATCTTAAGAGCGAAACTTTTTAACGATTGAGACATTGAATTAAAGCCGCCGCTGTCGCTACACGTAAAATGGGAAAAGGCTCTCTTAAACAACCGATCAAAAAACTATAGGACTGATCCGTTCCGATGCGGCCCAGAGCTTCCAGGATATGCAATTTTCGTTCATGATCAGCCCCGGCGTAAGCTTTTTGCAAATCGCTTAATACAGATTCATCTCGTCCAAACATTGCTAAGACAAGACATGCTTGAAGTTGGACATTTGGATCGGAATCATTCAAACATTCTCTCACAATTTCAAGAGCCGACTCATCGCCCTCTTGAAGAAGGGTTGCTGCGGCAACGCCGCTGATGCCCCAGGTTTTTTTTTGCAAAAAACTTTTCAATGCAGCTAAGGCTCTTTCATCTTCAACAATGGCCAAATAAGAAACGAGATTGAGCCGAGTGATCTGATCGATTGCTTCAGGATAATTGGGAATGTGATCGACATAGCGCACCTGGCTCGGCGCCAGGATTTGAAAAAGAGGATTGGGGCGCGTATCCCACATCCACATTCTTTTTTCTGTAGTTAAAAAATCATAAATCGAATCGCAGCAAAGCTTTATTTCGATTCTTTGCCCTAACACTCCAATGGCTAAATTTGCTTTTACATAAGGATCTTGTGATTCGCGAAGCGTCTCTAAAACAAGCTCCATGCCTCTTCCCCCGGTGGAACTCAGCGCTGCTGCTGCCAAGCGCCGATTTTCTGGCATTGGGTCGCTTAGCCATTTTTTTAAACTAGGCGTTCCAAATGTTGGGTCCACCAATATCGCAGCCCAGCTTGCGGTGATTGCAACTGCCGGATGAGAATCCAAGAGAAGCCCTTGCAAAGCCTGTATCGATTTTTCCTTAGATATTTTTTCTCTAAACCCTAATCCAAATGCATTCAATGCGGCAATCTGAACGTCTGGATGAGGATCTTGGATCAATTTTAAAATCTCCTCCTCCGCGCCATCAATTTGGAAAAAAGCTGCAATGGAACACGCTAAATGCCGCATGCCCGCCCGGCTATCTTTTGCCAAAACCTGAAGCTGCTCTAGAGAAATCTCTTCATAGATATTCAAAACCGCCTCAATGGCAAGCTGCCGCTCTTCATAAGTGGATCGCATCGATTCGATAATCGTTTTGAGCTTTGGAGCTAAAGATTTTATTTTCAGCGCTCCGATTGCTTTGATCACTTCCAGGCGAACCATCCACACCTTCTCTTCCTCAAGCATGCGAGCAATCTCATCTTTTAATGGCGCATCGCCATACGTGCAGGACATTTGAATGGCCACTGAACGGATCACCGCATTGGAATCGCGCATCATTTTCTGAAAAATGGGAACCGCGCGAATATCGTGAGTCAAATAGATCCCGATCAGTGCCGCCAATCTCACTCCATTTTGCGACGAGCCGAGTCCCTTTTTCAACACTCCCCAGGAAAGCTCTTCCAAGAGGTGCCGATCGTAAATAAGATCCGGATATTGCAGGGAAAGTTTATCGAAGGCGTCAAGCGCTTCTTCAATTCGTTGAACAGCGGCCAACGCTTCTATGTGAATCGTTCCGACAAGACGAGACTCTGGGTATTTGGCGATGAGTTCTTCTGCTTCTTCAAGAGCCGACATCGGATCATCAATCAAAAAATGATCGCGGATTCTCCTTACCCCTTCTTCAGGACTGGTCAGCACTACTGCAATAGGAAATAAAAGAGAAAACAAGTGCATTAGGTATTACCCCATTTTTCCCAAAATGCGCCCTCCGATGAGATGAAAGTGAAGATGAAATATAGTCTGCCCCGCGCCGGGACCGTTATTAGACAGGAGGCGATAGCCATCTACAATCCCTTTTTCGATAGCGATTTTTTGCGCTGCCTGGATCATTTCTCCAATTAAAGGCAAATCATGGGGCTCAATGCGCTGCAAACTGGGGATCTCTTTTTTTGGCATAATGAGAATATGGACTGGCGCAATAGGGTGGAGATCTTCAATAGCTAAAATCCGCTCATTTTCAAATACCTTTTTACAAGGAAGCTTTCCTTGAATAATTTTCCCAAAGATGGTTGTCTCAGTCATTCTATTTCCATTGTTAATTGAAGGGCTTTGAGCGCATCATCTTTTGTTTCCCAAATTGAAATAAATCGTCCTTTATGGCAAAAGATGGCGCCTTTTATCCCTGTAACATTTTGTAATTCTTCCTCTTGCAATCCGGCCCAACTTTGCGGCAAGAGTTTGCGCACTTTCATCCGCTCCTTCAAATTGGGGGGAATTCCGCGCAATTTCCAATGCTTGCCCGATGGCATAATCACAAATTTCGCTAGATGAGAGTCTCCGTCAAGCTCGAAAAAATTTTCCATCCAGGGAAGGGCATGGTTAAAAATCAACACCTCATTTGATTGAGCCATGGCCTGTTTTACGACTTCCATACATGCTTGCATGTAGGAAAACCTCTGTATGAGGCGATCTAAATGGCCCACTACGAAATCGATTGCCTGAAAAAAAGCTTCTAAAATCGCCTCTTCGGGGGATTCGTATTCAATAGGCATAAAATTCGACACAACTTGCGAAAAGCTCGTGGTTCCGGGCTCGAGTACTGCTCGGCCATTGTCATGTGCATCCACTCCAAAAATGAGTACATTGTTCAGCCATCTATACAAATCCACATCGATCACTCCCCGGGTCTTTAAATGCAAAAGCACCATCCCGGCGCTGCTCATGGGTCCTTTGTATTCAGCTTGATGATGGTCGAAACGCCGTTTTTCAGGATCATAAAGGCCGCCTACATCACAAACCCAATCACAATTCGCGAGTATCTCTTTTTTGCGGGATCTCACAATCTTGTCTCGATCGATCTGGTTAAAGAGCAGAAGCAAAGAACATGCTGTGACCTCATCCGCGTGAAAAGAACCGTCGTGTGTGCCAAAACTTCTTGGAAGCATAAACGATTCAGTGTATTCTTCAATTGAATTTGACTCAAGAGGAGAGGGTGTTTTCCATGCGCTTGACAAGTCCGGTTTTCGCTGAGGGCGGCGTCATCCCATCCGTTTATACCTGTGAGGGCAAAAACATCAGTCCTCCCCTTGAATTTTTTGACGTTCCGCATGATGCCACAAGCCTTGTTTTGATTATGGACGATCCGGATGTTCCGGCATTTGTTCGACCCGAGAAGATGTACGATCACTGGATTGTATTCAATATGCCTCCTACCACAAAACAAATCAGGGAAAATCATACGCCTCCAGGACTTTGCGGAAAAAATACGGAGGGGAAAAATGCTTATATAGGCCCTTGCCCCCCCGATGCGGAACACCGCTATTTTTTTAAGCTGTACGCCCTTGACAAAATGCTCGATTTGCACGCAGGCGCAACAAAAAGCCACGTGGAAGGAGCGATGAAAGGGCATATCATTGATGAGTGTTCTCTTATGGGCCGCTACGAAAAAGGAAAAGGGTAGGTTGGAACCCTATCTTTATCCTCATTTATACGATCTCGTAACTCCAGATGGCTTTATCGTCGATCTGCTCACGATCGATGAAAAAAGGAAAATAGCCATTGTCGATATCCAAGACATTTTCCCCGGGTTTATTGGTTACGAGATTGATCCAACCCTTATTTTTTTCAATATTAAAAGTACTTTAGCCCAAATCGGAATCGAAGGGATTTGCCGAGAATATCATTTCGACCAGAGCCATAAAAGAGCCAGCGTAAAAATAGAACTGACCGCTTACGGAGAGCTTGCAACAGCCATGTTGCAAATGCTGCCTGTAGGCGCTTACATCGGCAAGCTTTTTGCGGCCGATGACAGAAGGCGCGTGCGCGACCCTGATTATCTTCTTCGGATGATTTCCCGTTCTGATCGAAAAGGACGCCCGCTTCTTCTCCTTGGAGGATTGGAAGGGAGTAAGAATTTGATTTTAGAAAAAACCGACGGCCGTACCGTTGCGTTCCTTTCCCTGCAAGACGGCACCATCCGTTATGACTCTTCAGCGCATGGATTTTTACCCACTCTTGCAAAAGCCCTTTGTAAAAACATGTCTCATACACGCCAGCTTCTTCATCTTCATCACATTTGGGAACCCGAGAAGGCTCGAATCGTGCGTGAAAACCAAATTCTGTTGGTTCGCACCGCTCCTTTGCATATTCGCACTGTCTATGGTCGCGTGGTCAGTTCCTTGCTTCCCCAGGGGTTCCATCATACGACCGCCTCCGTTTTGCAGCCGGATACGACCGATTCTGGAGACATCTATGAACTTTATGGAAACAGCCACCAGATTATCGATGATATTCCGCTTGAATTCTACACACTGGAACCGCATCGCGAGCATGTCTTTTTTTCAGACCGCGAGCAGCTTCTTGCGAGTCTTGATGATCCCACATTGCTTTTCCACGCATTCAATACCGCTCCCAAGCCGTTGCATCTTCTCGCATCTGTTTTTGTAGTCAAAGGAACGCAAATGAAAGCGCTTAAGGAAAGCGACTGGGTTGCCCGGGAAACCATTAAACATGAATTTCCAGGGCTCGTCCACCCGTCCCGCCAAGCGTTGATGGTGGAAAAATATATTGAAAGCCAACCTCAATATCCGTTTTTAAAGGCTATTGAAAATGGCTTCATTACATCGCAAGGGGTGCTTCTTTGCCGTCA
Source organism: Chlamydiales bacterium (assembly GCA_035480615.1). Taxonomy (GTDB): domain Bacteria; phylum Chlamydiota; class Chlamydiia; order Chlamydiales; family SM23-39; genus CAIPFQ01. The sequence continues at coordinate 2,364 of DATIHO010000007.1, read as the reverse complement.
CTTCCCAACTCCTCTTTTAAAAAGGCTGCTTCTGAACGATCTTGTTGCTAATTGTTTAAAACGAATCTATTTTCAATATCCCTCTCTTTCCTACGATGGATTTTTTTCTCATGAAGACCGTGCCATGCTGCTCGATCTCGCAAAATTTGGCATTCCTGTTTATTGGGCCGATTCCTCGTCCGAATCGCTTTTACAATTCGTTTTAAGACCTGAAAAAGATGCAGGTTTTTTTGTACCGATCCCTTTAGTGGAAGCGTTTCGCAAAGCCACTGTATTAGGAGTGTATGGATCAAATTTACAAGAAGGGAGTTTTGCAAATGAATTGCGCGCCCTTTTAAAAGGACTGCTGGCACTTCGCGAAAAAGTCAATCATCCTCTTCTTTGTGCAAACACGCCTCTCGCCCTTGTGACCGGAGGCGGGCCGGGAGCCATGGAAGTGGGAAATCGTGTAGCAAAAGAGACGGGGATTCTTTCCTGTGCAAATATCGTCGATTTTCATTCTCGAGACACTGTGGTGAACGAACAGCGTCAAAATCCTTTTATTGATATTAAGATGACCTATCGGCTAGACCGTCTTGTGGAGCGACAAGCGGAGTTTTATCTCGATCTTCCCATCTTTCTTCCGGGAGGCATCGGGATGGATTTTGAATATTTGCTGGAAGAAGTGAGGCGTAAAACCGGATCTGCCCCTGCAAATCCCATCCTTCTTTTTGGCAGCGTCAATTATTGGAGAAGAAAGGTCTCTTCTCGCTTCCAGCTCAATCAGGAAACGGGAATGATCACAGGATCTGAATGGATTTCCAATTGCTTTTACTGTGTTCAAACAGCACAGCAAGGACTTTGGGTTTATGAGAACTTTTTCAATGGAACGCTTCCCATTGGCAAACACGGCCCAGTCTTTGAACATGGTTTTTGCGAGGTTGTGTGTTAACCGGTTAAAATCCGTAAGAGATATTGTATTCCATATAATGGTCGCGCATTTTGGAGAATTGCCCTTCATATGAATAGCCATGGTGATATTCAATGTAGAAACGGAATTTACGACCGATCCCTTGCAGTTTGCTGAATTCGTAGCCTCCTCTGTAGGTCCCATCAAAATTCCAATCCAGCTCTTGCATGTTGCGAAAATGGAGCGTTAAATAGAGGGTGCCGTAGAGCCGCTGTTTGATGAATTTCGTTCCGAGAAAGCGCACTTCCGTGCCATATTCAAGATACATTGGCTTCCAGGGAAATGAGGGGTCGCTATGAACAATCGCTCCCGGACCAATGTATACCCGAATCGTCTCTTTAGCTTGATAAGAAATAAAAAAATCAATGGCTTCAATGCTTGGATTTACACGATTAAATCCGGGATGATTCACTAAAAATTCGTCACCTAAATGCGCTGACGTGTGATAGCCCCTGAGTCGAAATGACCATTTATTTTTAGCATAAGTGATTGGGATGCCTGCATAAAAATCGGTATTTACCAGTTCTGTTCCACCGGCAATATCTGGATGGGGATCCATATTGAATACAGACCAAATCGCCGCTTCAATCCCAACCTGTAAATCTCCATGCCAAAGGACGTCCAGCCAGCGATAGATGGGGAAATCATCTCCAAGAGACACGTCGACGCATTTATTTCCGCATACTTCATCTCCGCTTCTATAACCCAAAGTATACGAAACGACCCGCGGAGATCCAATGAGCGGTTGAAAAAGTTCCGTCATTTGAGGAAACCAGATGCCATCTATCTTGGGACGATCCACGTACTTGATCCGAAGCTCTTCGTTTTCCGGAGGGACGCCATTCAAAACGTGCACCTCTTTCACTCCTGGAACATCTTTGACGAATTGGATAATGCTTTTGGCAAAAAGCTCGTTTTTCGGCAAATTGGCTAGCCATATATTTTTATCTTTTGCAATGACGATGACTCGATATTCGGCATAATTCATATCAACCAGCGCTTGAATGTAACCTTCAAAGTAGGCATCGCCTGCTTTTTCCATACCATTTGGAATGCTGTCAGAGCGCGTTAAAAGAGCCACTTCGGCTTGATTTTCCACCAAAGCGAAATGTGTATTGATCGTACAAAGAGCAAAAATCAGAATTGCCAATTGCGGTATATACATAGCCATATTCTTATCGAGAATATACCTGTCTGGACGATTTATACCAATCGCAGGAAATAAATTTATAGAGAAACGAATCAAAAACTTAGAGGGTGTTACGCAAGAGGTCTATACCGAAACAACCTGAAGAATCGGTTTTTGACGACGTCGGCTTGGCAGCATTTTTTTGGGTCTGCTCGCGCCTTGCCAGAGGCAATGGTCGCTCGCTCCAGACGCAAAAAACTAAAGCCGCCTCCTTGTCAAATTCCCG
>DATIHO010000006.1:0-8593 GCA_035480615.1 Chlamydiales bacterium | reverse complement strand
AGTTGTACTGTTCTCATATCCTTTCCAATAATTTTCCGACACTCCTTATCCAAGGAATAGAGCCATTTTTTAACAGGCTCATTTTCGCTGCCGTCTTCTTTATAAAAGACGACGGGTATTGGATTGTGTGGTGTCATCTCACACGTTGTCGGCGCCACTCATTTTTTTCGCAATAAACGCATCTCTTGTCGAAGACTAAATGGAAATTCAACTGCAAATCCCTCCTCTGGGTTTTAGTGTTACTCAACGAATTCCAATTTACTGTACTCCCAAATGACCGAATAGAGGTAGCGCATTAATGCCTCTTGGGAAAGATAGTCGGCGCCGAATTGCAGTGCATTTTTTGCAATTTCTTTCGCGTAGCTATCATTGGCTTGTAGAAACTGGATTTTCTCTACAAGATCTTCCAGATTGCGTTTCACTGGAATGTAATGTACACCTGGTTCTAGTTTAGGGTAGTACCATTGAACGTTTTCTGAGTCAGGCTTTAACACCACGGAATTTGAGAAAAAGCGCCATCCAGAATCTGTGTACGACGCCGAATTCCCATCAATCCATATTTGATACTTGTATTTTACCAACTCGCTATAGGGCAGGAATTCTTTCTTGAGTGTTTGCAATTCCTGGATCGTGTCTGCCCCTTGAAACATTAAAGTAAAGCCCGCGTCGATCAAATCGGGATGAACCAGAGAGAGTTGACACAAGGTAAAACGAGATATGGTTTGGAAATTTGTGTGGTTTATAAAGACCCCTTGGGAGGTAGATCCTCGCCAGGCTAATTTGTCGATCTTCTGCTCCCAAGGAATTGGGAGGATGTCTTTGAATACTTTCCCCTTTTCAATCACAAAACTTCTTTCGACCGCAAAGCAATCTGGAATTTGGATTTGCCCCATTAAATAGATGTTTTTTGCAAAAACGAAAATCGGAAATTGAGAATCTCGTTCATAGGAATCCCACAAAGAAAGAAAAAAGGTAACGTCGGGTAGGGGGGCATTTTTTCTTAGTTTTTTTAATGCCAAATTTAACATATCGTAACGACAATAAACCCAGGAATTTCGAATTTCAGGATCTGTAGTGACATAAATTTTATTATCTTTGATTTGCACTTCCGCAAGCATATGAGATTTCAGATCTGGATAGAAATGCGAACGCATCTCTTTCAGAGATATTTTTTTGTTTTTAAATTGGGAGATTTCTTTTTGAATTTGTTCTTGCATCCATGGAACGGGGGAGAGTCGATTGTCACGGCGTTTTGTGGATAAAATTTTGGTGGGAATAACTATGCAGAGAAAAACAAGAACTCCACTGATAATGAGTAATTTTTTCATCAGGTTTTCCAGAAATCCGGTCTTCTATCGAAGAAGACCTCGTACCCACTTGGGTGTAAATTCCTCATAGTGGTGAAAGCTGCTCATGAGAGAAGCCTTCTGCTTTAGCAAAAGGAGGCTTCAGCCTAAATCAATGTTTGATTTTTCCCAATTAAAAGTTCTGCGCATCCAAATCTTCTGCCCCTTTTTTTAGGAATGATTTTTCCTGAGGGTTTCTCGTAGAATTCGTGGAATACTCCTGGAACACTTGGACACAAATTGTGGCGACTTTTGGCGACCGGACATAAAAAGATAAAAAGCTTTAAACATTTAATCCTCATGTTGCTACACTTTGTGAAGTGTCGTGAGGCGTTGGAAGCCCTGAGACTGTTAATCCATTGGTCGTATGTTCGAATCATACACCCGGAGTTTCTTTTCTTCTAAGCACTTACGATCAAAATTTGGCTGCTTTTTTATGGCTTCCAAGTCCTAATGCTCCAGTAATGCTCCACTTCTCTCAAAAGTAACGCATTTCAGATACGCAAACGCCTTGTTCTGGACATCTCAAAAGTCCGATAAGCTACTGAAGACAAGCCTATCATCGTTGTAGAGTCTGAGTTGGATGCAATGCTAGTGCTCTTTCCCAAAAATCCTTTACACTGGAGCTCTCGTGAAAGCTCCCGCGGTTTGCCGATCGTGAAAGGGATTGTATTGCCTCATACTATCCCTTTCACGATCGGCTCCTATACGATGATTGTCCTTATGAAGAGTGTTGAATTTGATGAAGACGAGATGATATAACGCTTAGCTTGAGGCGGGATTTTTAACCATCTCCTCAACGGTTACTTTAGGTAAGTAGATGCAACGCTGTGTGAAAATTATTTTCCTTTTATGTGCTGGTTCGGTGTTTGGAGACATAACAATGAAAGAAGTAATAGAACAATATTCTCCTGAATATTGCCGTTTATTGGAAGCGGCATACGGAGAAGGGATGATGTCGGAAGGTGGCGAAGCACTTGCTTTGATGTTCAAAGATGTCTCTATTCAGGGGAAAAAAGCACTCGATATTGGTTCGGGATTAGGTGGCGTAGCTTATTATTTGGCAAAAGAACATGACTGCCAAGTTACGGGTTTAGAGATTAATCCCTGGATGGTCAAAGAGGCAGAAGAAAGAGCTCTAAAGGAGATAAAAAATAAGCTCGATTTTGTTCTTAGTACGAGTAACGATCATTTACCATTTGAAAATGACAGCTTTGATGTTGTTTACAGCAGAGGGGTGTTTTGTCATATCGAAAATAAACAGGGCATCCTGAACGAATGCTATAGGATCTTGAAACCAGGAGGTGTGCTGGTCGTCAATGATTTCCTTAGTTCTATTAAAGGCAAGTGGGGAGAACATGTAAAACGATTGGTCGAATTAGAGGGACTGCCCATATATGCTGAAACAATAGACGGTTATATAGAAGTACTTAATAAAGCCCAGCTCAAAGGAACAAAAGTTCTTAATCTTACTGAAAAATATGCGTTGTATAATGAAGAGATTGTCTCCAGACTCAAAACATCTGAAAAAAAAGAAGCTTTTATTCATTCTTTTAACGAAAAACTTCACGCAGAAGCAATTGAAGGTTATAGTGCAATAGCACAAGCTATGCAGAAGAGTGAGGGGATGACTGTCCAGTTTATTGCTCATAAAGAGAATGGGTTAGAAAACAGTGTGCACTTAGAATCTTCTTTAAAAAACACCCTGACCCGGGTCTATCAACTCGATGAAGCTGCATCCGTGTTTATACCCAAAATAATTCAAGAATCGGCCTTTGGGCGGGTTCAAAGCGCCGAAAATCGATTCTTGAACAGGGGGCTAGTCTTGAAGAATACAACCCCCTGTTCAAGAATCGATTTTCGGCAGCTTTCAATCCCGCCCAAAAGCCAACTTTTGGATCACTTCGGGTATACTGGCAAGATAGAGAAGGCAATCCGGCGCCGCCCCACGCAAAATTTCAATGCCGCCCCTTCTTTTCAAAAGAGAGCTCTCCTTTTTTAGAAACTGAAAAACAGATCCAACATCTCCCCCCTCCTGGCTTTGCAAAAGTGATCCGTCGAACTTTTCTTCCAACTAAAGAAGAATGGATCGCAAATGTACAAAAAGCGCTGAGTAAAAATATCGAAAAAGTGGTGCTTGCGCGCTGTGAAATCCTGGACTTAAGCGAGTCTCCCGATCCCTTCGCTCTCACTGCCCAACTCAAAAAAAAGGCGTTCGGATCTTACGTCTTTTGTTTTAGCGATGAGATCACTTCATTTTTGGGAGCTACCCCTGAGCGGCTGTTCAAAAAAGAGCAAAATATTCTCTATAGCGAAGCAATGGCCGGAACCCGTCCGGCTGCTGCATTGAAACAGGAACTGCTTTCAAGTCCAAAAGATCTCCGTGAATTGCGTCCCATACAAATCTTTTTGACACATTCCCTATCGCCAATTTGCGCTCAGGCTCCAGTATTTAGTCCGATTACGATCCATGCCACACAAAACGTGCAGCATCTTTATAGCCAATGCCGCGCAATGCTGCTCCCTAACATCGAAGATCAGGAAATTCTGGATCGGATCCATCCGACTCCCGCCCTTTGCGGCACTCCGAGCGATCAGGCTTGCGATCTCATTCGGCAATTAGAACCTTTTGAGCGGGGCCTTTATGGAGGCGCGTTGGGCTGGAGATGGGAAAACACATCGGAATGGATTGTCGGCATCCGCTCCTGTCTTATCCGCAAAAATAAAGCGTATCTTTATGCAGGCGCCGGAATTGTGGATGGATCAAAAGCGGAAGAAGAATGGGAAGAGCTCAACCAGAAATCAAAAGTTTTTGAATCACTTTTCAAAGACTCTCGTTAAACTCTTGCAAAACTTCGAATATCTCCGTGTCTTGTCTAGCGGGATCATTCACAATGGATTGAATCAGCTCTTTGATTTCCTTTTGGTATTTTCCCTCGGTAACTAACGTCTTAAGCAGAAAGTATGCCCCATATTGCATCTCCATATACTCACTTGAAAGATTGTCTCGAGCTGCCTCAAAAGCTTCTTGATAGCTTCGTCCTTCCCCTACCAATCGTTGCAGCAGGTGGATTCCAATGACTCTTAGATCCGGACGCACATTGGAGTTTTTCAACAATGACACGGCTGCATTGGTAACTTCACTATAGCTTTCTTCGGCATTGAGTAAGATGGAACATATCTCAGCCCCTCTTTCCACCAATTCTCTCTTTGAACTTTGCATATAATTTTGTGCGACATTGGTGATCTCTCTATATACATCCTTTCGATCTATTGGATCCAGGCTGCTTAGGGCTCTGACAAAAGCATTTGCATTCAATGAATTCAGGGAATGACGTATTTTGTATAGAATCATTGATTTCATATACTGGGGGCGGCTTCGGATGATGTTGTCCCAATTCAGGCTGCCCATAGACAATTCAGCCAATTGCTGATAATCCATCAAAGCATTTGTAAGAGATTCAGAGGTGACTTCCCAATGCCAGCTTAGTTCTTGTTCCGTTTGCGTGACGGGTCTATCTGCGATGTACACACCTGCATTTTCCAAATCCTGAATCCATGCGAAGGATTCCGGCCAACGGTTTCTCGCTTGTCCAAGCAATTGAGATCGCAAAACCATTTTTCTTGTGTCAAGATCGTAGTGAAGCTCAAGATGGCCGCTATGGTTTCGCAGAGGAACATTGTACTTCACTACAATCTTGTGCGTCATTCCATCCGTTTTGACCTCGATCCCCAACCGCTGGACAATTCCTCCCAATCTCTTGTTTTCAATGTCGAAGATGGCTTCTTTTACAGGCCGCGGAATGAGAGAGTCTTGAATCGCGCTTAAGGGTAAAGATTGATGATTGAACGCATTCAAACAAGCGATCGAATTTTGATGAAGCAATGTGAGCACATCCTCCAAGGTTTCTGGAAAATGCCTCTCAAAAGCTGTCCCACTGCCCAGCATCGCGGCCGATACGCTAAAACCACGCGACGGTTGTAAAAGAGCGGCATCCTCTTCCGTCATTCTATTCATCAGACGATGAATCTCGTCTAAATAATTTCTTATAGTCCATGCTGCATTCATGGGAATCGCTCCTTGGGGAACAATCTTTTCGGCCAATTCCCTCATCGTAGTGTAATAAAGGCTAAGAAGCTTCCTGAACACATCGATTTTTTCGGAAAGAGTATAACGGCCGCTCATCTTCACCGTTTTGGCTGCCGTATCTAAAAAAGCCACCTTCTCTTCCAAACATCGCGATACGATCGAACGGGTGATCGGAGATAGATCCTGGATGTTTTCTAAGGAAAGCAGAGGAAGGCTCTGATAATCCTCAAAAGAGCGGGCAAATTGGTTCGGATCGGCGAACCGGTCAATGGATCCTTGTAGGACAGTAAGTTTTCTGTGAAGCTCTATCGCTTCTCCGATTTTAGCTTGATCGTTCTCGGTCATTTGATGCAAAATGGCAGCGAATTGCTCTAAAGGAGCGCCATTGAATTTTGGAAAGAAAGAAAGCCAAAATGAAAAGGCGTCCACTTCTTTTAAAACGGAAACCATCTCCTTGAACTTTTGAAGCTCTTTTTGCGTAATCGCTCCCTCTTCGATAAGAGGTTCAAGCTTTGCCAAAAATCCGCGCCATTCCTTGAATGCGACAGGGTTTTCCTGGCCAAGTAAAAGGATATCGCTACAGTGAGATGGAAAAGAAAATTGTTTTTGGTATTCGACAAGTGTAGAAATGTCATCGCAAAGCGGCTTCACATCTTTCAAAGAGTAGATGCCCAATGTTGCGCTCGAAGGCGCGGAAAAAATCAGCGTCTCAAGTATTTTGGCATGAAGAAGGCGGCGGAGCCGGTCTTCCGGGTGCCGTACAAGAGCGCCTCTCATCTCAACAATGGCCTGAGTGATTTTCTGATCCAATAATGCAACCACTTCGTGGCGCTTTCGGATTTCTGGATTTGCTTCTTTGGGTAAAGATTGCCTGCCTTTCATTCTTAAATAAAGAAGCTGCGGATGTTTTTCCAGCTCTTCCAGCGCCTCCAGGCCATCCTCCCCGCTTCGGATACGGGTCAGCAAATCCTTAGGCACTTCGAGAATGCCTCGATGCTGTACAAGAGATTCCGCAATGGGCAATGAATCGGCAATTTTCGCAGGATGAACCGCGAATCCGGTTTTGATGGCATCTTCGAGATTTCCGGTTTCCCTATCCCACAGATGCAAAGTTCCTGTCTGCATGCAAACGGCAATCGGGTGAGCGGCGTCGATGCGGCCGGCCAGCTCCCGCACTTTTGATACATCGGCAACAAGACACGAGACGCCCAAACTGCTGAAATTGACGACTGGGTGGGAATTTTCAGGCTCTTCATGAGCGACGACGACTAATTTATGTGCGTTATAGCGCCTTTCCGCCTCTTCCAAAGTATCCGCAATAAGGATCTCATCCGCATTCTCAATTTGAATCACCGATGCGCGGCCGGAAACAAGAGGAGATGCCTGGATGGTTGCCGCCATCGCCTGGCCGTTTTGCACGTCGAGATAGGTGGGAAGCGCCGGCTTTCGGATGATCGGCCTTGCCTGGACAAAGTGCACTTCGTTTCCGACGACAACTCCTTCGATGTCCGTAGGCTCGGCATCGAAAAGCGCCTCCATGACAATCCCCGATTTGAAGATCCTCATAAGCTGCTTCTGGCTTAATGCCGGCGCTTGTTGCAACTCTTCAGGATTTGGAATTTTTGTGAGTTTGACCTCTTCTCCTGCCTGGATCGGAGCGAGCCTTTCCGCTTTCAGGCGGTTGTCATAAAGAAAATAGAGTTTGCTTGGATCGGCTTCTGAATGAAGGATCAAAACGGAATCGGTCCCAACTCCGGTATTTCCCACAACGCTCTCGCCATGGCCGTAGGTGGCGCTAAGGCGCATGGCGCGAAATTTCTCATTGCCAACGTAAAGCGGTTCAGTTGTGAACAAGACAAAGGATATGGGAATCTTGGCCAGGTCTTCCGCCCCGCCAACAGGCTCGCCGATCAGCTCTTGCAAGGTGACGGCAAGAGAGAGGGGCTCTTCAAAAGGGTTGAGGCCGGCGTTCATCCGGTTTCGAAGAGAAGATGGACCGAAATAGGATGAGACAACCTCTCCAATCCCTTTGGTGATTTCTCCACTACTGTTTGCGGGAATATAAGCCTTGCTTAGATTCCCTCCGGCATTCGCTGTATTTTTGGAATCTTCCGCTCCGGTGCTTCGCGCCATGAGAAAGCTCCCCTTGTTTTCCAAATCAAAAATCCATTCTCGAAATCCATAAGTAAGGTGCAGCTCGTCAAAGGCGTCCGGCCTGGAAAAAGCATGCTGGATCTCATTTTGAATCTCCTCTAAAAGGGCTTTGACCCTTTGGTCTTCCAGAAAAGGACGGGAATCGGTGTAGTCCTTTTCTAATCGGGCAAGCTCCTCCCATTTTTGAAATACTATTGGGGCGTTTCGCTCTAAAAAACTCATGATTTCGCCTGTCGAGATCCCGTGAGGAATCGGGATATTCAGCCCCTCTACTTCAACCGCATCGGTCAGATGGGCCATTTTTATCAAATTGAGGTGCTTATTGCCGTATTTGACGAGTTCCCCTGCATTGGGTAAGACGCATGGGCGGGCCGCCGCCATTGCATCCTGAAGCCCCTTTTCCATCGTCTCAAATGGGACGCAGGTTGTTGTCTCGATATGGATCTTTCTATCCTGCAAACTCTGCTCCATTCCCTGCACCCAATATTGGAGACTGGCAAGAGACAGGAAACAGTCGTTTCCATAGCTCAAAAATCGGTGGGATAACTCTTGGATAGCGGGATAAGATCCAAAGCCTGCAAACGGGATAAGACTTGTATTGCCTGAAACCAAAGGCGTTGCTGTTGAGATAATTGTCATATAGTGATTATTCCATTTTATTATTAATAATAAATATTATATATTCATATAATAACCAAATTAATTAATAAAATCAATAAAACTGGAATAAAAATTTTATTCGAATAGGTTCTTCTGGGATTTGCCCATTAACAGGTCAAATCTTAACATTTGTGCGGTCGCTACGCTCCCCAGCAAATGCCAAGATTTGACCTGCTAATCGACAAGAAAAAGTCACCTCATATTAGAGGGTGTCTACAAAGTGAGGCTTCGTCGATTTTTGGGATTATTTTGGCCGATTTTCGATTCAAATTGTGGGGGTCATATACGAAAGTTGATATTACCCCCACAATTTGAATCGAAAATCGGCTCAAAAGAACCCAAA
>DATIHO010000005.1:0-12204 GCA_035480615.1 Chlamydiales bacterium | reverse complement strand
GTATACAACCCCCGCAAAAAGAACCAAAAATCGGCCAAAATAATCCCCAAAATCGACGAAGCCTGGGTTTTAGGACAGCTTCTTAATACCACTTAAAATGGACGCAACCGGGGAAGCAAACACATAGGGGACAAGGCAAGCATAGCCAAAGCAGAGTGGCTGCTTTTTCGGAACGTTGTCGGAGCCTCTTGGGCTTTTATAATCTGATGCGATGCCGCATATAAAAGAGTTGCTCCACACATAGTTTGAAAAGTTCCATTGGGATGATGACAAACAGTCGAAACCGCCTCCGTTATCGCTTTTTGTCCAAGACGTGCAACTAAAAAACCGGCCATACACGTCACTCGAGTCACAGCCCAAAAGATTTTAGCAAGATTTTTAGATGCCATGTGTATTCCGTCGGAAGCGGCCTCCAACCCTAAACCATTGCTAGCCGTTCCAATACCAATGGCGGCACCCCCCACCAGACACACGTTGGCAGCGACGAATCGGCATCCGGCATTGACCAGATGGCCTGCGGACTCCCCCAATCGCTTGCCTGCCGAACGATGATCCCGGATCTGTATTCCATCGGGAATGGAAAGGGGGGATCTTTTCCAAAAAGTTTCTCTCGCTTTTTGAATTTCTTCCCACCCGACAATCCATTTTACTGCGTCGAAAACTGTCTCATTTCCATCATTTCTGAAAGGCCAGGAGACTGTATTGACAGCGCCCTCCACCACAGCAACGCCGACAGATCCCAGCTCCAGGGCAGTATCTACTGCGTTAACATAACTTCTTGCAAAATTGTAAATAGCCACGTAAAACCTCTTATACCGAAACAATCTGAAGAATCGGTTTTTGACGACGTCGGCTTGGCAGCATTTTTTTGGTCTTCGCTCGCGCCTTGCCGGAGGCAATGGTCGCTCGCTCCAGACGCAAAAAACTGCGCCGCCTCCTTGTCAAATTCCCGATTCTTCAGGTTGTTTCGGTATATTTTTCCATCGATTTTAACTGGTTTCATGATTTTATTCAATTCGAATAGACAACAAATTAAAAATTTTATTCCTACGCATGCGCATCCATTAATTTTCCTTGCAGCCGCCTCCTTTTGAGTGCTACAGTCTAGGAACCTGAATCAGGAACTCATGCTCGAATGTGAAGTCAAAACCGGATGGACTCAATTTTTAGAATTCATTGAATCGCGCTGCTCTTCAGCGGAATTTGAAAATTGGATCGCCCCCATCTGTTTGGTGGAAGCCGCACACGAAGAGACGGTCCTTCAAGTCCCAAATATTTATGTTCAAGAATATTTGCTGGATAATTTTAAAGAAATTTTAGCCGACTTTCTCCCGTTAAAAAGATCGGGCGAACCGGCCATCCGTTTTGTTGTGTCTCATGAAGAAAGCAGCGCGCTCGCGACTCCTTTACCCATCGACACCCCGCAGCAAAATGACTTAAAACTCAATCCTCTTTATACATTTGACCATTTCATTGAAGGCCCTTCCAATCAATTTGTCAAATCAGCGGCAATCGGAGTCGCGGCAAGACCCGGAAAATCTTACAATCCTCTCTTTATCCACGGAGGGGTCGGCCTCGGCAAAAGCCATCTTCTACACAGCATCGGCCACTATGCCCTCGAACATCACAAAAACTTAAGGGTCCAAGTGATTACTACCGAGGCGTTCATCAATGGCATCGTAGAGCATCTCCGCTCAAAATCCATCGATAAAATGAAGCGTTTTTATAGAAACCTCGATGTGCTGCTCGTCGATGATATCCAGTTTCTTCAGAATCGGCTCAACTTTGAAGAGGAATTTTGCAATACGTTTGAGACGCTTCTCAACCAAAACAAACAAATCATTATCACGTCCGACAAGCCCCCTGGCCAATTGATTCTGTCGGAAAGGATGGTCGCCCGAATGGAGTGGGGCCTTGTCGCTCATATGGGGATTCCCGATTTGGAAACGCGAGTGGCCATCATTAAACACAAATCTGAGTTGAGAGGGTTAAATATCTCCAACCAGATTGCTTTTTTCATTGCGGAGCATATCTACAATAACGTGAGGCAGCTTGAAGGTGCGATAAACCGCCTTTGCGCCCATTCCCGATTTGCTGCGGAAAACCTCAATGAAGATCTTGTAGAAAGAATCTTATCGGAAATGTTTCAAACGAGTTCTCTCAACAAGAAAATTTCTGTGGAAACCATTTTAAAAAGCGTAGCTACAGCGTTTGAAGTCCGTATTTCAGAACTGAAGGGCGAATCAAGACACAAAGAGATCTCTCTCGCCAGGCAAGTCGCCATGTACCTCGCAAAGGAAATGATCGATGATTCTTTGATGAAAATCGCCGCGTCTTTCGGGGGGAAGACCCATTCAACGTTGCTCCATGCATGGAAAAAAGTATCCAATCAAATCGAAGTGAATGAAACACTGCGGCAACAAGTGCAAATGATTCGCCGCAACATCGAAATTTAATTGCATAAATTTCGATTCCCTATGCATAATGGACACTCCTTTCAAAGGAGGAAAATCATGAAACGGACAATCACAACTGCAATTTTTACGACAATTGCAGCTCTCGGTTTTGCTGCTGAGCAAAACGTTGCAAAAACACTCTCTGATCTTTCATTAGATCGAAACGCATCCCGCAAAGTAGAGACGACCGCGCAAAAACCAGGATTTACCTATTTCCGGTTTGCTGCGGGAGAATCTACCCCGACGTCATCTGTGCAAATCGTTCCCGGTCTCGGAATCGGCTACAGAATGATGGTTGGCAATGGAGCGATCGATGTTTCTGCGAATTATAGCAGTGCAAAAGGATGGAAGGGAGAAAGCGACAGCTTTTTCTGGACCCTGCCAAAAGCAAGCTATATCCATTATTGGAATATGGAAAGCGATCAAACCGCATATGCCGGAATTGGTTTGGCATGGGGCGCTTTGACCACAAAAGATGACCGTGAATTTGAAGGAGTTGTGCCAAATGCAACAGTCGGTTACGAATTTTTCCGCAAATCTACATTTAGAACATTTGCTGAATTAAACGTAAGCCAGCCTGCAATTGCAAGGACTGTTTCCGACGCATTCCCTGGCCCAATGGCTGAGTTCTCAATTGGAGCCGGATTCTAAAGAACGGCTTTTCCGATAGCGGTTTCTACAGGTGAAGGAGCTCTTCTCTTCACCTGATCGTAAATCGCAAACGCCTCCGCCACCATGGCTCCGGGGTGTTGAAGATTTGAGGGCAATACAATTGTGTTGCCCTCTTTTGCTAAATGACGAAACGCTTCAATATATTTTTCCGCCAACTGCAAGCCTGCGGCCTTGTCCCCGCCATGCTCATGAAGCGCGCGAGCAATCCTCTCAATCCCTTTTGCCGCAGCTTCAGCTAAAAGCTCGATCGATTCCGCCTCTCCTTTGGCCCTGCTGACCCTTTCGACTTTAGCCCCTCCGGAAATATTGATTTGCGCTTGTCTTTGTCCTTCCGATTCGTTGATGTGCGCTTGTCTCAGCCCCTCCGATTCAAGGATGCGGGCCCGTTTTTGCCTCTCAGCCGTCATTTGCAATTCCATTGCTTTCCGGATATCTTCCGGCATTTTAATATCTTTAATTTCATAGCGAAGACATTGAATGCCCCAAGATACGGAGGCCTCATTGACGGCCTCCACCATCTTTGCATTCAAAGATTCTCTCTCTTCAAACGTTTTATCCAGGGGGATCTTGCCAATTTCCGACCGCATTGTCGTCTGTACAAGCTGCGTTAAAGCATGGAGAGGGTTTTTGACTCCATAAGAAGCCGCAAAAGGCTCTATGATTTTGACATAGACGATGCCATCCAATATCACACTCACATTGTCTTGCGTCACCGCCGTCTGCTCCGGAACATCGATCGCCTCTTCTTTCAATGCGTGGCGGTACGCTACGGAGTCGATGAATGGGACGATCCAATTCGGCCCCGGCTCTAACCGGCGATTGAATTTTCCCAAACGCTCCACAATCCAAAGCTGCTGTTCAGGAACGATACGGGCGCCTAAATAAAGCGCAATTCCAATAACACATAAAATACATATAATAAAAGGGATAAAAATCATATTCCATGACTCATCATTTTTCAGTTTCGATAAATGGCATTAAAGTTAAGACAAAAATCTTTTTTGGAAAAGCCTGGATTAAAGCATCGATTCCACTTGCAAGATCATCCATGGAATTTTCCATCGAAAACAACAAAAAACATCGATCTTCATTCAGCACGCTTGTATCGCAGCTCCAATTGCCGTTCCAAGACCTCAAAACATTAAAGCACGGCCGATTCAAAAGGCAAGCGAAAGGCTTTGCGACCAAAAGAGAGCCCGGACATGGGATGACCACATCAGGGATAGGCCAGCCAAGCCTTTCCCATTGGACAAAAGCAAAAGACGCCAAAACTTCAGGACATTCTTCGATCGCAGCTTGGCAAAGATAAAGCGCCGGAGAGCTTGTTTCAAAAACAAACGCGGAAGGAAATGCAAGCTGCGGCTTGTTTCTACATTGAGGACAGATCTCGTCCTCTTCTTCCTCAAAACAATGGCGGCACCGAAGGGCAGGGTCTGGAAGGGCGCACTCTTCCCAGCACGGCAAACAAAATAGACGTGTATTGCAAGGTTCTTTACAGCTTTTGCATATCGGAGGAAAAATAACATCGAGCCACTTGCTCACAACCTGCATCATGGGTCTATTATAACCTGTCGACAACAGTCTCTCACAATCCCAAAAACCTGCGCTTTTTTTGAAGATGAAATTTCGGGTCATCGAGTGTGCCATCGATCAAAATCTGGAAGGATTCAGTGAGTTTGAAAAGGACAAACTGTTTCATGGAGACCAAGATGCGCAAATTCCCATTGAGATCCATAATCGGAGGCGGCTCTTGCACCAAAAAAAACTCGGACCGGTTTGCTTCACTGAAAGAATGATGTAAGGCAGTCAAATAAAAAAGCCCGTTTTGCAATTCAAAAGAAACAAAGCCGCATGCAGGAATTAAAAGTTCCAAATCCAAACCCACAATCCGGCCTAAAAGATCGGAGGGAATGTCAAATACAGTGTGTTCCCGTCGAAATGAATTGATGAAGGACAAATCCCCTGTCGCCGTATATGTTTTTCCATCTTCTAAAAGCCCCTTAAAATCTCTTAATCTCAACTCCCGGACAACTAAGGGGCCCGCTATGCCTGCCGCAGCATCAGGTTTTTGCAGCAAACTCGGCCTCAGTTCCAGGATTGCAAGATGTGGGATCGAAATCGTCCAGGGGGCGTCTTTTTCCGCACACACAACAAGCTCATCGATCTTCAACATAGCTGCGCTATCGCTGATTTTAAGATCGGAAAGCCGGATGCGTCCAGGATCCAGCTCGAACTGGGCCAGCAAAGTTCTCAGCTGATAGCCAAAAAGATCAATCTGTTTTCCGCTGAAAAGCCCTCGAAACGAAACACCGTTCGCTATTGATAATTTTCCCTTCAGTTCATAACCTTGCCCCATCTTCAGATCGGTAAAAACCTCAGCTATGCGAGGAGGGAGAAGCATACAAATCCGATTAAAATTGATCCGGGCCGACCCAATCAATTCCCGTCCCCGATCCAAGGCATGAAAAGAAGCCTCGACCCCCCCAAACAATCCATCGATTTCACGAATGAAGAGTCCCGATGCAGTGGAGTAAATCCAATCGACTGAAAGGGGCCTCTCCCCCTCCGTCACCCCCTCCCTCTCTTCCAAAATGACGCGGCCTGATAATTCATCTCCAATGGACATAGCAGCGGAAATGTTGATAGGGTAATCTTGATGGTGCGTGAGCAATTTCGCTGACAGCAGGGAATCGCCGAAAGAAAAAACAAGGTCTTGAATCAAATGCATGTGTCCATCGAGAGGAATAGACACTTTTTCTACAGAGCCCAAAAAGCGGGAAAAATCGAAAGGACATTCCAGATCGGCAGTAAAAACAATCTCCTCTGCCATATCCATTTGCTTCCATCCAGCACATAACTTAAGGAAATGGGGAGGCAAACGAAACCGGGCGCGATGCAAATTCCAAACGGCGCGGCTGATGGTATATTGCAAAAGGTCGGCTTTGCACTCTAAAAATGGAAGATTGTCCCCTTGGACTTTTAAGTCGATTCCGCTGCATATAATCCCTAAATCAGATGCGTAATGTACATGAATCGGACCTATATTTTGCCAGTCAAGAGACGCGGCTTGTAAATCTTTTGCAACAAAGTCAAAATCAGCTTCGAGATTGGCCTGACAGGAAATGATCCCTTCCCCCTCCAACATCCCTTTTAAACCCTTAAGCGGAATCGGAACCATTGCGGCAAAGGAGTGGATTTGGCTTAAATCAAGATGTAAAAACGGAAGGTGGAATGCAAAATGCAAAGAAGTGTCAAGGGTTCCAAAAAAATCGGCTTGCATCCCTTTGCTTTCAGCATGGCCGGCGGATAAGAAAAAGACCTCTTTTTGTTTGCGAACTTTGAAAGAACAAAAACAATCCTCTATCTCCATTTTTGTAATTTGCCATCCATCTACCTCTTCCCTTGCCGCCAATTCGAACAAAACCGGATCGCCTTTCCATGAAAGATCAGTACCAACAATTGAAAATTCACTACAGCCATCTCTTGCATAAGAAAAATCGATCCTGGCCTCTCCATCGCATGGAATGGAAGTCCATTGCGTGGCCGTTTTCAACCAAATAGGCGCCGCCATTACAAGCGATTTCCAAAAAAAAGGAGCTTGTAGTTTTAAAGACAAAAGCCCGCTTTGATCAAACAAACAGGAACTGATCTCAATAGGCCTTCCCATGACATGGGTACGGCCGGAGTCAAATGTCAATGTTCCCTGATCGGCAGACCCGTAGAGCCGAATCAAATCCCAAGTCGGCGTTTCCAGTCTCACATCAAATGAAAATTTTTGGCCCCTCTTCTCCAAAAATGGACAATAAAATCCAATGCCGTTTTCCAATTCCCCTTTTGCCTGCAAAAACCAATCAAAAGATGTGAAATTTCCTACCGCTTGAAAACCGCTGCCTATGGAATGAATGCGCCCTTCCATTGCATTGAACTGAGCCACCGCGCGCCGCAAAGGGAAGGAGGAACCCTGGAAATGGTTGAGATTGAGACAAAAAAAGCCCTTTGACTCAACGCTGCCAAACCCTCGAAAAGCAAGTCCTTCAAAGAACCCCTCTTCAATTTCAAAATCCATACCCCCAAAGTGATTCAAAAATTGGCCTTTGATGGCAATGGCACCCTCTTCTCCTTTCGCCTCAATGCGAAACCCTTCAAACGTCCCTTTCGCTACGATCTCAGCTGCAATATTTTCAACGATCCCTTGAAACCGGGAATTGATCAGTGCCCCCTTTTGAATCTCCCCTTTTCCTTCCCATTTTTCCCCGAATATTGTTCTCCCATTTTCCAAAATAATTTTCGATTGGACTCCCCGAAATTCAAATCCCCCTTTTTTTTCTGACGTCAATTGGGCCGTTGCAAATGGACATTGCACTTCAAAGTAGCGAGAACTGCAATCCAGATTTTCAACCTGCGCCGCGAATTCCCACTCCTTTCCGAAGATCGCTTTTCCCTGAAATTCAATGCTTCCTTTTTCGAATTCAAATTCTTTGAAACGAGTATCGACGATTCCCAAAAGCGATTGAAAAAAAGTACCGGTTACCGCATCAAAGCGCCCCCCTTCCCATGCCCATTGAAATCCACCCATTGCATGACGCCCTTTGAGAACAATGGACGCATCCGAGCAAATGATTTTCGACTCTGTCCAAGAGGGGCGGCTCTCATGAAGAAATGCCCTCCCTGTCCAACCAAGCGGAAATTCCTGCCCTTTTGCATTACCCGTTCCATCAAACTCCCATTTGGCGCCAACACCGGCAGTGAAGCTAAAATTTCCTTTTAATTTTTCAATCCCCCCTTTTATCCCATGGATATTTGCCTGAAAGAGTTGCAAACGAACGCGCCCGGATTCAAGGCATGTGGGAAAAAAATCCCTCTCCACGCTCCCTTCCCAATCAAACATTCCGTCCGCATTTGATACAAAGCCCTTATATCCCCCTTCATAAAAATGCAAACGGGCCGAACCCCGTTTACACCGGTTTCCTTCGAATACAAGATGCGCTTTTCCATTGAGCGTTCCTTGCAAATCTATCCAAGGCTCTAACAGATCCGCTGCAAATTGGAATAAATTGAGATTAACCCAAATCTCCTCGCCCTCGGCAATCGCTTCCATCTCCAATTTTGCTTTTTGTCTTTCCAACACAAGACGGCCCAAGTGATGCTTCCAGGTTTTTTCAAAAGTAAAATGGACATCCTGAAATCCTTCTCCCGCAATCGCGCCATTTTTCATTTCGACCGTCCACTCCCCACTAGATTTGCTGTGCAATGGCGGCATTCCATTCAATACAATTTTTGGAGACTCGATGGCTAAATGCTTTTTATTGAAAAAAAGAAATGCTTTGTCAGCGGCAAGCGAGGCGTTTGCCTCGTTGAGATGTACATCCGAAACCACTAAAGCCCCTTCATACCAATCAATAGATCGATAGGAAAAATGACACCCGTATTCGAAAAAAAGATAAACTTTTGCAAATAAACCGATAGAGGAAACAACCATCGGTTTGCCAAAGAGGGCGCCGGAGAGAAAAATAAGAATAGAAACGAATGTTCGAATCAACACTTTATTCAGGTTACTAGTGCAGCATATTCCTGAGCACTCAAAAGATGGTCCAATTCCTTCGGATCCGACAATTGAATTTCAAAAATCCAACCAAAGCCTTCCGGATCTTCATTGAGAGCATGAGGATTTTTATGTAACACGTCATGCACCGCTACGATTTCTCCTGAACATGGAGCATACACATCCACTGCAGATTTTGTGGATTCCAAGACGCAAATCTCCTCTCCGGCTTTTATCATTTGTCCCACCTTTGGAAGCTCGACGTAGACAACTTCACCTAATTCCTGCTGAGCATATTTGGTAATGCCCACTTTTGCCCTATTGCCATCTAACGAGATCCATTCATGAAAATCTGTATACCGCATGCATCTATTCCTTAATCAATTTCAAAGTACCCCAAGTAGCCGGATGCTGTTCAATGACATACTCCTTAGATGAAACAGCAAAATGCTGAGGCGCTCCTTCCGTCCGGTTTATTTGATAAGTAAAACCAAGCCGAGGAAAGCTTAAGGGGTCGTAGCTATGAAGACAGGCCGATGGAATCTCAATGGAGAGGCTATAAGATCTCCCATAAATATCCGCTGTCACTTGCAGGTCTTCAGGATGGCAAAGCCGATGAATATCTTCCCCACGAAACCGAGTGACTTCGCGACCCAGAAAATTTTGCACCATTACCGGAAAAAATACAAAATGGTGGCAGAACCGGGAAACAATCCCTTTTGTTTTTAAATCACGCGTATCAATGAATAATTCAACCGAATCCCCTTTTCGAAAATCACCATCTCCAATATTTTGAAACGGCACCTCGACAGAGATATAAAAACACAGCTTATCTACATTCCAACTCGTATAAACATCAGCAAAGGCTTCTTCACATAAAAGATCTTCAGTCGATGGTAAAAGAAACATTTTATTAGGTTTTAAATGCTGTGTAGAATAATTGCAATCTGCACTCAGCCCAAAAAATTGAACCGGAGAGAGGGCCGGAAGATCTTCAAATAGACTCATAATGAATCCTCCTCTTCTGGAAGGGCCATCGATCGATTGTTAAAAATCGATTCAAGGATTTTTTCAGCCAGGTAGCGTTGAGCGTCTGCCGCAATCAATTCTTTTCCAAATGCAATTTGATCAAGGACAGGGCCGTCATTTTGTTTTTTATCGATGAGATAAAAAAATGCAAGCTCGCCATTAGCATCCACTCGTATCGGGGACCATTCATTTGGCATCATAATGAATGCTTTTTCTTTCATCCACTCCTCCTTGGCCGTCCGTTGAACCGGCACTTCCTTTTTTTCCAGTTTAAATTGATTCGACACTTCATTGAAACAATCGCTTGCAATCCATCGGGGATCGTTTGGATTGTTTTGCAGATCGTTATATGCGGTTTGCATCGTAGGCAAAAGCCTCATTGCATATTTAAAACCTTCTCCAAAACCATCGACCGGTCCCAGTTGTTCCAAAGCTGAAAATAATTTGGGAAACACAGTTTTCGCCACCTGTGCTTTCACTTCCGGAAAAGGTTTCCATGCGCCCTCTTTTGTTTGAAATAAAGGGGGTGTGCTATTGCGTATTTTTAGATAAGAGGCGTACAGTTTCCGTTCAGCGATTTTGGCAAGGAGGTTTTGCCGTCTCGCCTCTTCAAATGTCAAAATGCGAGACCCGTTTAAATATTCGACTCGATCAAATAAATAGAGGGTTTTTTCATCGCCTTCATAGGATAAAAGCCGGAACGCAGCTGCTTCATCGCCTGCAATAGAGCGCTGCAACAATTCATATAATTCCGAAGGCTTTTCAACACCCTTAAGCGAAGTGGCCGCTCTGGAAATCAAAACTGTCCGCTCCTGGCTTGCTGCCAGGCAAAAAGCCTCTTCAACCCATTCCGGATGCCGCTTTACAATCTGCATACGGGAAAAAAAATCCACTTGAGCCCGCTGAGCCGGACTTAGTTTTTCCAAACACCGAAAGCGCTCATCCCGATTTGAACTACGCGTTATAAAAGCAAACTTGGACAAAAGAGTATTCCAATTCTCCTCCTCAAGCTGCCAATCCCAAACTTCTTTGATGGGAGATTTCAAAGCGATTTCAGCAAGAGAGATCTCCTTTATGTTCACCTTGAAAGAGCTTTGCACAAGTTCAGGAAATTCCTTTTCTATCATTTCTGGAGAATAAAAAGTTGCTGGAAGATCCAATGGGCCATCTGTTGTCGGGGCAATAGCTGAAAGATAATACTGAAATTCAATCAAATCCTCTATTTTTTTAAAGCAAAGAGCGGCTGGCCATTGATATCGGGCCAAGGTGGCTGTCTCATGTGCATAGGAGGCAAAATCCTTAAAGGGAAGCCGATCGATGAATGTCGCTTGCCCTACTCCCTGAAAATAACGGCGAAAAAGAAGCACCTTGCGCCAAACATTGACAGCGCTTCTTTCATCAAACCCCAGCTCTGATAAATGTTGAAAATAAGAAAGATTCGGTTTTGCATCATCGGAATCGGCCCTCTGTTTTTTACGAGCCGGATCTAAATCCGCATGTTGAGCCAGGTGCGAAGCTCGACCCAATTTGCCACCCGTTTTCAGATCCGAGTGTTCATTGTCAAACCGCGCCATCGCTGCTTGAAATTGGACGAAAAGATCGGCTTTAGCCTCTTCTAATGTCACTTTATATCCTTTCTTTTCAGCTAAAGCTGCCGCGTTGAGGATAAACTCTGAAGCAATTGTAATAAAATTGCGACCAAACCAATCTGTTAATGAATGGAAGCCAAAAAGCGATAAATCGCAAGAGACCAGCTTTGGATCGATTTTCAACCCAATATACTGATGCTGAAAAAACAAAATCTGCCGAAGCGTTTCAGGCGTGAGGAAACTTTGCTGGCTATACAGATGAGCGAAATGGGAAAAGGTATCTATAGATGTCTCTTTTTGTTCTTGAAGGCTTGCCAATTCCCGATTCATGGCGGGCAAAAATTGTTCCCAAACCGCTCTAGCGCTTAAGTTACGCGCCTCTCCGTGTTCGTAAGGTTTGAATTGTTTCGCTTTTTCAAATCTGGTTTGCAACTCCGGTTTCATCCAATCGAGAAAGGAGCTGGCGAGCGTTTCAGCAATACCGGTTCGAAAAAGGTCATATCGAATGACGCCGTTATTAAATAAGTTTGGGACAATTCCATATTGAGGAATATCTTCCCAGTCTGTTGAGAGAAAACGAGAAAGCGCTTGGAGCTCTGTAAATTTTAAAGGAGTGCCGTCTATGAGATGCGTAACAACCCGATCTTTTTTTTTCTCCGATTGAAAAAAGGAGGAGGAGGAGGAAGTTCCAAAAAAAGAAAATGAAGCAATGATAACGGCCGTTATGAAAATAAAAAAATATCGCTGATATTTACGAAAAAACTCCAACACAAATTTTCCTTTAAAGAGGGGTTTTCACGGTAACAAATTTCTCACTTTTTGTATATACCCGAAGTGATTCAAAAGTTGGCCTTTGGGCGGGATTGAAAGCTGCCGAAAATCGATTCTTGAACAGGGGGTTGTATTCTTCAATACT
>DATIHO010000004.1:0-24281 GCA_035480615.1 Chlamydiales bacterium | reverse complement strand
TTTGTTTGAAAAATTGGTTCCTTATCTATTTTTTGTTTTTTTAATACATTATGCAGTTCATCCATATATTGAGTTGGGTTATCAGTGTACAAATTCGTAAAGGTACGTTTTTTGCTTGCATGCACATGATTTATACGGTCTCTATTGATTCCATTGATTGTTTCATGAAAGTTACGGCAAACTGGTGCTAATCTAGCTTGGGTCTTGGGGGCTAGCATGGCTAAAATTTTTCTGCGTATATCTGGGGACATATCATTGATTGACATTTTTCAATCTCCTTTTTTGTTGTGGTTGTTTAATATTTTAAATTAAATATTGTTTTTTTTCAACAAAATTAATTATCTTTAAAATAAATTATATCTGAAAAATATATCGAATATTTAGATGTTTTCGATGGGCTATACCCAAAATACAGGCCTCTAAAGCAGTGCCGCTTCCTGCTTTAAAAGATAGATCAAATCTTTCATGATGTTTAAAGTCTCTTGATACTGCAGGTCGCTTTGTCCAAATAAATCGACTTGTTGGGAGTCAAAATTTTTCTTTTTCAGCTCTGTTAAAAAATTTTGATAATTTTTGTCCTTTTCAATCCGAAGGTGGGAATGTCTTTTCAAGAGCTCAAGATAGGGAACATAAACATCCATTCGCTTTTGTACATTATGCCGATAATTCATGCCCAATTGAATTCGATGAAAGGCAGAAAGATCGGACAAATCATCTTCGAAATGCGGCTCGATCTCATCATTATCAAGCGGGAACTTTGCAAATTGTTCTCCAATATCAATAGATGTCATCAGTCCCGGGACGACAATATCGGCGAGCACCCCCTTAAGTTGGGGACTTTTCCCTGAAACGGTATAGTATCTGCCTCTTGTTACCTTGTATTCGCCTTGCGGATTGATTTTCAGATTTTGAATAGGATCTAGAGTAAATGTTTGGAACGACCCTTTCCCAAAGGTGTGGTCATCTCCAACAATAATGGCGCGTCCGTAATCTTGAAGAGTTTGCGCGACAATCTCAGCGGCGGAGGCGGAAGCTCTGTCGACAAGGACAATGAGGGGGCCGCTCCAGACCAAGTTATCCTCCACTTCTCGCAAATGCTGCAATTGCCCGGTATTGTCTTTCACGGACACCACGATCCCTTTTGTAATGAAAAGGCCGGTTACCGAAACCGCTTGCGTCAGAAGGCCGCCAGCGTTGCCTCTTAAATCGATAATCACTCCATTTAATTTGTCCTTTTTTTTAATTTGTTCGAGAGCTTTTCGCATATCTTGGGCAGAGGAGAATTTTGCATCCTGGTAAAAAGAAAAAAGGCGCAAAAGGGCGATGCAGCCATCCCCATAAGGTTCTAATTGCGTCTCCAAACGGGATTCTTCAAGAACAACTTCGCCGCGCATGAGTGTAAGTTCCATTTTTTCCCCATCGCGCAGGAAAGTAAGATGAACCGACGTTCCCTTTTCGCCCCGTATCAATTCCACAGCTTCCGTAATATCCATCCCAACAATCGGTTCATGATTTACAGCTATGATTTTATCATTGATTTTGAGTTTCATGCTGGATTGAGCCGGACTATTTTCAAGGATGCGCATAATAGTGAGACCATCCAGGTCATCGCGCAATTGCGCGCCAATTCCAAATAGCCGCTGTTGGACTTGGATCACAAACTGGTTGGCTTCTCCCGGAGTAAAATAATTTGTGTGTGCATCGAGAGCTGAAGCGGCGGCTTTTAGCACGTGGGTTAAAATAATATTTCTCTCTTCTTCGGCTGTTTGTCCCGTTAATTCCGCTTCGCGATTGAGGCGTCTCTTTTCGAGTCTTTGAATCAATCTTTCCCGACTCTCTTGTCCCATTTTATCAGCCGTTTCGATTTGAAGCGCTCGAATACGGGATACGCGAGTCATTAATTCTTCTCGATTGCGTGCCCACTCCATGTTTTGAAATTCTTCGTTTTTAACACCTATGGGCAAATCGGTTTTCGCAATGTCGCTTGCAATGACGTTTCTTCTCGAGACCGCGTTTAAGAAAATAGCGTGAATATCATAAAAAATCACATAATCGGACAGTTGAAATCCTTCCATTGCTTTTTGCAAGAGCGCATCATCTGGATGGGTCCAATAGTTGATTTCCTGTTCTAAAAAATAGGTTTTTGTAGGGTCCAGTTCGTTAAGATAATTTTGCAAAACTCTTTTTATTAATTCAGATGAAAATGATTTATAACAAACATGGGAACGAAATATCTCATTAATTTTTGACTTTACATCTTTGGGATGAATTTCGGGCATTCGACATTCTATTCCAAAGATATAAAGAAGAAAAAAAAATCTTATCCATTTGTACATAGAGTATCTCAATATTCGATGATATCTGAATACGCGTTTGCTGCCAAGGAAACTTTGGAATTCAAAATTCAAAAACGAGTAATATTATCTATTAATTTCGATATTATTTTTTTATATTTCTTATGTCGTTGAAAAAATTATTTTAAAAATAATATTTCTGTTGAAATTAAATCGACTAATATGAAATAATGGATTATGAAAACATAAAAATTACGGTCGGACTCTGTACCTTATGACAATTCGTTGTTAGGGGTTTTCCGAGAAAAATTTGTAAAACAAGAAAAATTGGAGGCAATACCCATGAACGACAATATAGGGGAGGAATTCTTAGAGAAAAATGTCGATGCGGCGAAAGTGGTGACAATCACGGAAGCAGCGAGAATCAACAATGTAACACGTCAAGCTATTTATGTGGCGATTAAGCAAAAAAAACTGAAGGCATCGAAAGATGCGACGCGTTGGACGATTCATTTGGATGATCTCGATGAATATCGGAAACATAAATATTCTCGTACCAAATCAATGTTTGCAGGGGAGCTTATTTTTGATCAGCGCAAGGGATTTCATTCGATCAATCAAACAGCGAAACTATTGAATGTACCGGCGCAAAAAATCTATTATGCTACGCGTATCGGGTTGTTGAAAGCTCATCGGAAAGGCGCTGCTTGGGTGATCCATATTGACGACATTAAGGAATATCGAAATAGTTACTTAAATCGCATGCCTCAAATCGCAACTTAATAAATAGTATCACTTTGTGTCTTTGAGATTTCTTATCTGGAAATCCTTGATGAGTAGCTGAATGCTCATTTTATTGAGAAACTTGTTGATCTGCGGGGTAAAAGCTATACTAAGCTGTAAGTTTTTTCCCCGAATTTCCTCTTTTCTATCCGCTAAACCAAACGCAATTCCCTCTAACATCCGGTCGTCTTGTTCCAAAAAGAGTTTCAAATGATATTGTCCTACAACTTTCGGTGGCCAGATTTGAATGGCATCGCAAAACAAGAGCGGGGGCAGATTTTCGTTTCCAAATGGCTCTAAGAGATGAAGCGATTCCATAAAATCGAATGTTAAATCTTTGAAATTCATTTTCGCGTCTAAATAAAGTTTAGGGATGACATCGTTATCTTTTAATGCTGTTTCAGCAGCAGTAATAAATTTCTTTTTGAATATAGGAATATTCTCTTCTTTAATCGTCAATCCCGCAGCATAATCATGGCCGCCGAAATTAATGAGGAGATCTGCATTTTCTTTTAAGACAGGCATCAATGGAAATTCAGGGATTGTACGAAGCGATCCTTTGCCAAGGCCCTGCTCAATCGAAATGATTGCTGTGGGTCGATTGTACTGTCTTGCAATGCGGGCAGATAAGATGGCGATGATTCCCGGATGCCATTTTTCGGAATACAAGACAATGGCTTTGTCTTGCAAGAGATCTGGCTGGTGAAAAATAATCGTTTCAATATCTTCGGATGCTTCCCTTTCAATTTTTTGTCTTTCAAGGTTGTTTAAATCCAATTCTTTGGCAAGCGCCTCCGCCTCCTCATGCTCTTTTAATAAAAGTAGTTCGACGCCTTTAATTGGGTCGGCAATTCTTCCGAGACTATTGAGGCGAGGAGCAATTTTTGAAGCGATGTCTGAAGGGGACAGATCTGTAGTTTCCAGTTCGCTGAGTTCAATGAGTTTAGCTAGCCCGATTCGATGCATTGTTTTCATCTGTTTCAATCCATAGCGAACAAGAATGCGGTTTTCTCCTTTCAACGCTCCCATATCCCCAATAAGTCCGAGGGCAACGAGGTCGAGGTATTTTTTGAGATCGATTTTGGTGGGGCTAATTTCTTCATTGTCGATTAAAATGTTTGTTAAGGCGTGCGCTAATTTGAATGCGACTCCAACTCCAGTTAATTCCCTATTGGGATAGGTGCTGTGAATCAATTTGGGGTTTAACGTAGCCACGCAATGGGGGATTTTTGAAGTGGGTTCATGATGGTCTGTAATAATGACATCGATCCCATGCTGTACTACTTCTTCAATTTCTTTGGCAGCTGTTATGCCGCAATCTACCGTGATAAGCAAGGTGCATTTTCTTTCGAGCGCGAATTGAAGCGCGTCGCCAATCAAGCTTTTTTTCAGCATTGCTCGGTTAGGAATATCAAAATAAACGTGCCCCCCTATTGCGTCTAAAAATTCGGTGAGGAGCGCGGCAGCGGTCATGCCGTCGACGTCATTATCTCCATAAATTAAAATTGGCTCTTTATTTCGAATCGCGGTTAAAACGCGCATCGTTGCTTTATCCATGTCGGGAAATAACTCAGGATCATAGAGGTTGGGCAATTTTGCATAGAGGAATTCGTGGACTTCCCGCACTGTTTTAAATCCTCGCGAAATCAAGATTTGCGCAGTCACTGGATGGATATTGAATTCTCTAATAAATTCTTGAAGAAGAGCAGGGTTTTTATTCGGATAAATCCATAGGGGCGCTTTTGATTTGCAGGCGCTTGAATTCATGCAGGTCCATTCCTATTGAAGCATCTGTCGATGTTTGAGATTCATTTGGCCGTTTTTTCGATGCATCAATTGGGAATTGTAACACCCTCTAACGAACCGGAAATCGACGATCGCAAAATAGAGTATTCCAGTCAATAAATAACAGAGCCGGCGCATTCAAAAAACAGTCTCTAAGAAGCTGTACTAAAACCCAGGCTTCGTCGATTTTGGGGATTATTTTGGCCGATTTTTGGTTCTTTTTGCGGGGGTGGTATACGAAGTTTGATACTACCCCCGCAAAAAGAACCAAAAGTCGGCTTAAAAGAACCCCAAAATCGACAGAAGCTAAAGTTTAGGACAGCTTCTAAAAATTTTGTCAGAGAGTGCGAGAAATGCGCGGTAGTTCTCGGCCATGAAAGAAAGCCATCAATGGCGCGGCAATGAACCAGGATGACACTGTTCCAACAAATACACCAAGGCTCATGACAAGCGCGAAACCAAAAATCGAAGACCCTCCAAAAACTACAAGCGCGATCAAAACAAGAAGCGTAGTTCCAGAAGTAATTGTAGTGCGGCTCAAAGTCGCATTCAAAGAAAAGTTTACAATTTCGGAGATTGGTTTTCCGCGCATGTCTTGAATTGTTTCCCTGATTCGGTCAAAGATAATGATCGTATCATTGAGAGAATAACCTATGATCGTCATCAACGCCGCAATGGTATTCAAATCAATTTGAATTTCGATGCCCAAGGCATGCAATAATCCAATCAGTCCGATTGTAACGAAAACATCGTGAAAAAGACAAATTAAAGCGGCTGCTGCGAATTTGTATTCAAAACGAAATGCCAGATATACAAAAACAGCTAAAAATGAAATCCCTAAACCGATCAGGGCATTATTTCTCATACTATCCGATACTTGTCCGCTTACGGCGGTCCAGCCGGAGGCAAGCGCGTTTTTAGAGTGGGGAGCCAAAGAGATGTTTTGCTTTTGCAGAGCGTCCACGATCCACTGGATGCGCGGATTTTCCATTCCCTCGTTTACGATCGGCATTCCGTGGAATGGTTTGGATGGCAATTCCATTGTTTTTGCAAAAAGAATGCGGAGATGATGGGAAGGATCGAGCTCGCGGATTTGAAAATCGTGAATAGATGCGCCGGAGGCGATGAAGGCTTTCCCTACATCCGGGGCATAATGCTTTTCGTCTATTCTGGACAGTTCAATATTTAATGAATAGCCTCCTGTAAAATCCATTCCCAAAATCGAGGTGTGATTGCGAGCCACGAAAAACAGGCCGATCATCATGATGGCTGCGGCAATAGCAAAAGCGGTTTTTGATTGTTTCAGAAAATTGAAATGAGTGGCTCGTAGCCAATTGGCCATTTTCAATGTTGTGGATGTGGGTTTGTTCGCCCAGCCGATCAAATAAAACCGTGTCATAAAAAGAGCGGTAAACATCGACGAGGCGATTCCAATCATGAGATTTACAGCAAAACTCTTAATTGGACCTGCGTCAAAATTGAATAGGATCAAAGCGGCTATGATTGTGGTTGCATTAGAATCAATAATGGCTGAAAAGGCCTTTTGATACCCTGTAGATAAGGCTGAACGGATATTGCCGGTGGAAGACAATTCTTCTTTTACCCTTTCGAAAACAAGCACATTTGCATCGATTGCCATCCCGATTGTTAAGACAACGGCTGCAAGTCCTGCTAAAGTTAAAGTAGCCCCCAGATTTTGAAGCGTTGCCCATAAAATGAGAAGATTCAATAAAACGGCGATGGATGCAACAAGGCCGGCAAATCGATAATAGGCGAGCATAGATAAGATGATTAAGACTAAAGAAATCACCATAGCGGTGAGTCCTTTGGTGCGATCCGCGGCTCCTAATTCAGGGCTAATATTTTTTTCGGATAAAATATGAGGGGTGAAGCTTAAAGAGCCCGCTTTTAAGTCCGTCGCCAAACGGTTTACTTCTCTTTGTGAAAAATGGCCGCTGATCATGGCGCTTGTCTTTAAGGCTGCATCGAGAGTCGGCGCATTGATGATTGCATCATTGAGTAAAACGGCCATTCTCCATCCTCTGCCGTTTGTCACAGTTTCAAGAGGTGTGCCCTGGATGCTTTCCCTTGAATAACGGGAGGTCCAGGAGTGAAGGTCGTTTCGGGGATGGATTGTTTTTCCGGCTATCTCGTAGGAAGAGCGGATGTCAAAACTTAAAAAATTTCCTTTAGATGGGTCGTAACCTGCCCGGATGTTTTCAAGGCTCGTACCATCCAACGCCCGATTGTGAAATACGATCATCAGCGGATGGGTTTGTCCATGCCAATCAGCTCCTCGAAAAATGGCGATTTTCGATAGAGAATCGTTCAGGGCGGCTGAACTTTCCGAATCGACAGGGGGGGCAAGCCTCAGGCCATTTTCCCATAGCTCATCTGCAGCGATGGAACGGGTTTCGCCCGGCTCTTTATGCAAGCGCTTGTATGCGATCTTGTGAATGGCCCCGGCCTCTTTTTTTCCGGTTGCTATTGCTTCATTCCAAATCTCTTGAAGGAAACGATGAACGCTATTTGCGAGGGTGGGGTTCGCAAGAGAAAACGTTTCATTGACAATGTGAAAATACATTGTAGAGGCTTTGATCAGCTCGGACGCCGATATCGCTTGGGCGGCTGGAAAATCAAGCGCAATCTGATGTCCCACCTGCCGTATTGAAACCTCGGAGACGCCCATTTTATTTACGCGATTGTAGAGTTCATTGATCCCCTGTTTCAAATCTTCATCATTTATCACTGGACGTTTATTGGAATCAATCAGTTCAATTTGTACAGATTTGCCCCCGGAAAGATCTAAGCCCCATCGGATGATTTTTCTCTCATCGCCTCTAAGGAATTTGCGTACGGATAAAAGGAAGTTTTGCCAAAATGTCCCTTTTGTTGGTTTTGGTATGTCATAACGAGTATTTGAATCGATGCTTACCTGGGCTGCACGGTAATCGTCATTCCATTTCAGCAAATCTTCATGAATTTGAGTATCGATCCTGTTTTCCGCGAGGATTCGCTGTTCCCTGTCTGCGAGTTCAATGATTGCCATTTCTTGAGCTGCGCAAATCTTGTAATCTTCTCGTGTAGCTGTACGCAGAGGAGTTAAAAACCCGGGTTTTTCAAACAGCAAATCTCCATCTTCTGCCAATACCTGGGTAAAGAGAGGGGCTTGATAGGGTGAAAAGCCGTCCTGGTTTAAAAGCTCAACGAGTCGTTGAATATCGGCTTGGAAGTCCAGCGCAAGAGGCGATGTGGGAAACGATTCGTAAGTCTTCGCGATTTTTCCGAGCCCTTTTCCTGCAATGTAGAGGGAAGTAGATTGCAAGCCCGCTATTTCCTGGCATAGAGGGGAGGCGATAACGAGGCATAATGCTTTTTGTTCTTGAGGAAGAGCTTGAAAGACGCTGTAGTCCACCACTTGCAGAGCTGCCAAGTCGGGATGAGATGGACGCCATTGGGATGTTACAGTTGTTTGTAGTTGATGTACGATCCGTTTCGCCAATTTTTTCTGGTCTAAAACCAAATATCCTGAAATTTGGGGAAGATGATGAAGCGGGATAGAGATCTCATTTTCCCGATTCGTCAGGTTGTTTCGGTATAATCCGGGAACCAGATCTTCACACGATTCTTTAGAAATTCGCGCGATTTCATCGAATATAAATTGTTCCAACCATTCTGTATTTTTCCCCAAATGACGAGCCTGTGCTACATCCGGGTGAAATGTAAGAACAAATCGTTCATTTTGCAGGTCGAGAGAAAGCTCTGAAAACAGGGGGTGGACTGTAGATAAATCAATTTTTGAATTTTGTGGGGAAGGCTCTATCGGATCTTTGCCTGCCGCAAATTGAGATATGTGGTTTTTTAAAAAATGTTCCGCAGTTAAAAAAACGGTCTCTTTTTTCTCTAAAAGATGGGGCGCTTGGCTTCCTGGTTTTTCCTGGCGAATTGAGTCGCGGATTTGTTCAAATGCCCGAATTAGAGACTGAATGGCCAGATTGCGGTTTTCAATGGCTCCATAAGTAAAACGAGCCATCAACCGTTTTTGAAGAGGTTCCTCGATTGTTGAAATCGCGTTAATCTGCATCGCAAGAGTTTCTAAAACAGGAAATGGCGCTTTGCCTTGGCATAGAGAATTTAAGTGGATTGCCGTATCGCTTGGACTTATCAGTGCGGTTTCAAGCTTTTTGATCCGCTTTTCTAGAATCCAAGGGTCGTTTTTCACAAAGTAGGAGAAATCTGTTTTCTCCAAACGGACGGGGATTTTTCGTAAAATTTGAACGGATCTGTCTTCCGCGTCTCCGGGAATAAGAGCGAGTTGCGCAGGAGTAAAAGGGATCAATGCACCGGCCCTTGGAAAATATTTGCGAAAAAGACGTGTGTCTTCGCTTGTTGCAAATGCGACTCTGGCAAGTTGGGGATTTTCCGGGTCAACCGATATGTTTAAAGGCTTTGTATGGATTAAATCGCAAAAAGAGCGGATCCAACGAATGGTGTCTTTTTCCAGAGTGTCGATTCGGTCTGCGATCGATGCGCTGATGTTTGCGGCAGTAGAAGAGCTGAGCGGCTCTTTCAATGGCTTTAGATAATAAAAAACAGTAGGCAGGATGTTATAGATGGTTAAGACCATCACGATGAGGATGAGCAGGAATTGCCATTTGCGCTGTTTTTCCATTGGGGAATATGATAGCATGGCAATCCGGTTTGTGTAAAGGTCGGGTGATTCGTCCGAGTAAGAGCTTTCTGACAACCCTCTGACAACATCGGGCTTTCGCTGAATCGTTCAATCTTATATGATTAACGGGAACATTTTCGAGATGGATGATGTCTAGTATCGCTGTGATAGGAATGCAATGGGGCGATGAAGGCAAGGGGAAGGTGATCGACCTTCTTTCTGAAGGCGCTCAGCACATTGTTAGGGCTCAGGGAGGCAATAACGCCGGCCATACGATCATTGCAAAAGGACGGGAATACCGTTTTCACCTCGTGCCCTCAGGGGTTATTTATCCCCATACCAAATGCTATATTGGCGGCGGTACGGTCATTGACCCCCCTTCGCTGTTTGCTGAATTTGAAACATTGAAAAAACATCATGTTTTATTTGAAGAACGCCTTTTCCTGTCGCAATATGCTCATATAGTGATGCCTTATCACCGCCTCATCGATCAATTGATGGAAAAAGCCAGAGGGACTGCCGCCATTGGCACTACAGGCCGAGGGATCGGGCCGTGCTATTCTGATAAAGTAAATCGCTGCGGCATCCGTGTCGCCGATTTTTTGCGGCCTTCGATTTTTCGAGCCCAGCTGGAAGCCGCGCTTGCTATCAAAAATAAAGAGTTGAATGAGCTGTATGAACATCCCTCCCTCGAATTTGAGCCCATTTTTCACGAATATCAACAATGGGCCCAGCAGTTCAAAATGTTTATAGCTCCCGTGGAAGAATTGCTGTATTCAGCAGCCAGAAAAAAAGAGAAAATACTTTTTGAAGGTGCCCAGGGCGCTTTGCTTGACAATACATTCGGCACCTATCCATTCGTTACTTCTTCTTGCACTTTGGCTGGAGGGATTTGTTCAGGAGCGGGAGTAGGGCCTTCCCGCATCCATCAAACAATAGGGGTTGCGAAAGTCTATACCACTCGAGTGGGCAATGGACCTTTTCCGACAGAGCTAAAGCCTGGGGAAATATCTCTTTTCCCCGATCATTCCAGTGCCAGAGAATTGGGAACTACCACAGGACGCAAAAGGAGGATCGGTTGGTTAGATACATTTTTATTGCGTCATACAATTTCTTTGAATGGAGCGGATTCTCTTGCTTTGACCAAGTTGGATATTTTGGATGAATTAGACGAAATCAAAATTTGCACAGGGTATAAACATTGCCCCTCTTTCCCGGCGACCCTTGAAGAGTTGCAGCAAGCCGAACCCATTTATGAAACTCACCGGGGGTGGAAATGCTCTACAAAGGGGGCTTGCGGATATAAGGATTTGCCGGTCTCTGCCCGCGCCTATCTTCGTCGGATCGAGGAACTGTGCGAAACGCCTATTGCCATTATATCGGTAGGTCCCGAGCGCGAAAAAACCCTTTGGTTAGATCGGTTTTTTGAATGACCTTTGCACCTCATGCCCCGATCGATTCCCATCCGATGTTTGGTTCAGAGGATATAAAAAGCACTCGTCTTTTAAAAATGCCCAAGCATATTGCAATTATTATGGATGGCAACAGGCGCTGGGCAATGCAAAAAGGGTTGCCCTTTATAATGGGGCACCGGGAAGGGGCCGAAGTTCTCACAAACATTGTAAGGGCGGCCCAATCATTTGGCATTCAGACGATCACGGTGTATTCATTTTCCACTGAAAATTGGTTTCGTTCCGAGCAAGAAGTGCAAGGGGTGCTTGAGCTTTTTCAAATTTATTTAATTGGACAAATGGAACAGATGGTCCGTGATGGAATCCGATTGGAAACCATCGGAGATTTAACAAGGTTTCCTGAATCGCTCCAAAACACTTTTGCATTTGTGAAAAAAAACACCGTCGATTGCCGCAAAATCAATTTGGTTCTTGCTTTGAATTATGGGGCAAGGGATGAAATTCGCAGAGCTGTGGTAAAAATACTCGAAAAAAATCAACAACAAAGAATGCCTCCGGAAGAATTAACGGAAGAATTGATTTCGCGACATCTTGATACAAGTCGATGGGGAGACCCTGAGCTGATGATACGGACAGGAGGAGAGCTGCGTCTGAGCAACTTTTTGCTTTGGCAGATTTCTTATGCGGAAATTTACGTAACTGAAAAATTATGGCCTGATTTTTCATCAAATGATCTTTTGGAAGCGCTTGTGTCTTTTCAAAAAAGAAAGCGGAGATGGGGAAGGTAGGATGAAAGATTTGCCAAAAAGAGTGATCACTAGCCTGATTGCAATTGTATTTGTTGGTTTTCTGATTGTTTTTTCCGACTCTTCCTGGTTTAAATTTTTAGTCGCAGCGTTTGTAGCGCTTTTAAGCGGAGTTGCGATTTGGGAATATGAGCAATTTGCCAAGGAGAAAGGGGGGAGGATGATCCTTCCTGCCTTGATCACCATTGGGATGATCGAAGTTCTTTCTTTTTTTCTGGCTACCCATGTTTCCCCTATCGGTTGGGACGTTCCGATGTTGATTTTTTTTATTGGGTTTCTGATTTTAATCGCTCTGCATTTTAAGGAAAAAGATGGAGCGATCGTCGATCTTGCCGTTTCCTCTTTTGGCCTTGTATACATTGCCGTCCCTTTAGGCATGCTGCTTGGGGTTTTATTTGGGAATATTGGCGGTCAAGATGGAAGGTGGTGGGTGGGTTACCTGCTTATTGTCACAAAAATTACAGATATGGGAGCGTATTTTGGCGGAAATCTATGGGGGAAGCGCAAACTCGCCCCCATCATTAGCCCGGGAAAAACTGTTGAAGGAGCAGTGATTGGTCTTATTTGCGCAGTATTGGCCAGCCTGACTTTCTGTTTAATTAGCCATTTTTCCGGAGCGATCCATTTTAATTTAAGCGTATTTGATTCAATTTGGTTAGGGGTAGTATTAGGATGCATTGGACAGTTCGGCGATCTTTCCGAATCTTTATTAAAGCGGGATGCAAATATCAAAGACAGCAACGTCCTTCCCGGACTGGGAGGGATTTTGGATATGGTCGATTCTCTGCTTTTTAATGTTTTTATCGTCTTCTTTTATTTAAATCAAAGTGCATAAATCATATATGATTATTGTGATCGACGGGCCCGCCGGGACAGGAAAATCTACTGTCGCAAAAAATGTTGCAAAGGTTCTTGGATTTACATTTTTTGATACGGGAGCTATGTACCGCTCTCTTGCATGGATGATCCAACAAGAAAATATTGATTCTGCCCGGCCTGAAGTAATTGCCCGCCTTCTTCCCCGTTTCGCGTTTGAAGTGCAGGCAGATGCATCTGAAGAGAAGCGGTATTTTGTTTGCAAAACCGACGTGACTCAAGCGATCAGGGAGCCTGAAATTTCTGCTATTGCTTCCCGGATCGCAATTTATCCGGAGGTGCGAAACGCGATGGTGCGCATCCAAAGACAACTCGCTTTAGGGCGCAACGCTGTTTTCGAAGGCAGGGATATGGGGACAGTTGTGTTTCCTGATGCAGATTTGAAATTTTTTCTCACTGCAAAACCGGAGGTAAGGGCTCAGAGGCGTCTTTTAGAGCTTAAAGGAAGATTTCCTGACAAAGATTTTCAGTTGGATCACATCCTGAAAGAGATGCAAGAGCGAGACAGAAATGACTCAACCCGTTCGATCGCGCCTTTAAAGCGAGCCAAAGATGCGCATTTGATTGACACCTCTGAAAAAACGATCGATGGCGTTACTGAAGAAATTCTCCATTTTGTCCCCCAAAAAAATCGATATGCCCGTAAAAAATGGTTATACGCTGCCGTGTATTGGACGGCTCGCGCCTTTTTTAAGGTGTGCTTTGGATTAAAAATCTACGGGTTAAACCATTTTCGTCCCGGAGCCGGGATTATTGTCGCAAATCACGCCTCCAATTACGACCCTCCCGTTTTGTCGATTTCCTGTCCGGAAGAGGTCCATTTTCTTGCTAAAGAATCACTGTTTAACATCCCTCTATTGGGACGAATCATCCGGCTTTTGAATGCCCACCCTGTTTCTCGCTCTGTCACAGACGCATCAACGTTTCGTAGTTTAATAGTCCTTCTGCAAGCAGGGAAAAAAGTGATCCTTTTCCCAGAAGGGGGCAGATCTCAAGACGGCCGCATGCAACCTTTGCAGAGAGGTCTTGCTTTTCTCGTGCAGAAAGGAGGGTGTCCGATATTTCCTGCTTATATCCGGGGAACGTATGAAGCTTGGCCTATCCAAAGAAAATTTCCAAAACTTTTTGGAAAAATTTCTGTAGCATTTGGTCCTCCAATTGAATGGAGCGAATTCGAAGGGCTCAATAAAAAAGAGGCGGAACAAAAACTCAATGAAAGAACAATGCAAGCATTGAATGATTTGCAACTGATGTCTTGAAATTAAAACTGCGCTCTTTATAAACAAAAAAAGAGGGGCGCATGAATCATATCGTTGCTTTATTTGGCGAATCAGAAAAAGGGCAGTTTAAAAAGCCGTATATTTTGCAAGAATTACCGCAGCTCATCGATTTGCTGGGCAATCCGCCTCAAGATAGCGAAGGGCTGTTTTTTGCCATTCAGGCTCTTCTGTATCAACGAGAAATCATTTACTTTAGAGTGCAAGAAGAAGGCTATAGTCAATGTGATTATTTATCCGGTTTCAAATATCTGGAAACCGTGAAGCGGCTCGATGCTCTTTGTCTTCCCGGAGTGGGCGATGCGGACATTCTGGCAGCGATCCAACCAATATGTGACATCCATAAAAGTATGATTATTTCAACACAAAAAGATCTTTTTGATTATCTCACCAATGCTTAGAGACTGTCTACAAACTTCGTTTCTGTCGATTTTTCGGTTCTTTTGAGCCGCTTTTCGATCCAAAATCTGGGGGCAATATACTTTTGTCGATATTGCCCCCAGATTTTGGATCGAAAAGCGGCCAAAATAATCCAAAAACTCGACGAAACCGAAGTTCGTAGACAGTCTCGTAGACAGATCGATATTGCGGCGTCCAAAAAGTATTCTCAATTGCCTGATGAAGAACCGAATCGCTTACATTTGGAGCAACGTTTTCTTTCATTGCCTGTTTCGCAATCATGAAGGCAAGTTTTTTTGCAACCTCCCGCACTTGGGAAGGAGGGGGAAATAGAGAGGCTCCTTCTTTTTTTAAGGCCGGAGAAAATTTTGCCAATTCTTCGATTGCAACACTAAACATCCCGTCCGTCACACGTTTTGCTTTCGATGAGAGAACCGCGAGTCCCATGGCAGGAAAAATATAATAATTATTACATTGCCCAATCTCGTATGTCTTGCCCTGATATTCAACATTGGGAAAAGCCGTACCTGTAGCAATCAATCCTTTGCCATTTGTCCAGGCAATCAAATGAGCAGGATCTGCCTCGCATTGGGAAATCGGATTGGAAAGAGGAAAAATAATAGGCCTTTGAGTAAATTTTGCCATTGTTCGAATCGCATTTTCCGTAAATGCATTTGGATTTCCCGATACCCCGATCAAAATAGAAGGGCGCACTTTTTCAATCACATTCTCCAAAGAAATGGCCGCTTCAGGATTCATGCCAAGGCGCGATATCTCTTCTTTGGTCTGAACGTAAGGTGCCTGAGCCTCTGAAAAATGGCTGAATCCCGAATGCATCAACCCCTTTCGATCGAACATCCAAATCCGATAGCAAGCCTCTTTTTTAGAAAGACCCTGTACTTCCAATTCTTTCACAATTTCATCAGCAATCCCTGTACCAGCGGATCCGGCTCCATAAATGACGATTTGTTGAGCGAGAAGCGTATTGCTGCTCACCTGAATCGCTGATAAAATGCCTGCCAGAGCCACTGCCGCGGTTCCCTGGATGTCATCATTAAACGTACAGCACTGATCCCGATATCGATCCAAAAGAGTCCTTGCGTGCACCTTGGCAAAATCTTCCCACTGTAAAAGCACATTTGGATAGCGTTTTATGACTGCTTTCACGAACCGGTCGACAAAATCATCATATTCCCTGCCCCTGATTCTTTTATGCCTCCATCCAAAATAGAAAGGATCTTTTAGCCTCTCTTCATTATCTGTTCCAGTGTCGAGAATGACAGGAAGCGCGACACCGGGAAATATCCCTCCGCACGCAGTGTAAAGGGAAATTTTCCCAATGGGAATTCCCATCCCTCCAATTCCTTGATCGCCAAGGCCTAAAATTCTTTCTCCATCGCTGACTACAATCACTTTTACATCTGGTAGTTCGATGTTCGCGATCATCTCTTCCATGTAATTCTGCTCGGCAAACGAAATAAAAAGACCACGGGAGCGCCGATAGATTTCACTAAATCTTTGACATGCCATGCCGACAACCGGCGTGTAAACCATGGGCAGCATCTCGGTAATATGGTCGATCAGAAGCCTGTAAAAAAGAGTCTCATTGCGATCTTGTAGCTCCCGCAAAAAAATATGACGGGACATATCTTCGCTTTTTTTTTTGTACGCCTGGTATGTTCGGGCCGCTTGCTGGTCCAATGTCTCGACCGCGGCAGGGATCAAACCATGCAGTCCAAATCGGCTCCGTTCATCGTGGGAAAAGGCCGTGCCTTTATTTAAAATGGGATGTTCTAAAATCTCTTTTCCCCGCAATTGGCTTTTCAAGGAGTAGTCAGGACAGATTTCATAATGGTTCATGGATGGGTCATCTTCTCTGCAATTACATATTTATCAAACTCATCACCGCTTAAAAGGCCCAGCTTGACACAAGCTGTGCGTAAAGACGTGCGATCTTTATAAGCTGTGTGGGCAATTTTTGCGCAATTATCATATCCAATCTTCGGACTTAAAGCGGTAACTAGCATCAAAGAATGATTCACATTTTCTTCGAGCTTCTTTTTGTCTGCTTTGAGGTCCCGGACGCAATATTTTTCAAACATTTCGCAAGAATCCTTCAGCAGCAAAATCGAATGTAAAAGATTATAGATGATCAGGGGTTTAAATACATTCAATTCAAAATTCCCCTGCGATCCGGCAAAGCCGATGGCAGCATCATTACCCATGACCTGGACGGCAACCATGGTCAGAGCTTCGCATTGCGTCGGGTTTACTTTTCCCGGCATAATGGAGGATCCCGGTTCATTTTCCGGTAATATCAGCTCGCCGAGACCGCATCTCGGCCCCGAACCCATCCACCGAATATCATTTGCTACTTTCATTAAAGCGGCAGCCGTTGCTTTCAATGACCCGCTCAAACGGACAATTTCATCGTGCGCCGACAGCGCCGCAAATTTATTTGGATGAGAGCGGAAGGGGAGTTTTGTCAATTCTGCAATCTTGTTCGCGGCTTTTTTTGCAAATTGGGGATGGCTATTGAGTCCGGTTCCCACTGCAGTGCCTCCAATGGCCAGATCATACAGTCCATCTGCCATCTGAACGATTGCCTCTCTATTTCTTTCAATCAAAGAAACATAACCGGAAAATTCTTGTCCCAGCATCAAAGGGGTAGCATCTTGCAAATGGGTCCGTCCAATTTTGACGATTTTTGCAAATTGCTTCTCTTTTTTTTGCAGGGCATTTTTTAAGCTTTTTAAAGCTGGTAGCAAATGCTTTTGCGTAGATAGCGCTGCCGCGATGTACATCGCGGAGGGGAATATATCATTGGAAGATTGGGACATGTTGACATGATCATTAGGATGGATGGGATTTTTGCTTCCCAGCTCTCCTCCGGCCAGTTCAATAGCCCGGTTGGCAATCACCTCATTTACGTTCATATTTGTTTGCGTTCCGCTGCCGGTCTGCCAAACAGACAAGGGGAAATGCTCTTTTAGAGAGCCCGCAACCACTTCATCGCAAACCTTCACAATCAAATCGGAGCGCTTTTTATCTAATTTCCCCAATTCACAATTCACTAAAGCCGCCGCTTTTTTTACAATTCCAAATGCCTGGATCAATTCAGGCGGCATGAGATCGCGTCCAATGGAAAAATGACAAAGAGAGCGTGCTGTTTGCGCGCCATAATATTTATCGGAAGGAACCCGCACCTTTCCCATGCTGTCGGATTCTATACGAAATCGTCCCATACACAGAACCTACGCAAGAGATCTATTTTTGGAAATAGTCCACTAAACCTTGTTCCGTGGGTTTCATTGCCTTGGATCCGATTTTCCAATTAGCCGGGCATACTTCCCCGTGCTCTTCGTGAAAATGCAATGCGTCGATCATTCTCAAAATTTCATCGACAGAACGGCCCAGCGGAAGATCATTGATTAACTGATGGCGAATAATCCCGTCTCGATCGATGAGGAACAGACCTCGATAGGCGATCCCCTCTTCCTCTTTCAAAACATGGAAACTGCGGGCAATCGATTTATTTAAATCAGAGACAATTGGATAGGACACCCCTTGAATGCCTCCTTTATTTTTTGGCATGGACAGCCATGCTTGATGGGCAAAACAGCTGTCGACGGAACAGCCAATGACTTGTGTATTTCTTTTTTCAAATTCCCCTAAGTTGTCTTGAAAAGCGTGCAGTTCAGTTGGGCAAACAAAGGTAAAATTTAGAGGATAAAAGAAAAAAACGATGTATTTTCCAGTAAAATCAGATAAGCAAAAATCCT
This sequence comes from Chlamydiales bacterium, assembly GCA_035480615.1. GTDB lineage: Bacteria > Chlamydiota > Chlamydiia > Chlamydiales > SM23-39 > CAIPFQ01. The sequence continues at coordinate 6,195 of DATIHO010000004.1, read as the reverse complement.
GATAGATTTTGTCTTTTATGACAGCTTTTGCTTTGAATTCCGGCGTTTTTTTTCCAACGATTGACATCCAACCTCTCCTTATTGTGTGGCTATATTATTAAACAATTCTTCCGCTTTGTCCAGCCAATTTTCCTGTCCGATTGTCGTATCGGGGCCGTGACCGGGAAGCACCCTCGTCTTAAAAGGCAGATGCGCCAACTTTTTCAAAGAGTGCCACATATTCTCGGGATGGCCTGTAGGAAGATCGATCCGGCCCATGCGTCCTTTAAAAAGGGTATCTCCGGAAAAAAGGATCTCATGGCTCGCAAGATAGAAACAAACGCTTCCCGGAGAATGGCCCGGGGTGTGGATCACTTGCAGTTGCAAATGGCCAACTGTTACATAGCCGCCTTCTTGAAGAACATGGTCCGGGCGCGCCGCCGGAATCGGCATCATCAAAGGCAGTCCATCCGATCCAGGCTGCTGTACATTTTTTCGATCAAAAGCATGCACATATAGTTCGGCGTCTGTTTTTTCTTTAAGGGCATGGACATCGGCAATATGATCCCAATGGGAGTGTGTAAGTAAAATTTTTTCTATCGTAATCCCATCCTGGCAGGCTTGATGCAAAATTTTTTTAGCAGAACCAGGAGAGGGATCAATCACAGCCCCTATGCCATTTTCTCCAAAAAGAATGGCATTCGTTTGCAACGGGCCGCTGGGGAATGTGTAAAGCAACATATCGCACTGGAGAGGATTCGAACCTCTGACCCCCTGGTTCGTAGCCAGGTACTCTATCCAACTGAGCTACCAGTGCATGTGTCCAATTTTTGAATCACTATAGGTTAACCATCATCTACGTCTTACGCCTAAAAGTCCAGTTAAAAGAAGCGCTGCCAAAAGGAGATTTTTTTTCTCTTTGCAAACTCAATAACATCTTGGGCCTCGAGTCGAAGCACGTTTTTTTTGCCTCGAGGAGTAAATGCAGTGAGAGTCAAGCGGGATTTGACAGTATAAAAGCGATAGCCATGAACAAAATCCGTTCCTGAAAAAGGGCGAGCAAATTCTTCCCGGACCAACTCTTCCCAATTCCTGTCTTTTCTGTGACTCCAGCTTTTCACCTTTTTCAACATCTCTTCTTCAGTCCTGACCCAGCTATAATGATGGATCAAAGGATGGCCGCTTGCTCCCAGGACCATCCTCTTTTTAGGTCCGGGCAAAAGATCATAAATCGCGTTTCTTTCCTCATTTTGAAGCAAAAAATCGTCAATCAAAGCTTTTTTTTGAACCAGGACGGCCGAATCTTCAAAATTTTCCGCTCTATATTCAGGTTCGCGAAAATACCAGTAATTGGCAAGTTTTACAGCGGTATATTGTTCATGGCTGCAGGATTCGAGCCACTTTGCAAACTCTTCCCCATCCACCACCTCATCTGCATCGAGAAAAAGGAGCGTCTCAATCTCGGATCCAAGAGTTTTGGCTCCGATCAGTCGTGAAAGACAGGGCCAAAAAGGTTCGCATCGAATCGCTTTCAAAAGAAATGGAGGGATTTGCTCTGGGATAAATGGGTATTCGACAAATAGACATTCTGGAAAAGCGGCATAAATCTCTTCCAGTAGCGAACGATTTTCGGCAGTTCCATCAAAAAAATGGCTTGCCACAGGGACGACGACTTGTTTTGAAAATTTGAGAGCCTCTTTTAAACAAGATGAGATAAAACGACTCTCGTTTGTACAGAAATTGACTACCGTCCCTACAGATTTTTTCACGGAATAAGTATACCTTAACCTGAGTTTTGGGTTCAGTTTATAGAGAATTGTCGCAGATTTCGAGGGAATTTTTGAAGATTTTGACGGGCCCAATAGCTGAAAGCACCTATGGGCTCGTCAAAATCTTCGAAAATTGCCCGAAAGATGTGGCAAGGCTCTATGAAATGAACCCAAAAGTCAGGTTATAGACCAGGGCTTGCTCAAAAGAGAATTTTTGCTTAAGATCTCTTCTCTTCTGGAAAGATGGCTGAGCGGCTGAAGGCACGTCCCTGCTAAGGACGCGTACCCTCTTAAAAGGGTACCGAGGGTTCAAATCCCTCTCTTTCCGATGTTTTTTTTAGTTTCATGTTTTTTCCTCCTTTCTATAAGCAGGATTGAAATTTATGAAGACTGGTTGCCGAATGCAGTAGAACCCACCTCGATTTCTTCAGAGATTCTCGCTGCTTTTGAAAAGAAAGGATATTCGGCGACACGCTGGAATCGAGAAGCGAGCCGTCCTTTTTTGCTCACTTGGAAAGGCGTTAAAAATTGGGAGGATTGCAAGCATTGGCTGGGATTTGGCTTGCCGCGCAAACACGCTCTTCGTGAAGGGACGTCTTATGTCATTTTTTCAAACCTCGGAGTGCATCTAAAAAATTTCAATCTCGGCAATCTGCCGAAAGACCGATTGATTCTTTTTACCTGGGAACCTCCTGCAGTCCAATCGGAAATTTGGGATGCTGAAATCCAAAAATATTTTCACAAAATCTATACCTGGCATGACGATTTGGTAGATAACGTCCGTTTTTTTAAATTCTCTCTTCCGTATCTTTCGGAGCGGATTGAAAGACTCATTCCTTATGAAGAGCGTAAATTCCTGACATGCATCGCATCTCGTCTCAGTAGTAAACACCCGCATGAACTCTATTCGGAAAGAGAAAAAGTAATCCGGTTTTTTGAGGCGCGCCCTGATGTGGAATTCGATCTATACGGAAGGTACTGGGAAAAAAGAAAATTTCGGACCTGGAAAGGGGTCATATCGGATAAAATGGAGGTGTTGAAATATTATCGGTTTGCCATTGCCTATGAAAATTCCGTTGAGCCTGGGTATATCACGGAAAAATTGTGGGATTGTTTTGCGGCAGGCGTTGTTCCCATTTACTGGGGAGCCCCCAATATTGTCGACTATGTCCCGCTGGACTGTTTTATCGATCGGAAAAAATTTCATTCCGATGAGGAGCTTCTTTTGTATTTGCAAAACATGAAAAAGCAGGAGTGGGAAGGGTATGTCGAAAGAGCAAACGCATTTTTGCAATCAGAAAAAGCAGAGCGGTTTAAGTTCGTGGAATACGTGCGCACGCTGACGAACGCAGTTTAATTTGATACCCAAAATGAAAAAGATGTTACCCTTGCTCCATGGTTGAAGCAGAAAAAAAAACGCGCATTCCTCCGAATTCGAAAGAATCGGAAATGATGGTTCTTGGATGTATGTTGACAAGTGTCAACAGTCTCAATATTGCAGCAGATATTCTTTTCGATACCGATTTTTATTATTCAGAGCATCAGATTATTTTCTCCTCTCTTAAAACGGCTTACTGTTTAGATAAGCCTGCCGATATCCATTTGATCAGTGAAGATTTGAAGAGGCAAAATCAACTAGAGGCAGTAGGCGGGATCAGTTATCTCACCACGCTTGCGCAATATGCGGGCACTTCCGCTTACATTGAAGAATACGTACAGCTCATTCGGGACAAATCGATCCTGAGACAAATGATCGCCGCTTCGCAAAAAATTGAAAAATCGGCTTTGGAAGATCCCGGCAATGTAATGGACACGCTGGATGATGCTCAAACTTATTTTTTTAATATCTCGCAAGCCAATCAGCATAATGCCGGTATTTCCATCAAAGATTTGATCACTGGATTGAAAGCGGAATCGAAGCTCCCGTTTCTCAAAGAATTGCAGGATCGCCAGCAGAAATTTTTGGAAAAGGATCCAAACGAACCATTAGTGACCGGAATTCCCACGCATTTTATCGATCTGGACCGGATCTTAAATGGGTTTAATCCTTCCAACTTAATGATTCTCGCCGCCCGTCCTGCAATGGGGAAAACCGCGCTCATCATATCTATTGCAGAAAACATCTGCTTTCGAAATAACATCCCCGTTGCGATTTTTTCCCTTGAAATGAGCGCCACACAACTCCTTCACCGGATGATCTGCTCTCAGGCTGAAGTCGAATCGGAAAAAATCCAAACCGGATCTCTCAATGGATCCGAATATCAGCGCATTGTTGGTTCTGTAAATAAGATGCAAAAACATCTTATGATCATTGACGATCAGCCTGGGCTGAAAATTACCGATCTTCGCGCCCGCGCCCGCCGCTTAAGGGAAGCCTATAATATTGGTTTTCTGGTGATTGATTATTTACAGCTCATTTCAGGTTCCGGCAATAATCGATCGATGGAGAGTAGGCAGGTAGAGATTTCAGAAATTTCCCGGATGCTGAAAAATCTGGCTCGCGAGCTCAATATCCCCATCCTTTGTGCGGCGCAACTTTCGCGCAAAGTAGAAGAGCGGCAAGGCCATCGCCCCATGATGAGCGATTTGAGAGAATCGGGTAGTCTGGAACAAGACTCGGATGTTGTGATGTTCCTCATGCGGAGGGACTACTACGACCCTTATGATAAACCCGGGCTTGCCGAGCTCATGATTGCGAAAAATCGACATGGGGCGATAGGAAATGTCACTCTTGCTTTCCGCAAAGAGATTGCCCAGTTTGCAAACTATTCGCCCGAATTTACGAATCATCAAATTGGAAATAAAGATGCTTTTTCTCCCTTTTCAGAAGGATGAGAGTATACCCAAAATGATTCAAGAATCGATTCTTGAATCATTTTGGGTATAAATGGAAGAACATCCTCAAGCGCGCTTGATTGTAGAGACCTTGGCAAAAGCGGGATTTGTCGCTTATTATGCCGGAGGATGGGTGCGCGATTTTCTTTTGAACCATCCGTCCGATGATATCGATATTGCGACGAATGCTCCTCCTGAAACGATTCAGGCCCTTTTCCCTCATACCGTACCCATCGGGATCGCATTTGGAATCATCCTTGTCATCATAGATGGGAAGCAATATGAAGTGGCGACATTTCGTCAGGATTTGGATTACAAAGATGGGCGACGGCCTACGAAAATTTCGTTCACCACAGCAGCGGAAGATGCAAAAAGACGTGATTTCACGATCAATGGGATGTTTTACGATCCTCTGAAAGGTGAAATCCTTGACTTTGTATCAGGACGCGCCGATTTGGAAAAAAAAATCATTCGCGCTATTGGGAACCCTCATCAACGGATCAAAGAAGACCGGCTGCGGATGATCCGAGCCATCCGCCTTTCATGTCGATTCCATTTTGAGATTGAGGAATCTACGGCTGACGCGATCCATTGCCACAGCAAAGAGCTTTTCCCCGCAGTTGCCATTGAAAGAGTTTGGCAAGAATTTACAAAAGGGCATTCTTTCGGCAAGCTCCGCCCCATGCTGATTACCCTCCACGCATTCGGTCTATTGGCCGCCATCTTTCCCGCTCTCGAACAGGTCAGCGTCGAAGAGATCGAACGTCGCCTGCATCCGCTAAAAGATTATCCACACAAAGCCCCCCTGATCGCATTTTTATTACCTCTTTTTCCTCAAGCTATGCTGGAAGAACAGATGCAGATTGGCAAGAAATTAAAAATTTCGAATCTTGAAATGCAATTCATCTCATTTCTTTTTCATGCACGTGAACTGTGCCATGTGGAGCGGCCGGTGGAGCTTGTTGAATGGGCCTATTTCTATGCCAATTCATTCTCTAACATCGCTTTGCAAATCATAGGAGCGCACTATGCGCTTGAGCGGCGCGCTTCTTTTTTAAAAGAACATGAGGAGAGAATCACATTTTTAGCCCATTGCATTGATAGAGTGCGCAACCATGATCCCGTTGTCAAATCGGACGATCTCATGAATGCGGGCATTCAGCCGGGAAAAATCATGGGCCGGCTTTTAGCAGAAGCAGACCGGATTGCAATGAACCAACAAATTTTTGATCCAGATGCTGTTATTGATTGGTTAAAACAATCCGATCTTTGGCCAAAATAATAATTAAGGCATGTAACATTCGCCGCAAGTGCCGCTTTTTTTCATTTTCGAAGCAGCGGTTTTACGTCGTGTTTTTCTTTTCGCAGTGGTTTTACCTTTTACTTTTTTTTTTTTCGGTTTTTCTCTTCATCACTCTTTTTTTTGCAGTCTTTCTTTTTTTCTTGCGTATAGCCATTTTTTCCTCCAATTTAGCCACGCCTAAATCATTTGTCATTTTGGCGTGTCTGCTTATTTTAGAGACTGTTAACGGATTTCGGCTTCGTCGATTTTGGGGATTATTTTGGCCGATTTTCGGTTTGTTTTTGGGGGGTAATATACATTTGGTCGATA
>DATIHO010000003.1:0-2300 GCA_035480615.1 Chlamydiales bacterium | reverse complement strand
GGATATTCAATGCCTTCCGCCATCTTTTCCCGTTTTCGCCTCGGCAAGGGGGGCGTTCCGCCCTTGCCTTCGGCTCCAAACGGAAAAATCTGCTCGGAAGGCATTTGAATCTCCTGCTGAATAAACCCATTATTCAGGTTTCCAGTCTTTTTCTTGTCATTGTTAATCCCTTTTCAAATCCTTTTAAAATAATGTTATCTTTGCATGTCATATTCAGTCATTTAGAAACTTAAAGTTTGGACAAAAGAGGGGTATCTTTCTTCACAGAACCAGCTGGTTGCGGCACAAGAGGGACGATCTCATTGAGAATCTGTTCTGAACTTTCTTGCGTGGCAGTAAAAATGGTTTTACCCGTCTTGGCCAGATAATCTTTAATCAAACGATATCCTACTGCGTAACCCGCTCCATGAGGAAGTCCGCTTTTGGGATAACCATAAACGTCTGCCATTGCGTCTCCAAATAAGAGAGACTGAGCTTTCTGGAAGCCTTTTTCTCTGACGTGAGGCAGGATAATTTTTTGAGCAGAGGCAAGAGCTCCTTCTGATAATCCTATTGTCTGAGGACCAATCAGTTTTTCGCCATAAAGCTCAGCTGCGAAAGCTTCTGCCATCCCTTCATCTAGCAAATATTTTCCAACGGAGATTTGCATATCCTGAGGCCACGGCTCTATAAGAAACCGGACATTATGATGGAACTCATGGACTGCAAGAGCCTCAATACTTTTGAGCACGTAATCGGTTGGAGACAAGATAAGGACAATAAATCCTGGAATGCCTCCAAAGCCGGAAAATCCTTTGTTCAAGTCGTTGTGAATAGCATTTTTGCCATTACTGACAAAGACGCCCACTTGCAGAGTTTCTGGAAATCGGAAGTCTCCTTTTGCCTTCAAAGCTTCAAAAGCTTTTTCCAATGCAGCTTGAATTCTATCGATGACATTACCCTTCAGGAGGCCATTTATAGCAGTTTGGTATTCACTTGGAGCAGTGTTGACATCACACGCTCCCATAGCGGCAAAATCCATAGGAACCACTTGCATCATGGGCTTAAAAGGGGTTACAAGGCGGTCTTGCCAGACCGCCTGTCGACTTTTCAAATCCAGATGCTCCGTTTCACGAAGGAGTGTCAGTGTATTGCAAATTTCTATTCTCATATTTTCCTCTTATTTAGTCAGTTCTCGATCAGCAAATACTTGAATAGCTGCTGCAATAAATTCCGGCATCTGAGGGTGATATACCTTATAGGCATCTCCCAGTTCGCTATCTACAATAAATTGGCCATGGCCTGAATAGGATTCTCGTGTTGGGCTCCAAAACTGCTTCAGCCATTCGTAATGTCGACGAATAACACTCTGTACCTCTTTCGAGTCCGCTTTTAGATTCTTTTTCATCATTCCAGCCAATTCCTTGCCAATCTCTGCAAATTCTTTTTGGGATTTGTCCCAATCAGGTTTAGACCAGTTTTTTACATTTTGACGGCATTCTTCCGTATGGATTTTACCCTGTTCTCCAAAGCGTTCTATGATTTGTTTCTCATACTCTGCTTGCTTTTCTTTGCTAAAACCATGATACATTTCTTGGTCTTTCATCTTTTTATCTCCTGATAAATGGTTAATTGTTTTATCGATTGTTTTGATTAATTCTTTGGTTCTTTCTATGTTGGTTTGTAAAACTTTTCTATGGGTATGGAGAGCGGCGATCTTATCGAAATCCCCCTTTCCTAAAATTTTTTGAATTTTCTTCAACTCAAAGCCTAATTCCCTAAAGAAAAGAATTTGCTGCAATAACAAAAGTTGCTTCTCTTCGTAGTATCGATACCCATTGGCTTCGATATAGGCGGGGGGTAGTAACCCGATTTCGTCATAAAAGTGAAGCGTCCGAACGCTCACTCCTGACATCTTCGCTAACTTTTGAACTGTGTAAGCCATAACTCTCCTTAAAATTGGAATGTCCTACATGATAAACTATAACGTTACGTCATAGTCAATAGGCTTTTTCTGAAAGTTATTTTTATATAGAATTGGAAGGAGAATTGCGGAGATTGGATAGACGTCGATCAGTGACGTGACTCAAGTCTATGATTAAACAGCTCGAGCAAAGCTTCTTTGTATTGTAAAGGCTTGGTTTGAAGGAGTAGATCCGTAAGTGCAGCGGGAAAATTCTGATATAGTGATTTAAAATTAAATTGGCAGAAATATGCAAGGAGGCTGCGCAGATTTTTTGTTCTGGAGCGAGCGACCATTGCCGAATGGCAAGGCGCGAGCGAAGACAAAAAAGATGCTGCAGAGCCGACGCAGCAGATTC
>DATIHO010000002.1:0-27600 GCA_035480615.1 Chlamydiales bacterium | reverse complement strand
GGATATTCAATGCCTTCCGCCATCTTTTCCCGTTTTCGCCTCGGCAAGGGGGGCGTTCCGCCCTTGCCTTCGGCTCCAAACGGAAAAATCTGCTCGGAAGGCATTTGAATCTCCTGCTGAATAAACCCATTATTCAGGTTTTTATCGTAATATGGTAATGTCGCCGTCAGCAGTCTCGTTGAGTGGCCCTTTGTTGTGGTTTCGTTGTTTAGGAGATTATAAGTGAACGTAGATAAACTGAAATTCGATGCAACCCGATTGTGCTTGGCCTTTTTAATGTTTGGAAAGGTACTTTTTGCTGCTCAAGATTTCTGGGATGGAGCAAATTATGCTCTAAATTCTGCTCCTCAGCATGAAAGCGCTCTACAAATTTTAGAAAATCTGGATATTTTGCCAACGGATCATATATTAGATGTCGGTTGCGGATCGGGAGATATTTCCGCTTTCATTGCCACTTTGGTTCCATTAGGTCATGTGCAGGGACTAGATTTATCTGAGAGTATGGTAGCTTTTGCGAAACAAAGGAAAAGATCTATCGCTAATCTTTCTTTTTGTCAACAAGACATTCAAGCTTGGAATGGTGAGGCTGGATCTTTCAATCATGTCGTGGCTTTCAATGTCCTTCAATGGGTCCAAGATTTAAACAAAGCACTTAACAATATATCGCAGTCGTTAAAACCAAATGGTAGTTTTGTCGCACTTTTGGCTCACAAGGACCATTTTCTTTATCCATTTCTTATAGCGACTGCCTTGAGTGAAAAATGGGCTTCTTATTTTAACAATCCCTTACAAGATCCTTGGTATGGTGGAAATGAAGAAGACATGCATTCTCGGTTATGCGAGGCTGGGTTAAAACCAATTTCTGTGAAACAGGTATCCAGAAAAGCCCATTTTGATCACTGGGATGATTTTATCAATTGGACGATCGCTTGGTTTAATTCGGTTACTCATATGCAACAGTTGCCAGAACGTGAAAGGAGATTCTTTTTTCTCGATTGTTTAGAAAATTATCGAAGTAGCGTTATTTTTAATCTCGATGGTTCTTTTGATTTGGAATACCCACTGTTGGTTGTTAAGGCAGTAAAGAGTTAGATTTATCCAAGCATCTTGTTTCTTAGATGGTTATGGAAAATAGCGGTTGTTGCCGTGGTCATGGCTTCAAGTCATTGGAAGAGTTATGTGGTAAGAGGCCAGAATCTTGTCTCTCTAGGAGCAGCTTTGGCTTAGCCTTTTTTAAACGTTTTTCAACATTTTTAATAGGTTCGGCTGGTGGGATATTTTCAGGCATTGCAACACCAATTTTAGCGATAGCTGCTCGAACCTCCCTTCCAACCATTTCATGCGTCTCCATGGCATCTCTTTGATTCTTGATTTTTTCCAACTTGAGTTTCTCACGTGTATGGGTCATCCGGAATTGGTTGGCAGCAAGTTCAGTTTTGGACCATTTTGTCGGCGCCGACAAAATGGTTTGCAGGGTCATTTCCAGATTGTTTGCAAGAATCAATAGCCTTTTTAATCGTGGTTTCAAATTTTCTCCACTCTGAATATCCAAGACAACTTTGAAGATCACGAGCACTCCAATACTCTATTCCGTATGGGTTGAGTTTTTTAAGTGATTCAAAAGATAAGTTGGTGGATACAGGGTGCTTATTACTTGAGTTTTCCATTGTCGAATTTAACAACACCCTTTTAGCGGGAATGCCGCTTCCTTTCGTTTTCTGTGAGATACCGTTTTCGCAAACGGATGAAATTTGGGGTCACTTCCACAAGTTCATCCTCTGCAATGTAATCAATCGCTTGCTCAAGGGTAAATTTTCGAGGGGGAGTGAGAAGGATATTTTCATCGCTGCCCGCAGCGCGCACGTTTGTGAGCTGTTTTGCTTTTGTGGCATTGACCACAAGATCATTATCGCGCGTATGTTCCCCAACAACCATCCCTTCGTAAACATCGTCTCCCGGTTTGACAAAAAGAGCCCCTCGATCTTGAAGATTGAATATGGCGTACCCATTGGCTTTCCCTGAACTATTGGAGATCATGACTCCGCGGCTGCGGCCTGCCATGTCCCCTTTCCAGGGAGCGAATGTTTCAAAAATCGAAGTAAGAACCCCAAGGCCCGACGTCCGGGTAAGAAAGTCATTGCGGTACCCCATAAGTCCGCGCGTAGGGACTAGAAATTGCATGGTCGTAAGGCCATGCTCGGAAGTGGTCAGCTCGCGCATTTCTCCCTTTTTTTTCGAAAGATCTTCGATCACAGTGCCCGAAAAATTTTCAGGCACTTCGACATGGACTCTCTCCATGGGTTCCAGGACAACGCCATCGACCTCTTTTGTGATGACTTGCGGTTTTGACAGGGCGAGCTCGTAGCCTTCTCGACGCATTGTTTCAATGAGGACGGCCAGATGGAGTTCACCGCGGCCGCATACGCGAATCGCATCATCGCGTCCAGGGATTTCTTCAATTTTTAATGAGATGTTTGCCTTTTTTTCCCGCATCAACCGATCGCGCAGCTTATTCATTGTCACATGTTTTCCGTCACGCCCTGCGAAGGGGCTTGCATTGACCGTGAATTCAACGGATACCGTTGGTTCGGCAAGAGTAATGGGCGGCAATTGGACGATCTGGTCAGGAGAACAGATCGTATCTCCGATATCTATTTCAGGAATGCCGGAAAGGGTGATGATATCGCCGGCTCCCGCCTCTTCGATGTCTACTTTTTTGAGGCCAAGATGCCCCTCAATTTTAACGATTTTATGCTGAGCATGATTGCCGTTTCGGTCCACGCGGATTACGGAACCCCCTCTTGCAATTTTTCCCTCGAGAATACGCCCACAGGCTTGCCGGCCTACATATTCATCATAGCTCAAAGTCGCAGCCTGCATGAGGAAAGGAAGCTCCAAATTGCCGGGAGGAGGCGGAGCGGCGGAGATGATCAAATCAAATAAAGGGGAAAGGTCTTTGGGTTTTTCATCGAGCGAGGAGATCGCATAGCCATTGAATCCGGAAGCATAAATGTACGGAAAATCGAGCTGTTCGTCATTGGCTCCCAGCTCCATAAAAAGATCGAAAGTGAGATTCAACGCCCTGTCCGGAGCTGCATGAGGGCGGTCGATTTTGTTGAGAACGACAATGGGATGAAGGCCCATTTTGAGCGCTTGCGAAAGGACGAAGCGCGTTTGAGGCATCGGCCCTTCTTGCGCGTCGACAAGCAGGAGAACGGAATTGACCATGCCGAGTACCCGCTCTACCTCTCCCGAAAAATCGGCGTGGCCGGGCGTATCGATAATATTGATTTTGAAATTTTTATAATAAACGCAGGTATGTTTGGCAAAGATAGTAATTCCTCTTTCCCTTTCCTGGTCAAAGCTATCCATAACTCGCTCGGGCACTTTTTCATGCTCGCGGAAAATATTGGCTTGCTTGAGCAAACTGTCCAGCAAAGTAGTTTTTCCATGGTCGATATGGGCAATAATGGCGATATTTCTGATTTCTTTTGGGTCTTGCATAGGGTAAATGCTACCAAACTCAACTATTTCATTTCCAGGTAAAGGTTTGTAAAAATTATTATTTTACAAGCTCTAAATGGACAAAATCCAGTATACTGAATGTCAAATTACTAACCTAGACAGTCTCTGATAGCTTGCGAAGCGCAAGAGGTAGGCCATGGAAATTCATTCCAATGAAGAAGAGGTTGAGGAGGACTCTGGTTTATTGGGGTCGCAAACCGGGCGTATTGATGATCTTCTCAAGGAAAAACTTGAAAAAGCATTCCATAAACAAACATCCAAAGTCCGCCTTCACGATATCGCTAAAATCGCCTGCGAACATTCCCCGATCGATCTTGCGTATGCAGCATCCCATCTGCCTCATAATGTCCGTCCTGTTTTATTTGAAAATTTACCAAATCGCGATGCAAAAATCAAATTTCTTGTTGCGACAGACAGCGATACGCGACTCACTTTATTCCGCCAATTAGACGATATAGAATTAAAAAAAATATTTGACCGAATGCCGACCGACGAGGCTGTTTGGGTTGTGGAAGACATGCCGGAAAGGCGTTTCCGCCGTCTTATGGAGCTTGTCGATTCGAAAAAAGCAAGCCGGATCCGCGAGTTGAAAAAGCATGACCGCAAAAGCGCCGGCCGGTTAATGACATCCGATTTTTTTGCGTTTACGATGGATATGACGATTGGGGAGGCGGCGGCTTACATTCGAGACAATCCCAGAATTGATTTTACAAAAGGGATTTTTATTCTCAATCACGCAGGAGAATTGCAGGGCTATGTCCCTGCTCGCAATATGATGATCAATCCCTCTTCTACGCCGCTTCGCCAGGTCATGCGGCCCGTTCTTCACAAAGTGACGGCTGAAGCGACCCGTGAAGAGGTCATCGATATCGTGGAGAGATATAAAATCGCTTCATTGCCGGTCGTTGATATCGACAATTATCTGGTTGGGGTCATTGCCCATGAAGATGTTGTTGAAGCAATGGAAGATATGACGGATGAGACGATTGCAAAAATGGCGGGAACCAATGAAAAGTTCACATCGCACGATCCGATTCTTCGACGGTTTTTGACGCGCGCTCCTTGGCTTTTTGTGACTCTTCTGGCTGGACTTCTCAATGTCGGGGTCATGTCCTCTTTTCAAAAATATGAAGGAGGAGTTTTGACGTTTGCCCTTTTCTTCGTGCCTTTAATCAATGGAATGTCGGGAACGATCGGTTTGCAATGCAGTACGGTGTTAGTTCGAATCATGGCGATGGGGGGGCTGTCGGTTGGAAGCAGAAGAGAGACGCTATTCAAAGAGCTTTTAAGCGGACTTTTTACAGGGCTGATTTTTGGCGTCGGCTGCGGGTTTCTTGTTTATCTTCTCGACTCCATAGGAGGTTCCATCATCGGCTCCGCATCTTCTACATCTTCTATTGCAGTAGGAGCCATTGTCGGAATTGGCTTGATTGGAGGCTGTACGGCCGGGACGCTACTCGGCGTTTTTTCTCCACTCTTTTTTTCGCGCATCGGCGTAGATCCAGCGATCTCTGCAGGACCGATTGTTACAGCTTTCAATGATTTTCTTTCAATGACGATCTATTTTGTCATTGCCTTAGGCATTAGTAATTTATTTTTCTAAGAACCGAAAAATCGACTGAAACTTCAAGCTTCCTCAAATGGACTAATCCAGCTATACTGGCATTTGGAGGCTGTTGTCGAATTAAGGCTTGGAGTATTTAAATGATGAATCGAACTCCCAGAAACTTTGATGGAACTCGATGTCCGGGTATAAAAATCGAAGAAATGTTGCCTCAGTTTCTTAGCTATCTCGAAAAAAGGACTCAAGTCCCTTTAGAAGAGATTGCGAAAGAATGGGTGGCGTTATTGGGTGAAAAAATGGCGAGTCTTGTTCGTGTCGTTTCTTTTGTTGATGGGATTTTGACAGTTCTGGTAAAGAGTGCTACGTTTTATAGTTTGCTCCAAATGTATGAAAAGCCCCGTTTGAAGAAAAAACTTCAAGAAAAATTTCAGATCAAAGACATCGTGTTCAAGATTGGTTAAAAAAAGGCAAGGCATGACGATAATGGAGAAAGAAAAAGAGTATGATGCGAGTTCTATCACTGTCCTGGAAGGGTTGCAAGCGGTCCGGGAAAGGCCTGGTATGTATATCGGAGATACGCATACGAATGGCCTCCATCAACTCGTCTATGAAGTGGTCGATAATAGCATCGATGAAGCCATGGCAGGCTTTTGTTCTCAAATTATTGTGATGCTTCTTCCGGATGGCGGCGTAAGCATCGAAGATGATGGACGCGGCATTCCCATTGCCAGGCATGAAAAAGAATCCATTAAACAGGGGCGTGATGTCTCTGCTTTGGAAGTCGTCATGACGATCCTGCATGCAGGCGGAAAATTTGACAAGAGCACATATAAAGTATCCGGGGGATTGCATGGGGTCGGGGTTTCTTGCGTCAATGCGCTTTCCAAAAAACTGGTTGCGACGGTTTATAAGGATGGCCAGGTTTACGAAATGACTTTTGAGCGAGGAAAACCAAAAGAACTTTTAAAAAAATTGGGGACAACGACAAAAAGAGGGACAAAAATTACTTTTTGGCCGGACGACACGATTTTTTCCGTCACGTATTATGATTACGATATTTTGGTCAAACGGCTTCGGGAACTTGCCTTTTTGAACCGCGGCATCACGATCTTTTTACAAGATGAGAGAGTCAAAGAGCGCGAACCTGTCCGTTTTAATTACAAGGGGGGGATCTCTTCATTTGTTGCTGCGCTCAATGAAGGAAAGGTTCCCCTGTTTCCCAATCCGATCTACATACATGCAACCAAAGAAGGGCTTGACGGCCCTGTCGAATTTGAAGTGGCGATGCAATGGAATGATACGTATACCGAAACCATTTATACTTACGTCAATAATATCGCGACTCGTCAAGGTGGAACTCATTTGACCGGGTTTTCGACTGCCTTGACTCGCGTGTTGAACAGCTACATGAAAAGCGCCCATATTAAAGGAATAGACAAGTTAACGGTCAGCGGCGAAGATATGCGCGAGGGCTTGGCTGCAATCATTTCCTGTAAAGTGCCCAATCCGCAATTCGAAGGACAGACGAAACAAAAGCTTGGTAATAATGAGGTGGCGGGGATTGTCCAAACGATCGTAGGAGAGCATCTCTCGATTTATCTCAATGAAAATCCATCTATTGCAAAACTCATCATAGAAAAAGCGCTCATTGCAGCTCAAGCGCGTGAAGCTGCGAAAAAAGCGCGAGAATTGACGCTTCGCAAAACCGCTCTCGATAGTGCGCGGCTTCCCGGAAAACTGGCTGATTGCCAAGAGCGCGATCCGGCTCTTTGTGAAATTTATATTGTTGAGGGAGATTCTGCGGGCGGTTCCGCAAAAATGGGTCGCGATCGAAGATTCCAGGCAATCCTGCCGATTCGAGGCAAAATTCTCAATGTGGAAAAAGCCCGCGTTCAAAAGGTGCTTCAAAATCAGGAAGTGGGGTCGATGATCTCTGCGCTTGGTTGTGGAATCGGTCAGGAAAATTTTAACGTCTCTAAACTGCGGTATCATAAGATCATCATCATGACCGATGCTGATGTTGACGGCTCTCATATTCGAACTTTGCTGCTTACCTTTTTTTACCGCCATATGCCTGCGCTTATTGAAAATCATTACGTCTACATTGCGCGGCCCCCTCTTTTTAAGGTCACCCGAAAAAAAATCAGCCAATATATCCATTCGGAAAAAGAGATGGATGAATATCTGTTACGGCTTGGGATGAGCGATATCCAACTTCAGTCAAACAATTCGCAAACCCCTTTCGAGCCGGCTACAACTGAAGCGTTGATGGAAGTGATCCTCGATGTGGAAATCTTTATTGGCGCAATCGAAAGAAAAGGGGTTCTTTTCCGGGAGTTTGTTGCAAGCAGGCAGAATGGCAGCTATCCCCGCTATCGGGTAGCCGCGGGTGAAAAAGTGCAGTACTTTTATAATGAAGAAGAACTCGCTTCTTACAAAAATGAAGATGAAGAGCGGCAAAAGCAAATCCATGCAGAAACGCTGCATTCTATTCCGTCGGAAGAGGTGACTGAAGAAATGCGGATCTTTCATCTGAAAGCCTTGGCATTTACCGAACTTTATGATCCGAACCGGCTGATGAGTCTCATTGAAAAACTCAAGGCATTTCATCTCGCGCTCGATCAGTACTTAATTGCAAACGATGCGATTTTCGATCTTGTTGAAGAGGGAAAAAAGACGGCCCTTTATACGTTGAGAGAAGTGATCGATGCAGTCCGTGCCAATGGGCGAAAAGGGGTTGAAATCCAACGTTATAAAGGCCTTGGCGAAATGAATGCGGATCAGCTTTGGGAAACGACTATGGATCCGGTAAAACGGACTCTCATTCAAGTCACCCTTCCTGATGTAATTGCCGCGGATCAGATGTTTTCCATGCTGATGGGCGAAGTGGTGGAGCCGCGCCGCGCTTTTATTGAGCAGCATGCTCTCTCAGTCAAAAACCTCGATATTTAAGGAATGATATGTCGTATACGAAAGACGAAGTGATTGTCGCGCGCAATGTCGAAGAAGAGATGAAGGAGAGTTACCTTCGCTATTCGATGTCGGTCATTATTTCCCGCGCTCTTCCCGATGTTCGCGATGGGCTGAAACCTTCGCAAAGACGGATTCTTTACGCAATGCGGCAACTCAATTTGACGCCGAACGCCAAACACAGAAAATGCGCCAAGATCTCAGGGGATACTTCAGGGGATTATCATCCGCATGGAGAAACGGTGATCTACCCAACCCTTGTGCGCATGGCTCAAGACTGGGCGATGCGCTATACACTGATCAATGGCCAGGGGAATTTTGGATCGGTCGATGGCGATCCTCCGGCTGCTATGCGCTATACCGAAGCCCGCTTAACGCATGCTGCAATGGCGCTTATGGAGGATCTCGATAAAGATACGGTCGAGATGATTCCCAACTACGATGAAACCAAAACAGAGCCTGTTGTATTTCCTGCGAAATTTCCGAATCTCCTGTGCAACGGATCCACCGGAATCGCGGTGGGAATGGCAACCAATATTCCTCCCCATAACTTATTGGAACTCATCAACGCGACGATTCTTGTGATGGATAACCGGAATGTGAGTATTGACGACATCATCAAAGCGATGCCGGGACCCGATTTTCCAACCGGAGGAGTCATTTGCGGATATCGAGGGATTAGAGAAGCGTATCATACAGGCCGAGGCAAGCTGCTTCTTCGCGGACAATTGCGAATTGAAGATTTGCCAAACCAAAGACAACAAATCGTGGTGGATGAAATCCCATACAGTGTCAATAAATCGGTTCTCGTCAAGCGCATTGCCGATCTCATCAATGAAAAGGTGATTACTGGCCTTTCTGATATTCGCGATGAATCAGATAAGGACGGGATGCGGATTGTCTTGGAGCTCAAACGGGGTGAAATTTCCGATGTCGTGATCAATCAACTTTATAAAAACACTGATTTGCAGGTGACATTCGGCTGTAACATGCTGGCTTTGGATCGCGGTCTTCCCCGGACAATGAATATTAAACATTTTATTGGATCGTGGGTCGACCATCGGATCGAGGTCATTCGCCGCCGCACCCGGTTTGAGCTGGCGAAAGCTGAAGCCCGCGCTCATATCCTGGAAGGCTATCTCAAGGCTCTTCACGTTCTCGACGACGTTGTCAAAATCATCCGCTCTTCTTTAAACCGCGATATGGCCCGTACGGAGCTGATGGCCCACTTTGAGTTGAGTGAGAAACAGGCAAACGCCGTGCTGGATCTGCGCCTTTATCAATTGACGGGGTTGGAAGCGGAAAAAATTGAAGCTGAATACAAAGATCTGCTGACGAAAATCGCTCACTTTAAAGCAATCCTTGCTTCGGAAGCAATGGTGCGCGACCTCATCCGTTCAGAGCTCGAAGCATTGAAAAAAGCAGAAAAATCGGAACGAAAAACCAAAATCATTGCAGCGGAAGGGGAGTTCCAGATGGAGGACCTGATCGCTGATGCACAGGTGGTTATCACGATTTCCAATGATGATTATATCAAGCGGATGCCAATTGATATGTTTCGCGAACAGCGCCGAGGGGGAGCTGGCGTCATTGGGATGGAGATGAAAAAAGAGGCCGATATTCTCAAAGACATTTACGTCGCATCGACTCATGAATATCTTTTGATTTTTACAAATCACGGACGATGCTATTGGACCAAGGTGTGGCAAATTCCCGAAGCGGGACGCCGCACCAAGGGAAGGCCGATCATCAATTTATTGGAAGACTTACGTGAAAATGAAAAAGTAGCGGCAATCCTCAAAGTTCGCAACTTTGAAGAGGAGGCATGCATTCTCCTTGCGACATTGAAAGGAGTTGTGAAAAAGACAGAACTTGTTCAGTTCAGCAACCCGCGAAAAAAAGGAGTTTATGCGCTCAACATCGATGAAGGGGATGAGCTGATCGCCGCCAGAATCGTCCATCCGGGTCAGCAGATCATGATCTTTACCCGCGGTGGAATGGCGGTCCGTTTTGATGAAAGCCTCGTGCGGCCAATTGGGCGTGTTGGGCGCGGAGTGCGCGGTATCATGTTAAAAAATGAAAAAGAAGATAAAGTGATCGGCTGTGAAGTGGTTACGCCTGAAGAATCCATTCTTATTGTTTGCGAAAATGGTTTTGGAAAACGGTCTCGCGTTGAAGATTTTCGTCAAACGAATCGAGGCGGCGTTGGCGTCCGTTCTATTATCACTTCTGAAAGAAATGGGATGGTCGTCGCGGCCCTTAACACATCTGATTCAGATAGCGTTCTTCTCATGTCCGCGGGCGGCCAGGCGGTGCGCATCCCGATGAGAGACGTTCGTATTTTGGGCCGTTCCACGCAAGGAGTGCGTCTTGTCAATGTGAAAGAGGAAAATGATACGGTAGTTGGCGCTCAAAAAATCGAGACGATTGCAGAAGAAATTTCTTCATGATGAAACCATGATGAAACAAGGTGTTTTCATTACCTTCGAAGGGGGTGAGGGAGCGGGAAAAACAACTCTCATAGAGGCAGTGTTTAAAGAGCTTTTGCAACAGGGTTATCCTGTTTTAAAAACTCGTGAACCTGGGGGAACCGCGCTTGGCGAGAAAATTCGCCATCTTGTGTTGGAACAGACAAATATAATAGCTCCGCTTGCCGAGCTTTCCCTATTTTTAGCTTCCCGTGCGCAGCATGTGTCCGAGTTGATCTTGCCAGCTCTGCAGGCAGGTCAAATTGTTTTGTGCGATCGGTTCAATGATTCAACGATTGCCTATCAGGGAGCGGCCCGAGGTCTTGGAATGAAACAAGTGGAGGCGATGTGCAGCTTTATCACTTCAAATCTGACGCCGGATCTCACTCTTTATTTGGATATCGATCCCAAAGTAGGTCTTGCCCGCATCAAAAAAGAGCGATTGACAGACCGAATCGAAGCGGAAAAACTGAACTTTCATCAAGCAATCAGGACTGGTTTTCTTGCGATTCATAAAAATCATCCGGAGCGATTTTATAAGCTCGATGCCACACTTCAACCCATTCTTCTTTTGCATCAAGCCATGCAATTGATTTTAAAAGTAATAACAAATTGAGGTCTAATGTTCGAATCGATTCTGGGCAATCCTGCAATCAAAGCTTTTTTGCATAAATCGGTGATTGAAAATCATCTCCCTGCCGCTTTTTTATTCACGGGAATTGAAGGGATTGGAAAAAGTCTTTTTGCGAAAGATTTAGCGCTGCACCTCCTTCAATCTGATCAACAACGCATCAATAGGGAAATTCATCCCGATTTTCATGTGATACGGCCTTGCGGAAAAAGCGGCTTGCATTCTATTGAAACCGTCAGGCAACTCATCGATGACGCGCATGCCGCTCCTTTTGAAGCAATGGCCAAAGTGTTTGTGATCCATGATGCACACCGCATGCAATCGGCTGCCGCGAACGCCCTTCTCAAAATATTGGAAGAGCCATCGCCCGATACATTGTTTATCCTAATAACCAGCGCAATGCAGGAGATTTTGCCAACCATTGCTTCTCGTTGCAGGATTCTTCGATTTCAGGCATTAGCCGTTTCAGAAATTGCAACGCTTCTTGTTGAAAGAGGGTTGCCCGGGCAATTTGCAACACTTGCGCAAGGTTCGGCGGGATTGGCATTGGATCTGGCTGCAAAAATAAAATTGTACGAATCCCTTTTTCAATTACTTGCTGAAAGATATAGCTATACCGATCTGTCTTTGACCCTTGAAAAAATTGCAAAAGAGATCGAACAGGAAGATCCCGTGAAACAGGCCTCAAATGTGGAGTCTTTATTTTCTATCATTCTCATGTGGCATCGCGATCAGATTGCAAGGCGTTTGCATGTCCCTCTTTTTTTTCCGGAGGCTCCGCAAGCAAGCTGTCCGCTTGTTCCTTTAAACGAAGTAGAGCGTTTGATTGATGAAGCAAGACTTGCCATTTCCCGAAATATGCGTCTGTCCGTTTGTCTGGAACAGGTGTTGTACAACAAATAAATAACGGTATATAGCTAAAAGCTATAGCTATATGTATAGAAAATTTCTATGTTTTGGAATTCTTGCTGTTTCTACTTTAAGCGCTCAAGTGCTGCCACCTCCCTATGCAAGCGCGAATCGGCGTCATGTCGCCGACAATTTAAATACCCTGGATGCCAGCGGGTTATTAAATGCGGGTCTTCAATCTATTGTTACGACATTAAGCGGTTTCAATTCTCAAGAACTCAACCATGCTCTTGACCAGTTTCATCCGGCCATTTACAGCGCGCTTGTCGAAGTGCAGGCCGCGGTAGGCGGACAGCTGCTTTCCCTTTTTTCTCGAGGTCCAATGATTGGCCGTGGAAATGGTAAGGATTGGAGATTTTGGGTAGATCCAATTGGAAATTGGCTTAGGGAAGGAAATTTAGGGCAGCAGGTAGGATTTGAAGCGATAACGAAGGGAACGGCCCTTGGTATGGATGGGGCGATTGGAGAAAACTGGACAGTAGGATTTGGATTTAGTTGGAATCACAGTGCTCTGACCTTTCATCAAGGGAAAGGCCGGGGGAAGGTCGATCGGTATCTCGGCGCGGTTTATGCCGATTTTCTCATGGAATGCTTTTATTTGGGGTTATCTGTTTATGGAGGTATTGATCGCAACGATATCGACCGGCTGATCCAATTTCCCTCTTTCGACTCTACAGTTCATGGAAAGTTCAATTCCTTGGAATGGGCCGGTCAATTTGCCACAGCGTATCTCATCGGGTTTCCGTATTGCTATTTCTATCCTTATGCGAGTGTTGATTTTCTGTATTTGCAAGGGATAAAATCTTCCCGTACGGGTATTGATTTCCTCCATTTTCAAGGAAACAACATTTTTGAGACGGGATCTTCTGCTCTCAATTTGAATATCCGCACGCAAAAAAATGGGACGATCCGGAGCGAAGCCGGCATTGGTTTGCAGATGCAAGATTCAAATCATGGCGAAACCATCTCAATAGTTCCCACATTCGCTTTTGGCTGGGCGATGGAATGTCCGATTTTTAGGCCGGCTTACAAGTCCGGTTTTTTAGAGGAGCCGCTTCCCTTCAAAGCGAAGGGATGGAACCATGTTTGGCAGCTTTTAGTCATTGATTTTGGCCTTGCGATCTATATTTATGATTTTGTGTTGTCAGGAGAGTATGTTTCCGAAATGTCCACAAACTCGCTCAGCGCTTATTGGGGGCAGTGGGCTAACATCAGCCTGGAATATTTTTGGTGAAAAATATATCCATATTCACCTTTTTTCGGTATAAAAATCTGTTGTTAAAATAATTTAAATTTCATATAATATTTTAAAGTTTATATTAAAAACAAATAAAATTATGAGCTAACTTATGTCATCAACAATTAATTTTAATAATGCATCTTCTGGTAATAAGGGTATAATGAATACGTTCCCTGTTCCTTCTGCGATGCCATCATATAAGGAGCAAGAAGGTGATGTTCAATCATCTACATCTTGTTATAAACGGGATGTGTTGTCTGTTTCCAGGCGCTTTTTTCTGGGTGTGCAAGCATATCCTGTCTTCAGATTCTCAAGCGATTCTTCTACCGATTCTTCTACGACAGCCTTTAAAAGGAAACGGATAGAAGACGAGGAACGCCCTGACATGCAAAGCAGTGCTAGCAGTTCCGACACCCCGCAAGACCCTGAGATCGATCGCTCCGACGCTCGTGCGCAAGAAGGCGCGCCTCGTGCGAAAAGGAGGAAAATAGAAAGAAGGTGCGATGCATGTCATAAACTAAAAACCAATGTTAACTGGTACGAGATCGGGAAAGGCTCCGGTAGGTATGAATGCAACACCTGTCATGATACCCGCCTCTCTCAGAATCAAGAAAGAAAGTGCGTTGTATGTCCTAGAACCACCAGTATTAAGTGGTACGAGATCGAGAAAGGCTCCGGTAGGTATAAATGCAGAGCCTGTTATGAGAAAAATCGCCGTCAGAATCATCCACCAAGAGAAAAAACAGAAAGATGGTGCGTTGTATGTAAGAAAAAAAAATTTGTTGTTGTCTGGCACGAGATCGAGGAAGGCTATAAATGCCACACCTGTCATGATAGACAGTTAAAAGGAAAAATAGAGACAGTCTCTTAGACTAATTTTCCCGACCAGCCGAGTTTTTTGCGAAGTGTTGAAAAATATTCATGTCTGTGAAGATTGACAATCTGAAACGGCCGGGTAGAGCGTTGGATGAAAGCCGATACGCCGCTTTCAACTCAGCTCAATTATCCAAGCGTTCTGTCAATGACTTTTTTTACCTCGCACCGAAAAGAGAGAGGTAAACATCTACCTTTTTTCGGTATAAAAATCTATTGTTAGAATAATTTATATTGCATATAATATATTAAAGTTTATATTAAAACCAATAAAATTATGAGGTAACTTATGTCATCAACAATTAATTTTACTAATGCATCTTATGGTAATAAGAGTATAATGGATACGGTCCCTATTTCTAGGCGCTCTTTTCTTCCTAAGGGGTCATATTCTGTCTCCAGATTCCCAAGAGATTCTTCTACGACAGTCTTTACAAAGGAATGGATAGCAGACGAGGAACGCCCTGACATGCAAAGCAGTGCTAGCAGTTCCGACACCCCGCAAGACCCTGATATTTGTCCCTCCGACACTCGTGCGCAAGAAGGCGCGCCTCCTGCGAAAAAGAGGAAAATAGAAAGAACGTGCGTTGGATGTGAGGTTACAAAAACCGTTGATAGATGGCACCCGAAAGGTCCTGGTATTTATCAATGCGATGCCTGTTATGATAAAATGCGCTATCAGAATCATCCAAAAGAACCAACAGAAAGAGCGTGCGTTAAATGTGATATAACAAAAAAAAATGTTAATTGGCATGAGACTCCGAAAGACTCTGGGACTTATAAATGCCACGCCTGTTATGAGCAAGATCGCCGTCGGAAGCGTCCAAGAGAAAAAATAGAAAGAACGTGCGTTGGATGTGAGAAAACAAAAAACGTTATTGCGTGGCAAGAGACCAGGAAAGGCTCCGGCATTTATCGATGCAAAGCCTGTGATAGTAAAATGCGCTATCGGAATCATCCAAAAGAACCAACAGAAAGAACGTGCGTTAAATGTGAGAAAACAAAAAAAGTTGTTAACTGGCACGAGACTCCGCAAGACCCTGGTAGTTATAAGTGCCACGCCTGTTATGAGCAAGCTCGACGAAACCGAAGTTCGTAGACAGTCTCTAACATCAGCCTGGAATATTTTTGGTGAAACAATTTGCTGCGATTGCTGTAATATATGAAAAGCCGATACGCCGCTTTCAACCTAGTGCTCAATGAGCAAAGCGTCCTGTCAATGACTTTTTTCACCTCGCACCGAAAAGAGAGAGGTGAACATCTGCCTGTTTTGGGTATAAAAATCTGTTGTTAACAATAATTTACATTGCATATAATATATTAAAGTTTATATTAAAACCAATAAAATTATGAGGTAACTTATGTCATCAACAATTAATTTTAATAATGCATCTTCTGGTAATAATAGTATAATGGATACGCTTAGAGGGGATACGTTCCCTGTTTCTAGGCGCTCTTTTCTTGATGTGCAAGCACATTCTGTCCTCAGATTCCCAAGCGATTCTTCTACGACAGCCTTTACAGGGAAACGGAAAAAATCCGAAACCCCGCAAGACCCTGAGATCGATCGCTCAGACGCTCGTGCGCAAGAAGGTACGCCTCGTGCGAAAAGGAGGAAAATAGAAAGAACGTGCGTTGTATGTGAGGAAACAAAAACCGATGTTCACTGGTACAAGATCGAGAAAGGCTCCGGTAGTTATAAATGCCACTCCTGTTATCAGAAAAATCGCCGTCAGAATCATCAAGGAGAAACAGAAAGAACGTGCGTTGTATGTGGTGAGAAAACCACCAGTGATAAGTTCTACAAGGTCGAGAAAGGCTCCAAGAAAGGCTCCGGTAGTTATCAATGCGATAGATGTTATCGTAAACAGCGCCGTCAGAATCATCAAGGAGAAACAGAAAGAACGTGCGTTGTATGTGAGAAAACCACCAGTGGTAAGTTCCGCGAGGTCGAGAAAGGCTCCGGTAGTTATAGATGCAACTCCTGTTATCAGAAAAATCGCCGTCAGAATCATCCAAAAGGAAAAATAGGAACAGTCTCTTAGACTAATTTTCCCGACCAGCCGAGTTTTTTGCGAAGTGTTGAAAAATATTCATGTCTGTGAAGATTGACAATCTGAAACGGCCGGGTAGAGCGTTGGATGAAAACAGAGTCCCCGTTTTTTAATTTTATAGCCTCCAATCCGTCGGCGCGCACATCAATGGGATCGTAAGCGCTCATATATTGAATCTCGATTTTGCGGTCAGGGGTGATCACGATAGGGCGGTTGGAGATCGTATGGGGGCAAATAGGGGTAATGACGATGGCGTCGAGGGCGGGGGCTAAAATAGGCCCTCCTGCCGCTAATGAATAGGCGGTTGACCCAGTAGGGGTTGCAAGGATAACGCCATCGGCGAGAAAGGTATTGATATAAATGCCATCTGCCTGGATGGCAAATTCAATCAAGCTGTAATTCGATCCTCGATGTAAAACAATATCATTGACCGCCCGAAGGCGCTCTTGAGATGCGGAATAAGCTTCCAACGCCACCCTTTTTTCTATTGAATATTGTCCATTCAAAAGATCGATCAGGCTAGGAAAAATATCGGACATGGGGACATCGGCCATGAATCCAAGATGACCGAGATTGATTCCAAGAATCGGGGCGTCGAGATGAGAATACTGGTGGCTGATCCGCAGCAAAGTCCCATCGCCTCCCATCGCAATTAAAAACTTGAGTTCTTTTAGATCGATTGTAGATAGAGGGGCCGCTCCAATAATGGGAGCTTTTCCATCTTCTGCCGCAACGCCGATCCGCCTTTCTTCAAGAAACTTCCGGATTTGGATAGCTAATTCAAAGGAGTGCTGTTTCTTCTCGTTGGGAAAGAGGGCAATGATCATGAAAAGAAAACTCCTGCAAAAGTCGTTCGGCAATCGACTCGGCGTCCAAGCCTAATTCTCTCATAAGTTCCGAATTGCTGCCAAATTGAACCCAAACATCGGGGACGCCGATATTGATGACTTCAATAGCTTTTTGTCCATTTTGTACAAGAAAATGGTTGAAAATCATTCCAAATCCACCATTTAACGCATGCTCTTCCACGGTGGCGACAAAAGGATGGGTCAATAATAACTCTCCAAACAGTTCAACATCAAGGGGTTTTATAAATATGGGATCCACGACCGTGGCAGCGATCCCTTTTTGCAAGAGTAAATCCCTCACTTTTAAACAGGTCAGGGCGCATGTTCCAAGTCCGATGAGGAGAAGGCGTTTGCCTGAAACCAACACCTCTGCTTTTCCTAACCTTCTCAAATTTAATGGAGAGTCGGGATCTTCTGTCTCAAGATTCGGATAGCGGATCGCGCAAGGTTTTTCCCAACCGAAACAACTTTCCAATAGCTCTTTAAGAATATGCCCATTTCTTGGCTGGGCGATGATCATATTCGGCATTGCGTTCAGAAAGCTGATATCGTAAATGCCGTGGTGAGTGCTGCCGTCAGGACCGGAAAGAAAGGAGCGGTCGAGAGCGAAAACAACAGGAAGATTTTGCATGCACACATCTTGAAATAGATTGTCGAAAGCTCTTTGTAAAAAGGTCGCATAGATACAGACGATTACTTTTTTTTTTCTTTGGTAGGCCAATCCTCCGGCGAAAGTGACTGCGTGTCCTTCGGCAATGCCTACATCGAGGCAGCGGTCAGGATAACGATTCATAAAATCATCAAGGCAGGAACCCGCAGGCATTGCAGGGGTAATGCAAATAAGATGCGGATCGCGATCTGCCATGTTCAAAATATGGCGTCCGAAAATTTTAGGAAACGTGGGCTTGTTGGAAAGTGTAGGGAAAAATTTGCCGCTGCATAGGTCAAATGGCTTTACTCCATGATAGGGGGTTGGATTATCGATGGCTATCGGCATCCCTTTGCCCTTGACGGTCATGACATGGAGCAAAATAGGGCGCTCTCTTCCTTTCAGCCCCTCCAAAGTCCGGACTAAAATTGGGATGTTATGGCCATCGATAGGTCCGACATAAGAGAGGCCAAATTCTTCGAAAAAAGGGGCTGGGCTGACGAGATTTTTTATCGACTCGGTCATTTTTTTCCCAAGCTTCTTGAGGGCGGAACCATAACCTGGAATTTTTGACAGAAGCTCTTGGATTTCTTCATAGATGCGATTGGAAGTGGGATTGCTCAAGAGACGGCTTAAAATATTTTTTATATTTCCAACATTTTTTGAAATAGACATCGCATTATCATTCAATATTGCGATAAAGCGTGGCAAATGATTGGGAACATTATTGAGCGCTTCCAAAGTGAGTCCACAGGTCAGCGATGCGTCTCCCAGGATCGGAAGGACATGTTCCCTGCCTCCTTCCAAATCGCGGGTCTTTGCCACACCCAAAGCAAGAGAAAACGCCGTTCCCGCATGTCCTGCGAAAAAATGGTCATGCTGCGATTCTTTCGGATGGGAAAATCCGCATAGCCCCTTGTATTTTCGTATTTGGTGGAATTGGTTGGCTCTTCCGGTTAAAAGCTTATGAGGATAGCTTTGGTGGCTCACGTCAAAAATAAATTTATCCAAGGGAGAATCGAAGACGCGATGCAGCGCAATCGTCAATTCTACAATCCCAAGGTTGGAGGAGAGATGGCCGCCATTGACTGACATCACTTCAATGATGCGGCTGCGGATCTCTTCAGCGAGCTTGTCCAGTTCTTCCCAGGAAAGATTTTTGAGTTCTGATGGGTTTTCTATCAAAATGGGATGTTCTCCGGAGAAAATGGGGCGGTTTTTGGGGTTTGGTCGGAGGAGAAGAGGGTTTCTCCATTTCGATCTTTTAAAATCTGGGCAATCCTCAACTCTGCGGAGTTGAGTTGTGCTTCACAATAGCGCATGAGTTTTTCCCCCTGTTCAAACAGGGCGAGGGACTCTTCCAAAGAGACTTTGCCGCTATTCATGGTGGTAAGAATTTTTTCGAGCTCCTGATGAGCCTCTTCAAAGGATAAATTGTTTTTTATTGTCATCGATTCCTCATCTATGACAGAATACTGCAAGCCTCTTTTTCGATAAAGTAATACCAATCGACAGTTTTAGAGACTGTTAACGGTTGGGAGGTAAAAGATGCAATTTTTAAGGATGATTTTTTGTATACCCAAAGTGATTCAAATGGGAACAAATCGAGGAGGTAGCAAATGAGTGATGATCTAGGTAAATACATTTTAGAAGCGCATGAACGAAGTTTTCAAAGAGCCTTTGAGACAGCGGTTCGCACAGGCACAGCTCTCGTATTTTCTCGGAATGGAAAAATTATTGAAGAGAAGCCTCCTTATCGATATGAGCTTGTGCCGATTAAATCATCTAAAAAGAAACGATCCATCACTTTAGCGAAAAAAAAATCTATATGACAAAACCGTTGCCTCCATTCTCTTTAGCCGCAACCTCCATAGTCGCAGAAGGCATTTAGGAGCACTTCTTAATCCGTATTAGGGTAAGTATACTTTGTCTATTTATGAATTTTAAGACAAGTAGCCATGATTTTCAATGAAATTTTCATAAGAACCATCATCCATCGAACCGAACGCCTTCGGACTGTTCCCATCTCTTAAAGACGATCTCAAACAAGACCTCTCTCTGAGGGCTGTTATCTACTTCAATTCGCTGGAAATGAGCTGATTAAATTCAGGATGCGTTTGAAGAAATTCTTCGAGTTTAATTTTCGCATCCATAAACTGATTTTCAGTGTCCAGCCCGTGTTGTTTGTTTAGTTTTTGCGCAAAACGAAAAGCCAGCCGTAAATTGTCAAATGTTTCGTGCAAAAGACGGTTTTCTGCCAAGATCGCGTCCCGTTCGTGTTTGCTTTGGCTCAGATCGGAAAACCATTGAAGCGATTTCTCTAGCTTTCGAAGCAATTCGTCTAGCTTCGGATCGGACGATCGGAATAATGGTTCTTTCAATGGATTATCTTGTAAGGGGAGGGGATTTTTTTCTTCCCAATTCGTAGCCGGTTCGTGTTCTTTATAAATTGATGAATCTTTTTGGGTATACAAGAACTCCGCAATCGGCTTTGCAGAAACGATTTTGTTGGGGAATCTTTCGAGCAATTGATTCTCAAACTCTTTATGCTCGGTTGCAAAACGTACGAGTCTCTCATATAACACATTAGCGCAATCCGGATCATCTACTTTCCAATTCAGAGAATACCGATCTCGCGCTTCGGTATATTCTTCCCCCAATTTGTTAAATTGATGTTGCAATGTGCATGGGTTATTTTCAGCTATATATTTTTCTGGCAACTGACTCTTAAATTCTGTATGTTCGGCTACGAACTGCAATAGTTTTTCAAATTCCGCATCAATATATTCTTGTCCGCAGATGCCCCATTCGTGTGTTCTTGCAATGATATTTTGATACCGATCTGTTAATTGATCGAAGGCATCCTGTAATGAGCGCGCATTTGTCTGGTCATTTTCCAATTTCTGAATTGGGTTTGACTGGGAAATTTCTTCTTCCTGATTGCAAGCACCCCATTTTTGGGTTCCTACATCATAAAAAAAGGAAGGTGGATTTCCTTGAATCGTCATTATTTTTTCTCCTCTTCTTTGGAAAAATCGTTTTAAGATGGAAAGAGAGTCCAAATTAGCAATTTATGAATTTTCAAAAGGTAGCAGAATTTCATCAGCTTGTTTTTTGGATTGGTCTAATTTAAGGAATTCCTTTTGGGTGGATTTGATGGCTGATTTAACAGTATTGATATCTGTATCGATGGGCAAATTTTCGGGTCTTGTTCCACTAATCTCTTCCATTGTTTTGCGCACGTGTCGCCCCACTGAATAGGCAGCGTCTTCCAATTTTTTCTGACCTCTAATGCCCTCATTGCGAATTTTGGCTTCGGTTTGAGTGATTCGAAAAAGATTTGCGGCTAATTCTTCTTTCCCCATGAAATCCAAAGGACTCCTTCCGTCCGGAATCCCCTTACGTTCTCTAAGTTGATTGATGGACATGTTATAAAGACCTAGATATCCCTTATTCTGAAAGAATGCATATTTTTCGACGCCAGCGTTACTCGCGACTGCGGCGAGCGATTTTTCTCTTTCTGACACTTCGCCGCGAATTGCTATTCTCTCTACCTGCTGAGCTTCATTGATATATCGTTTGAACGCTTCCGTAACAGTAATGAAATACGCTTGGGCTAGAGCTACCTCTTTCTTTTTTACATCACCATTCATCGCAACAAGATAACAAGCAAACTTGGAAAGCCTATAATCAGGCTGTTTTACTCCATCTATTTCACGTGTATCTTGTTCAAAATTAGCAGAAACATCGATGTCCAATGTTGAGCAAACAGTCATGGCCTTGTTGATCGGACCCTTTTTAAAAATCGCATAATCGGTGTAGCCGAGCATTTTCATTAAGTCTCTAGCGAACCAATACCGGAAACCGTTCTGCCGACCTAGATTTTCAAAACTTGGTCTACTTTTTTCAAAGTGAAAATAATCTACAGCGTTTTCGGACATCGAAGCCTCTTTAACCCTTTGATGCCATTTATACCATGGGCAGACTCCTCTGTGCAATGATATTAACCTGACTTTTGCTTCTGCGATGTCGCGCAGCGCAAGAAGAAATACGTGAGGATCGTCATCATTTAAAGCTGCATTGAGGTATGCAGCTGCTTCTTCAGGTTTTTTGAGCTGCTTTAGAAGATGTTCTTTATAATTTTTAGCCTTAACCATGTTTTCCACTTTCAGGTTAATAGTTTTGATTCCACTTCACACTGAATTTTCCCTGCTCTTGTCGTTGGTCGCTTTCAAGCTGGATCGTGAAGCCGTTTTTTAATTCAATTTCAATATTGATGTTGCTCGATGCATCTTCCGCCCCTTGCGTTAAGGAAACAAGCACTCCTTCGCTTACGTATTTGCCGACTTGAAGGGCAATCACGTTTTCAATTTCTTCATTTCCGCTGGGAATAGACACGATGTTGAGCCGATCGACGCCGAGCGCTTTTCGGGTATTTTCCAAAATATCGGGACTGTTTCCTGCAAAGGATGCAAGAGAGTTCGCAAGCTGCAAGGCTTGAAAACTGTTGATTTCCGCGAGTTCTTGGCCAAAAAGCAGATAAGACATGATTGTACTCAAAGGAAGAGGCGGCGTAGATTGCAAAACTAGCTGAGGGTTATTGAGAGGCCCTTTCAGTCTGGCTGTAATAGAGATGCCTTTGACATTGATTTCAGCCGCTAAGTTGAGATAGGGCATTTCCTCATGTTTTCCGCTAAAGTTCAAAGACCCTTCGAGCAATTTAAAACGGCGCCCCGAAAAAAGGAACTCCCCTTTGATTAATTTGAGCGTCCCAAGGGCCGCGACGGACGTATAGGCGCCGCCGATATGAAAATCTCCTTTCCACTCGGAATTGAGCCCTCGGCCATCGATCAAAATGCCTTGCGGAGCCCGTATCTGCAAATCTAATTGTAAAGGATAAGGCTCATGATGTGAAATCTGGGTAGGGTTCGTTGGTTTTGCGGCATTGCGATATACGACTACGAGATTGGGAAGAGAGCGGGGGATGCGGCTGGGGATATGCAAATGGCTTTCAATGACTTCCAGGCTTCCTTTTGCGGTAGCGCCTTTGGCGTTTCCAAGGATTTGGATTTTCCCTTCCGTCTCAATATTTACAAGATCAATTTGCACTGCCTGAAAACGGTTTAAGGAAAGATCCAGGGTAAAGGGGAAAAAATCGGGTGTACTCAGAGTCATCACGCCTGTGGCTGTTATGCTGCCGGTTTCTCCTTGCGCTTGAAAGGATCGTAGCAACAATCGATCCCCATCCGCATTTGCTTCAGCCGAAATATCGAAGAGGCGGGTGCCGGTTAAATAATTTTCATAGTAGCCTTTCTCAAAATGGAGCATTCCTTTAAGCATTGGTTTTTGCAGCGTATTTTTGAGCTGGAAATCCGCGGTGGCTTCTCCTTCGATCCGATGTGTTCCAAGATCAAAAAAATCGAGGATCTGTTCGACTCTTCCATTGAAAGCCAAATGTCCTTTTACCTTCTGATCGACCGGAAAAACCACTTTCGGCGGCATCAAATGCAGCTCAAGAGGCAAAGATACATCCAAAGAGAGAAGGGGAGTTTCTTGCACAAGCAGGGCTCCTTGCAACTCGAGCCGCTCATTTTCAAGACGCCCGTCAAATTGGCCGGATGCGCTCCCAGATGCGCTCAAAGGTTCGCCAGCAAGCAGCTCTACTTGATGAATAGCCGCATGGAATTGACCTTGAGTCTTTCCGTTTTTTTCATGCAAAGAGGCTTTGCAATCCAGTGTTCCTTCAACATCCACCTCAAGCGGATTGAGCGAAAGGACATCCAAAGGAAAGTGCTCGAGTATAAGCTCTGAGGTAAAATCATTTTTTACCCCATTCATCTGAAAATAGAGGCGGGCATCGGATACATCCAAATCGAGCCCATTTATGGATACCCGCGTGTCGGAATATTCGATATCGACTGGGTGTTTGAGGGTGAAAAGGTGGTTATAGAAAGAGCCGTCAACTGTTTGAAGCAATGCTGCAAAGTTTTTGGCTTGATAGTGCCAGGAGCCGTTCAAATCAAGCGATAAGGGATGTTTCCACTTCCCAAGGGCAGAAAACGCAAAGGGCCATTGAGGCGCGCTGCCGATGAACGTTTCAAATCGAAAATGATTTAAAAACAGATCATGCCATTTGCCATCAGCCCCATTCAATACAATCCGCCCTTGAGGATGTTCAAATGGATCGAGAAGCGACGCCTCGATGTTCAGATTGTTGGTAAAACAATCTTTCCAATAACAGCCATGAATTTCGGCGTCGATTGTAATCACTTGTTTTCCAATCGACTGGAACCAATCGATTTTCCCTTCCAATTTTCCATGCAAATCAAACGGAAGTTCGGAGAGATTTTCAAACGTTACATCGGTCTTCCCAATCAAAATTTTGTCTGGACGGATTTCCAGGTTTCCAAAAACTTTCGCAGATGCGCTTTCTAACTGGACCTGATTTAAAAATAGAGAATCTCCATTTGTATAAAAAAAGTCGCCATCTCCTTTCCAGGATTTTCCATAAATTGAGTACTCGGCTGTCCCTTTTCCTTCAAATGTATTGGCGCTCCAAAGAAATTCCGTATGCGCCTGAATATTTTCAATCGGAATGGATTCGATTTGCCATGTTGGAAGGGAGGCGTTTGCAATGACCCGGATCCCTTCTTCTTCCGGTTTCAGATTCAATTTTATATGCAAGAGGTTTGATTGAACATCGAGATCGGCGTTTTCAAATTGCCCTTGTCGATTGAATGCCGCGCTTCCTTGGATGAGATTGTGATCAGCGGCTCCGTTAAAGGCGGAAAGAGACCATCCTGTTTTTGCATCATAGGTAAGATGCGAATGGATCTTCCATTGTTTTTCCAACCACGGATAAGGCAAAGAGTCAGGTGAAAAAGTGCCTGAGATGCGCCCCATCAGATGATCGATTTTGCCTCGCATGGTCATCGATATATCGGCTGAGGCATCGAAGGGGAGAGGGGGCAATGGCAAAGCAGTCAAGGTCGGTGATTTGAAATTCCCTTTTAACAATAGATTTCCCTGTTTATCCCGATGCAAGGTGAGGTGGATTTTTGATTCGGGGAATGAAGGGCGCGTTGCAAAGATGTCGAGATCCACGCTGCGGCTATTTTTTCCGATGCGGAGAGATCCATCCAAATTGATCAGGGTTTGATCCTGGAGATGGACGTTGGTTAAGGTGAAGTGCTTGACTGTCAAGGTCAATTTGAGTCCTTTTTGTTCCAAGGCGCCCATCTTTGTTTCCCAAGAGATATCGCTCGCTTTCACATCAGTGAAAAGCAGTTCTTTTTTTAAAAGGGCGAAAAGAGAGAGGCGCATATCGATCGAATGAATAGAAATGGCGACATGATCTGAAACGATCCGCACCCCTTCCAGATGGATTGCGTGAGGAACCGTTCCCGAAAACTTGTCGATCTCCGCTTGATACCCCGATGCCTGCAGAGCATTTCTTAAATAATTGACTGCCAAATCTTTTCCCCATCTGCTTTGCAAGACTAAAAGAGAGGCAGAGCAACCAAGAAATGCAATGACAACGATGTATCTGATTGTTTTCATCAAAATGCCTGTCCGATCGATGCGTAAATTTGAAAATTATGATCGATTTTCCTTTTATTCAGAGGAAATCCGATATCAAAACGGAGCGGGCCGAAAAATGTGAAATAACGAAACCCGCCGCCAACCGATTTGCGCCATTTGGCTGTAAAATCGGGACACTGGGAAGATGTTACGGTACCCAAATCGAGAAAGGGGACAATGCCGATCGTTTTTGTCACCTTCCATCGAATCTCAGCCGTCGCATAAATTGCGGAGCGCCCTCCCAGTGGTTTGTTGTGATGATTGAGGGGGCTGACTGTTTTGTAACGATAGCCGCGCAGCTCATTTTCAGAGCCGCCGAGAAAAAGCTTGGACAAAGGGATATGGTCTCTTTCTGTTCCCGCGATTGAGCCGAATTGGGCGCGAAAGGCGAAGATCAGTTTCGGAGTTCCCATGGGAATGTAAAATGTGCTAGTGAGTCGCTGTTTCATAAAATGCTCATTGGAAAAGAAAAGCGATTGGTAGGGTGTAATGGAGTAGCAAATGGATAATCCCCGTGTCGGATCGAGAAAATTATCCGCATTGTAATAACGGATAAAAAAAGGGGCTCCGAGAAGAAGATAGGTTCCATTGCTTGCCGATTCGAAAACATGAATATGTTCGAGTTTCATCCCTAATGAAATATTTGTTTCCGGATTGATCGTTCGATCGATGTAATTTGCGAAACGATAAATGAAGGCGTGATAGGGTTTGATATTTTCTTGAGATAACTCTCCAAAAGCCCGGTATGTTTGATCGAAAGTGAGGAAATCGGGTTTTTTATAAGTGATATTCCCCAAAATCAGCGCCGGAGAAACGTCTCCTCTTGCGCTTAACGTATCGCCATTTCCACTAATATTGCGATGAATCCATGCAAAGCTAAAGCCCGGGCCGTCAACCGTGCCATAAAATGCCCCAAGGCTGATTTTTTGATGGTTTGCTTCGGTGAATCGGAGCTTCATAGGCAGTTCGCCTTGCGCGTTTAGATTGTCATCGTGTGAAATATAGACAGAAGAAAAAAGCTCTGTCTTTAAAAGCCTTTCCTGTGTTTCATCGATGAGATTGGAATTATAGATTTGCCCCTCTGTCCATCCGATTTTCGATTGGATGAAACGGGGTTGTATCCCCCTTAGCCCAAAAAAAGTGGAGGGGCCGAATTTGGAAAGAGGGCCCTCCTGTACGCACGCGGCTGCTTGTACGATTTGGCTTGCCATATCGACTTCAACCCGTCTTTTATCAATATATGCCAATGGGTAGCCGCATTTTGCCAATTCATGCAACAAATTGAGCTCTCCATTGACGATCTCAATAGACAGGGCCGGCTCGTTGATGTTCAATCCAAGCATGACGGGAGTGATTGGATGGCAGTTGGGGATCGATGCAATATTTTTGCAATCGCCGTTATACACTTCATAAGAAGCGAGATTGAACTGAGGTCCGCTTTCAATGAAAATAGAGATTTTGTATGCGAGGTTTTTTTGTATTTCGAGATCGGTCTCAATCGATGCATCATAATAGGCGAAAGCATGCAGTACGCGAAGAATTGCAGGGATGTCCGATGCCATCCGGTAACGAAGTCCATTGAGCGAAGCAGGGGGCCTTTTTTGAAGCGAGACAAGTTGCGATGCATCCTGGATGGCTAGCAGGCATGGCTGGTTCTGATCCATGCCGATAAACTCCACCTCATAGGTCAATGCGAAGCAAAACGCGGGAAAAAGCCCAAGAATATATCTAAGAGTCATTGCCTGGCAGTC
This sequence comes from Chlamydiales bacterium, assembly GCA_035480615.1. GTDB lineage: Bacteria > Chlamydiota > Chlamydiia > Chlamydiales > SM23-39 > CAIPFQ01. The sequence goes on along the minus strand of DATIHO010000002.1, from coordinate 537 downwards.
CCCAAAGTGATTCAAAAATTGGCTTTCGGGCGGGTTCAAAGCGCCGAAAATCGATTTTGCATAAAAAAATAAAGTTTGCTAGCTCCACTTTGAATCACTTTGGGTATATACCGAAACAACCTGAAGAATCGGTTTTTGACGACGTCGGCTTGGCAGCATTTTTTTGGGTATGCTCGCGCCTTGCCAGAGGCAATGGTCGCTCGCTCCAGACGCAAAAAACTAAAGCCGCCTCCTTGTCAAATTCCCGATTCTTCAGATTGTTTCGGTATATCCGAACAGGTCCAGAAAAAGTATGTTGTCCCAGTTTTTTTCTTTGTGTTATTAATTTTTTTTATTTTACAATATATTTTGTGTCAATCAAAGGAATTAACATGTCTATAAATAATTATTCTGCATTTTGCAGAGATTCACAAGATCCCTACTCTTACGCAGCTCCATCAGGTCCCTACTCTTACGCAGCTCCATCGGGTCCCTACTCTTACGCAGCTCCATCGGGTCCCTACTCTTATGCAGCTCCATCAGGTCCCTACTCTTACG
>DATIHO010000001.1:0-4433 GCA_035480615.1 Chlamydiales bacterium | reverse complement strand
ATCTGTAATTCCTGAAATCGCACTCGACTCGCCGGGGATAGGCATTTCAGGGTAGGTCAAAGTGCAAAATTTTTTTTCTTGCCCAGGCTCGCTTCCCGGATCATAAGCCGCAATCTCAATCACCCGATCCCTTCCCGGTTTCACACCCGTAGTCTCCGTATCGTAAAAAATGGTTCTTTTTGCCATGATCAACAACTCATCAAACCTGATTTGGACTTTTTCTTCAATTTTTCTGTTCTGTGCGTTAGACTAGAGAGAGTCTTAGAGACTGTTGTCGAATGCGACAACAATCTCTTAAAAGCTTGGAGTGACTATGCATCGATGGATGTTTTTCGTATTGCTTCCATTAGCAGGCTGTTTTCAGACGTATAGTGATGATGAGAACCTTCATACGGTTCCGGTAACAAACAACCCTCATATCGTACCGAATCACGGATCCAGCATTCCTATGATAGGTGGCTTAGGCAATGGCCCTTATTGACAATCCCTATCAGATTGAGCTACCCTTAAGTCCGGAGGGCGATTCGATGTCTGACTCGAGCTATCACTTTTTTTCTTCTTCGCAAGACGCTGTTTTAGCCCAACTTGACAAAGCCTTTCTTCTAGAAATTTTAGGCCAGATGTTGTTGATCCGCCATTTCGAGCAGAGAGGAGAAGCCGCCTATCAGCAAGGGAAAGTAGGCGGATTTTATCATTCTTATGTAGGTCAGGAAGCCATTCAAACCGGCTGTCTCGCTGCTTGCGGCAATCAGCACTGGTTTACAACTACTTATCGATGTCATGCCTTGGCTCTTTTGCTTGGGGCCACTCCAAATGAGCTGATGGCGGAACTATATGGCCGTTCGACTGGCATTGCCAAAGGACTTGGCGGTTCGATGCATATGTATGCCGATCGCATGCTGGGCGGCTTGGCTATTGTGGGCGGCCACATTCCGATCGCAACTGGAGCGGCATTTACAATTAAATATTTAAAACAAAAAGATCTGGCCTCTTTTTGCTTTCTGGGGGAAGGGGCATCTGTCCAAGGCGCTTTTCATGAATCGATCAATTTAGCCGCTCTTTGGGATTTGCCTTGCGTGTATGTCATCGAAAATAATCAATGGGGGATGGGAACGTCTGCGACACGGGCTGTGTGCGTCAAACCGATTGCCGAGCATTTTGCAAAAGCTTATGGCATTAAATCTTATACCCTAGATGGCATGGATTTTTTTAATTGTTACAGCGGATTCAAAGAGGCAATGCGCGAGACGTTAACTACATCCAGGCCTGTGCTGATTGAGGCTGTGACGGAGCGGTTTCGCGGCCATTCCATTTCCGATCCGGCCCTTTATCGTTCTAAGGAAGCGCTTAAAAAAATGATGGAAAACGATCCGATCCAGTACTTTACGAAGGTGCTTTTTGAACAGGGGATTGCAACGGAAGAGGAGTATGAAGTTTTGGATCAAGCAATGAAGGAAAAGGTCATTGCCGCAATGAAATTTGCAGAGGAGAGTCCTTGGCCTGATCCAATCACATTGGAAGAAGGGGTTTTTGCGCCTGAGGAGAAATGGTAATGCAAAGGGTGGAGATTCGAGAGGCTCTGAGGCAAGCTATGGATGAGGAAATGGCGCGTGATTCGAGAATTTTCATCATGGGTGAGGAAGTAGGTGAGTATAACGGGGCCTATAAAGTGACAAAAGGGATGTTGGATAAATGGGGGCCTCAAAGAGTCATTGACACTCCGATTTCTGAAAATGGTTTTGCGGGACTGGCAATTGGAGCGGCTCAAACCGGACTCAGGCCGATTATTGAGTTTATGAGTTGGAATTTCTCATTTGTCGCTGCCGATCAACTGATTTCCAACGCCTGCAAAGCCTACTACATGTCGGGAGGTCGATATCATGTTCCCATAGTATTTCGAGGGCCAAACGGCGCGGCGGCGCAAGTTTCCTGCCAACATTCCCACTGTGTGGAAGCGATCTATGGGCATTTGCCCGGCTTTATCGTGATCAGTCCTAGCAACGCATACGATGCGAAGGGGCTGCTTAAATCTGCGATTCGCTCGAACAATCCGGTCATTTTTTTAGAAAATGAACTCGATTATGGCGATAAGATGGACATTCCAAAAGAGGAATATCTTGTCCCCATTGGAAAAGCAAAAGTGGAGAGGGAAGGAAAAGATGTGACCCTCATTTCCTATGGCCGAATGCTCAAATTTTGCCGGGAAGCAGCGGATCATTTTTTAAAGAAAAAAATTTCCGTGGAGATCATCGATTTAAGGACGATCAAGCCTTTGGATCTTGGAACCGTTGCTTCATCGGTGCGAAAGACTCATCGCTGCGTTTTAGTGGAAGAGGGGCATATTTTTGCTGGTATTTCAGCCGAAGTGGGATTTCAGATTCAGCAACATTGTTTCGATGAGTTAGATGCTCCTCTCATTCGTGTTTGCCAAAAAGAAACTCCATTACCTTATTCCAAAGTCTTGGAAGAAGAGACCTTGCCGAATCCCTTTCGAATTATTCAAGCTATTACAGAGGTTTTATGAACAACATTACTTTTCGAAACGGGTTTACAGTTTCTATACCCGTTTTATGCAAAACAATAAGAAACCTAACAGATGTTCTTGAACGCAGTCCGGATGCGTTCGCTGATTTGATAGAAAGATGCAGTGATGTAGCCATCAAATCTTTGGACAATTCTGAGCAAAAAAAATCAGTTCGCGATCAGGACAATGAGGCTACCTTAAAAGACTGTGATTGTATTGATGAAACAGGGCATGTGCCCAATCATGTGAAAATGATTGTTATGAATGTGTTCGACTGGCAAATATTGTCCAGATTCATGTACAAGGCAGCGTTGGCGAACGCAGGCAGATGAAATATGTTAGTTGACAGGATGCTCACATGCCGTTTACTGTGACAATGCCAAAACTTTCTCCTACCATGGAAGAGGGAACGATTGCGAAATGGCATAAAAACATAGGAGAAAAAGTCAAATCCGGAGAGGTATTAGTTGAAGTTGCAACTGACAAAGCCACCATTGAGTATAGCGCTCTTGATACAGGATTTCTTAGAAAAATTTTAATTCCAGAAGGAAGTTCCGCAAAAGTCAACCAGCCTATTGCGATTTTTACCGAAAAAGCAGAAGAGACGATCGAAGGATATGAACCGGAAGGTATCAGCCTGATCCCTCCTCTTCCTGAAAAAAGTTCTGAATCAGAAGAAGACAGGCAATATGACCAACCTGTAGCCATGAGAGAAGCAACGGCTATTTCTTCAAGCTTGCAGCAACCTGTTTTTCTTCCAGAGCCTCCGTTAACGCATTATGAATTCGAGTTTCCAACAGAGGCCGCAATCTCTCGAGTCCGGGCATCGCCTTTGGCAAAAAAACTCGCGAAGGAAAAGGGGATCGATCTGAGTACTGTAAAAGGATCTGGTCCATCAGGAAGGGTGACAAGCCGTGATTTGAATCTTGCCATGCCGGATCAACCAGTTACGTTCGGCAGAAAAACAATTCCGACAATCGTTCCTGGAACGTATGAGACAGTGCCGTTATCTCCCATGCGTAAAGTCATTGCCAGTCGTTTAAGCGGATCTAAAACCTTTATTCCCCATATTTATGTGCGCCAGGAGATTGATGCCGGTCCTCTATATGAGGCTCGAGAGCAATTGAAAAACGGAAACCTCAAGGTTACATTCAACGATTTTGTCATCCGCGCTGCCGCTCTTTCTTTACAAGAACATCCAAATATCAATAGCGGATTCGATGCTTCGACCCAATCGATCATTTTGTTTAAGACGGTGGACATTTGTATCGCTGTAACAGTGGAGGCAGGATTGATTACGCCCATCGTGCGCGTTGCTGATTACAAGAACTTGGGAGAAATCTCAGTTGAGGTAAGAGCGCTGGCTGCACGGGCAAAAACAGGAAAGCTTCAACCGGAAGAGTATAAAGGGGGATCATTTACCATTTCAAATATGGGAATGTTTGGGGTGAGCGATTTTTCTGCGATCATCAATCCTCCCCAATCTTGTATTTTAGCTGTTGGCGCTATTGAAGAGGCAGCACTTGTAAAAAACGGCGCTGTGGTTGTGGGCAAGAAAATGGGGCTTGTTTTATCTGCGGATCACCGTGTAGTTGATGGTGCCGAAGCTGCGCAATTTCTCAAAAAAGTGCAAAAATATCTTGAAAATCCAGCTCTTTTAATTGTTTGATAAAATTGACATCTTCAATTAGAAAGAGATATCTAAAGAAGCAACTATCCGGAATTTCCGGATAGTTCAAAAAAGAGGGTAAGTACTATAGTGATTTAAAATGGTTCATCCGACAAATGCGTACCTGCAGTGGGAAAAGGCATTAAGTCCTTAGATTTTTAAGAGCCTTAATTATCAGTGTGTTGTAATTTCTTGAGATTTTGGGGTAGGGGAATAGCAACAAAAAGAAGCAGACATATA